>NZ_JBFTPS010000066.1:0-33145 GCF_056398605.1 Variovorax sp. 01T432
CAAGTCAAGCCGAATGAAGCGAATCGTCCCAATGCTTGCCACTCTTGGCGATGGCGTTGAGCACCGTCAGGAGCTTGCGCATGGCTGCCACGAGGGCGACCTTCTTTGGTTTGCCGGCGACGACCAGGCGCTGGTAGAACTGCTTGAACACAGCGCTGTGGCGCACCGCCACCAGCGTGGCCATGTAGAGCGTTCGCCGCACGTCGGCGCGGCCGCCCCAGATGGTGCGGTGGCCGCGCATTTGTCCCGAATCCCGGTTCAGCGGCGCGACGCCCACCAAGGCGGCGATCTTGCGCCGGCACAGCGATCCGAGTTCAGGCAGCTCGGCCAGCRGCGTGGAGATGGTGGCCGGGCCGATCCCCTTGACGCTACCCAGCGCCTGGGCGAGCGCGGCGTGATGCTCGCGCACGTGCTCGGCGCTGTCGCGCTCGATGTCTTCGATCTGGGCCTTGAGGAACTCGATCATCCGCTCGATGCTGGGCCTGGCGCTGGCGTGCGACATGCGCAGGCGCTGCCGCTCGCTGGTGAGCATTCCCACGAGCTGGCGCCGCCGCAGCACCAGCGCCTGCAGGCGCTGCAATTCGGCGTCGGCCAGCGGCTTGATGAAGCGCTCGCGCTCGGGGTGCTGATGCAGCACCCGGGCGAACTCCGCCAGCATGCGCGCGTCCAGGCTGTCGGTCTTGGCCAGAGCGCCCATCGCGCGAGCGAAGTCGCGCGCCTGGCGAGGATTGACCACGGCCACGGCCAGCCCGGCGGCCTGCAGCGCGCACGCCGCCTCGAACTCGTAGCCGCCAGTAGCCTCCAGCACGACCAAGCTCGGGGCCAGGGCCATCAACTGGGTCGTGAGAGCTTCGATGCCGGCCGAGTCGTTGCCTTGTTGAGAAGTGCTCGCCTGCGCGGTSGAGCCGATCTCCAGGGTGTCGCGCGAGACGTCGATACCGATGAACACTGCGTCGGACATATTCCTTCGATCCCTTCCTTGTCTATGCGAACTTGTTGGTTCCAACAACCGTTCGGGTTGCGAAAGAACGGTCCCGCTCACCCACCCAGTGCTCAGAGACGGGCTTCAAAGCCCAGAGGCGCCTCGGGTTGGGTGAGCAGGTCCGAAACCAGTGCTGCCAATGGCGCGCGGGGCTGTGGATTAGGCGGTCGACGAGCCCTTGAGCGCGCTCGGCCTGCGGCAGGCGGCGCGCGCGGGCGAGCTGCTGGCCGGCGAGCCGATCCGCAGCATCGTGTGCAGCGACGTCAAGCGCGCCTTCGACACCGCCCACACGGTCGCCGCACATCACCGCATCGCGCCCCT
Source organism: Variovorax sp. 01T432 (assembly GCF_056398605.1). Taxonomy (NCBI): domain Bacteria; kingdom Pseudomonadati; phylum Pseudomonadota; class Betaproteobacteria; order Burkholderiales; family Comamonadaceae; genus Variovorax; species Variovorax sp. 01T432. The sequence goes on from NZ_JBFTPS010000066.1 coordinate 1,304, forward strand.
GGCCATCGAAGGGCTGCGCGAGCGCAACTTCGGCGCGCTCATCGGTACCTCGTCAGCCCACATCGACTGGGCCTGCGAGCCCGAGGGCGGGGAGACGCTGGCGCGCTTCGTCGCGCGCAAGCGCGGCGGGCTCAAAGCGGCGCTCGCGCATCCGTCGCCGGTGCTGGTGGTGGCCCATGGCGGCTCGCTCTATGTGCTGGCGGCGCTGCTGGGCGTGGCGATCGACATGCGCGTGCTCGGCAACGCGCAGCCGCTGCGCTTCGAGCGCGATGGCGCCGCATGGCGCGTGACCTCGCTCCTGCGGGATGCGGACGGCGATGCGGGCCTGGCTTGATCAAAGCGTACCCGGCGGTCGCCGGCATGCTGTAGGCTCTGGCCATTGCGTTCAAGGGCGTCGATCCGCTGCCCTCGAAGCCTTCCCACCGTAGGACAGTTCGACCCACCATGGAATTCAAGGACTACTACAAGACGCTCGGCCTCGAGCGCACCGCTTCCGAGGAAGAGGTGCGCAAGGCCTACCGCAAGCTCGCGCGCAAGTACCACCCCGATGTCAGCAAGGAAGCCGACGCCGAGATCCGCATGCGCGACATCAACGAAGCCAACGACGTGCTGCGCGACAAGGAGAAGCGCGCCGCCTACGACCAGCTGGCCGACCACGTGGCGCGCGGCGGGAGTCCCGACGGCAGCTTCCAGCCGCCGCCGGGCTGGGATGAGGGCTTCGAGTTCCATCGCGGTCCGGGCCACGGGCCGGCCGACCACGCCGAGTTCAGCGAGTTCTTCTCGTCGCTGTTCGGCGCGGCGGAGCGCCGTGGCGCGCAGCGCCGCAACTACCGCGCGCGCGGCGAGGACCACCATGCCGCGATCGAGATCGCGCTGGAAGACGCACTCAATGGCGCCGAGCGCGAGATCACGCTGCGCGCCCAGGAAGTCAACGCGCAGGGCTTGCCTGAATGGAAGACCCGCACGCTCAGCGTCAAGATTCCGGCCGGCGTCCATCCCGGCCAATACATTCGCCTGAGCGGCCAGGGGATGCCGGGCCATGGCGGAGAGCCGGCGGGCGACCTGTACCTCGAAGTGCGCATCGCACCGCACAAGCTCTACCGCGTCGAGGACCGCGACCTCTACATGACGCTGCCGATCACGCCGACCGAAGGCGCGCTCGGCGCCCAGGTGCAGGTGCCGACGCCGGGCGGCGGCGTGGTCGAGGTCACCGTGCCGCCCCAGGCCCGCAACGGCCTCAAGCTGCGGCTGAAGGGACGCGGGCTGCCGGGCAAGCCGCCCGGCAACCTCTACCTGCTGCTGGAGATCGCCCTGCCGCCGGCCGACACCGACGCCGCGCGCAAGGCTTACGAGCAACTGGCGCAGGCCGCTCCCTTCGACCCGCGCCGCCATCTCGGAGTGTGATGACCATGGTCACTGTTTCAGCCACCCACGGCAGCTTGAGCACCTCGCATCCGCTGGCCGCCCAGGAACTCGCCCACGCCTGCGGCGCGGAGATCGAGTGGGTCGTCCAGCTGGTCGAGGTCGGCATCATCGAATCGCGCGCCCCGGCCTCGCAGCCGCAGGACTGGCGCTTTCACAGCATCGACCTGCAGAGCGCGCTCGCCGTCCGCCGGCTGGAGCGGGACTTCGGCGTGGGACTCGATGCGGCGGCGCTGATTCTCGACCTCGAGCATGAGGTGAGGCGGCTCAAGGCGGTGCTTCGGGCACAGGGGCTCGGCCGCGAGACCTGAGTCCGCGCGAACCGACAGAAGTTTCTGCGCTGTGGAATAAACGGGCGGCGCGCGGCGTTCGTCTGTTGTTCTTCCACTCTTTCAGGAACTCCCGTGAACCACAGACTGCTTTCGACGCTGCTGCTCTCCCTAGGCGCCGCCTTCGCCGGCCTGGCCCATGCGGCCGCCCCCGTCAAGACCGCGGATGGCATGCTGGTGAGCACCAGCGGCATGACGCTCTACACCTTCGACAACGATGCCGCGGGCAGCGGCAAGAGCATGTGCAACGGCCCATGCGCCGCGCTGTGGCCGCCCGTCATCGCCGCCGCGGATGCGGCGCCGGAGGCCGACATGACGATCGTCACGCGCGACGACGGCACCAGGCAGTGGGCCTACAAGGGCAAGCCGGTGTACATGTACAAGGCGGACGCCAAGCCCGGCGACAAGGCCGGCGACAACTTCAAGAACGTCTGGCACGTCATCAAGCCCTGATGACGCCGGGCCGGGCTGCCCTCAGGCGCCCGGCGCCGCGTACTTCCTGTCGAGCGCATCCAGTTCGGGCTTGCCCACCAGCCGCTGACGCTCGGCGAAGGACACCACGAGCGCCGGGTCTTCATCCAGGCGGCGCGTGTCCCGCAGCACGGTGAGCGCCTTCTGCATGCCTGCCACCGCGCCCTGCAACGCGGCATTGGCATAGAGCACGATGCCGTAGCCCAGCCCCGCGAGTTCCTCGGCGCTGAAGATCGGCGTCTTGCCGCCGATCACCATGTTCATGAGCTGCGGCTTGGCCAGGCGCCTGGGCAGCGCGCGGATCTCGTCGGCCGTCGTGACCGCCTCGACGAAGAGGATGTCGGCGCCGGCTTCGCTGAACTTCTGCGCACGCTCGATGGCGGCCTCGAAGCCATGCACGGCGGCGGCGTCGGTACGCGCCATGATGAGCAGGTCCGGGTCGCGCCGAGCGTCGACCGCGGCCTTGATCTTGCCGAGCATCTCCTCGGTGGCGATCACCTCCTTGCCCGAGAAATGGCCGCAGCGCTTGGGGCTCACCTGGTCTTCGAGCTGGATGGCATCCGCCCCCGCGCGTTCGAGCACGCGCACCGCGTGGCGCACGTTGAGCGCATTGCCGAAGCCGGTGTCCGCGTCGACGATCAGCGGCAGGCCGACCGCGTCGCGGATGCGCGCCGTGTGGTCCGCGATCTCATGGAGGCCCATGAAGGCCTGGTCCGGCAGGCCGAACCACATGTTGGTGACACCTGCGCCGGTGACGTAGATGGCCTCGAAGCCGAGGTCCTCGATCACGCGGGCCGAGAGCGCGTTGAACGCGCCCGGCACCAGCACGCCGCGGCGCGCCTCGGCCAGCTTGCGAAGGGTCTGGCGTGTGCTGAGCGTCATGGGCTTCAGTCTTCCTTCATGCCGGTGGCCTTGACCACGCCGCCCAGGCGGGCGCGTTCCTCGTCGACGAACTTCACGAAGGAGGCGCGCGTGCCGCCGATCGGTTCGATGCCCATCGCCTTGAGGTGCTCGACCGTGGCCGGGTTCTTCATCGCGGCATCCACCGCGGCGGCCATCTTGTCGAGGATGGCGTCGGGCGTGCCGCGCGGCGCATGCACGCCGGCCCAGTGGGCGATGCGGATCTCGGGGAAGCCCTGCTCCACCGCCGTGGACAGCTGGGGGTAGGCGGAGATGCGCTGCGTCCAGGTGTCCGCCAATGCCTTGAGCTTGCCGCTCTTGATGTAGGGCAGCACCACGATGCTGGCTTCCGAAGTGGCCTCCACCTGGCTGCCGAGCACGGCGGTGATGGACTCGGAGCCGCTCTTGTAGGGCACCAGGTCCAGCTTGGCGCCGTACTTGGTCTCAAGCAGGCCCTCGACGAAGTGCGGCGTGCTGCCGGTGCCCGCCGTCGCCCAGTGGAAGCCGCTCTTGGAGGCCTTGGAGGCGGCAACGAATTCCTTCAGGTCCTTGTAGGGCGCGTCGGCCGGCACGACGATGACCGAGGGCGCGAGCCCGATCATGGCCACGGGCACGAGCGCGTCGTCCTTGTAGGGCATGCTCTTGCGGATCATGCTGTTGGACACCACGCCGGCGGCGCTGATGAGGAAGGTGTAGCCATCGGGAGCGCTCTTGGCGACGAGATCGGCACCGAGGACCGTGCCCGCGCCGGGCTTGTTGTCGACGATGACGGGCTGGCCGAGCGCCTTGGAAGCGCCCTCCGCCGCGGCGCGCGCCATCAGGTCATTGGCGCCGCCGGCCGAGAAGGGAACGACGAGGCGGATCGTCTTGGTGGGCCAGGCCTGGGCGGCGGCGCCCGTCGCGGCAAAGGCCGCGGCAAGGCCGACGAGGAGGGAAAGACGACGCAACGATGGCATGCGGGAGCTCCGGTTTTTTGTAAGGATGGGGCAGCGATGATGCCACCGCTCGTTTTCGTAGGCGGCGGCTGGCAGACGCCGGCGCGCGGCATGCAGATACTCGACACATTCAGTTTCCAACCCAGAAAGGTTTTGAATGGCCGTGGTCTGCGCCGCATGCAAAACCGAAAACCGCGACAACGCGATGTTCTGCCATGGCTGCGCGGGCAAGCTGCCCGCCTTCACAGCCACCGGGCCCTCCGCGCTCGAAGCCATGAGGACATGGAAGCCGCCCGGCTTCGCGCAGCGGGCGCCGCCGCGCGAGGCGCTGCCCCCGCTGCCGGGTGAAACGGCCGGGTTCTGGCTTCGTGTCGGGCTGCTGGTGCTCGGGTGCGCGATCGCCCTGGTCGGCTGGTACGCCTATGTCACGCGCAAACCGGCGCCGCCGGCGCCCCGGATGGAGGTCATGGCCGCCATGGCCGCGACCCCGCCCAAGGCCCCGTCCCGCGTCGCCGTGCTGCCGAAGCCCTTGCCGCCGGTGCCTCCGGTCGCATCCCTGGGAGCGGGCGAAGTCATCGTCGAGACCGGTCCGGCGTCGATGCCGGAGCCGGCGTCGGCGCCCCCTGCCGTGGCGAATCCGCGGGCCGCGCGCGTGCGTCCACCGCCGCCGCGCATTGCCGCCGCGGACCCGCGGCGCGGCTGCCAGGGCCTCAACTTCATCGCCGCCGCCCGCTGCGAGGCGGCCCAGTGCGACAAGCCGCAGTTCACCCACCATCCGCGCTGCGACGTGGTGCGCGCGGACCGCCGGCGCGACGAAGCCCGGCGCAATCCGGTGCTCGGCACCTGAGCCGGCGAAGCTGGCGCTTCAGCCCTTCTGCACGAGCTTGATCACGCTCGAGAAATCCAGCGCGCCGTGCCCCGCGAGGCTGTGGGCCGCGTACAGGTTGCGCGCCAGGCCGCCGAGCGGCGTGGCCGCGCGCACGGCCATGGCGTTTTCCTGCGCGAGGCCGAGGTCCTTGAGCATCAGGTCGGTGCCGAAGCCGCCGGCGTAGTTCTTCGAGGCCGGCGCGGCTTCCATCACGCCGGGCATCGGGTTGTACTTCTCGAGCGCCCAGTTACCGCCCGAGCTGCGCCGCATGATTTCGGACAGCACCTTCGGATCGAGCCCGTTCGCAACCCCGAGCGCGAGGGCTTCCGAAGTGCCGATCATGAGGATGCCCAGGAGCATGTTGTTGCAGATCTTCGCGGTCTGCCCCGCGCCCGGGCCGCCCGCGTGAAAGATGTTGGCGCCCATCTTCTCGAGCACCGGGCGCGCGCGTTCGAGGTCCGCCTGCGCGCCGCCGACCATGAAGGTCAGGGTGCCCGCGATGGCGCCGCCGGTGCCGCCCGACACGGGCGCGTCGATCACGGCCACCCCGCGCTTCGCGCCCGCCTCGGCCACCTTGCGCGAGCTCGCCGCGGCGATGGTGCTGCTGTCGATGACGAGCGTGCCGGCCGGGATCTTCTCCAGCAGGCCCGGCTTGCCCTCGCCGCCGAGATAGAGCCCTTCGACATGCGCGCTGGCCGGCAGCATGCTGATCACCACCTCCGCGCCATCCAGCGTGTCGGCGGCGGAAGCGGCGATGGGCAGGCCCTCGGCGGCGAAGCGCTTGCAGGCTTCGGCCGAGAGGTCGAAGGCGCTGAGGGTGTGGCCGGCCTTGTGCAGGTTCATGGCCATCGGGCCGCCCATGTTGCCGAGGCCGATGAATGCGATCTTCATGTGTGTCTCCGTTCTTGAGGTTCTTGCGTGCGAATGCGCTTGCGGCTTCAGACCAGCCCGGCGAGTTCGGGCGGCATCTCTCCGCGCGCCCTGAGGTGGTCTTCGATGAAGGCCGGCGTGATCTCGTCGAGCGTGGCGGGGCTCCACTTCGGCTGGCGGTCCTTGTCGATCAGCACCGCGCGGATGCCCTCGGCGAAGTCCTTGTTGGCGCAGAAGCCCAGCGAGGCCCAATATTCGAGGCGGAACACCTCGGCGAGCGACATGCGGTGCACGCGCTGCCAGAGGGCGAAGGTCACGGCCGCCGAACTGGGCGCGCCCTTGCCGAAGGTCTTCGAGGCGGTCTGCAGCCACGGGTCGTCGCTGTGCAGTTCGCGCAGGCGCTTCGCGATGTCCTTCAGGTCGTCGCCGGCCATCAGCGCATTGATCGTGTCGAAGTGCTCGCGCACCTTCGAGGCCGGCGGCGCGGCGCCCTCGCCCGCCTGGGCCAGGAGGCGCGAGAGCGTGGCGCGGTCGGCCTGCGGCTCGACCTTCCACGCCGTGCGGCCGATCGACGCCAGCACCTGCGCCTTGCGCTCATGCGGCACCAGGAGGTCGGCCAGGCCGCAGAAGATCGCGTCGGCGGCGTTGAGCGGCGCGGCCGTCAGCGCGAGGAACAGGCCGACGCGGCCCGGCATGCGGCGCAGGAACCAGCTGCCGCCCACGTCGGGATACAGGCCGATGTTGATCTCCGGCATGGCGACCCGGCTCTGCGCCGTGACCACGCGGTGCGAGGCGCCGGCCATCAGGCCCACGCCTCCGCCCATCACGATGCCATGGCCCCAGCAGAGGATGGGCTTGGGGAAGGTGTGGATCAGGTGGTCGAGCTCGTACTCCTCGGCGAAGAAGCGCTCGGCATAGGGATTGCGTTCGCGGCCGCAGTCGAGCAGGGTCTGGTAGAGCTGGCGCAGGTCGCCCCCCGCGCAGAAGGCCTTCTCGCCGGCGGCGTCCAACAGCACGCCGGCGATGCCCGCGTCCGCCGCCCAGGCGCGCAGCCTGGGCGTGAGCTGCCGCACCATGGCCACCGAGAGCGAGTTGAGCGAAGCCGGCGAATTGAGCGTGGCGACGCCGAAGCGCTGCCCGCCGGCGGTCTTGATTTCGTCAAAGAGAACGACGGAGTCTTCCATGGGCCTGAAGTCTTTCAAGAATGTTGTCGTGGAACACCGCGGAATCGGCATTGCCGGGCCGCCGGTGTTGCCCCCGGTGAGGGGGAAGGCGAAGCGACACGAAGTGCGCGAAGCCTGCGGGTCTCATCGAATTCCGTTGTCGTCTTCGAGGAGCTTGCGCGAGATGATGACGCGCATGATTTCGTTGGTGCCTTCGAGGATCTGATGCACGCGCGCGTCCCGCACCAGGCGCTCGAGCGGGAACTCGCTCAGGTAGCCATAGCCGCCATGCAGTTGCAGCGCGTCGTTGCACACGTTGAAGCCCACGTCGGTCGCGAAGCGCTTGGCCATCGCGCAATAGGTGCTCGCATCCGCATGCCCGGCGTCGAGCCTGCTCGCGGCCAGCCGCACCATCTGGCGCGCGGCCACCAGTTCGGTCGCCATGTCGGCCAGCTTGAACTGCAGCGCCTGGAAGCTCGCGAGCGGCTTGCCGAACTGCTGGCGCTCATGCAGGTAGCGGCGCGCCGCATCGAGCGCACCCTGCGCGGCGCCCACCGAGCAGGTCGCGATGTTGATGCGCCCGCCGTCGAGCCCCTTCATCGCGATGCGGAAGCCCTCGCCCTCGCTGCCGAGCAGGTTTTCCGCCGGCACGCGCACGTTGTCGAAGTTGATGGCGCGCGTGGGCTGGCTGTTCCAGCCCATCTTGTGCTCCTTCTTGCCGTAGCTGATGCCGGGGGCGTCGGCCGGGACCGCGAAGGCCGAGATGCCGCCCGCGCCGCCGCCGCCGGTGCGCGCCATCAGCACCAGCACGTCGGTCGCCCCGGCGCCGGAGATGAAGGCCTTGCCGCCGTTGACCACGTACTCGCCGCCGCGCAACTCGGCGCGGGTCTTGAGCGAGCCGGCGTCCGAGCCCGCTCCCGGCTCGGTGAGGCAGTAGGAAGCGAGCTTGCGGCCGCTGGTGAGCGCGGCGCCCCATTGCGCGCGCACGGCCGGCCCGCCCCAGGTGCCGAGCATCCACGTCGCCATGTTGTGGATCGTGATGAAGGCCGTGGTCGAAGGGTCGACCGCGGCCATCTCCTCGAAAACCAGCGTGGCGTCGAGTCGCGGCAGGCCGAGCCCCTCGATGCTCTCCGGCGCATAGAGGCCGCAGAAGCCCAGTTCACCGGCCTTGGCGATGGCCTCCTTCGGGAAGATCGCCTCGGCATCCCAGCGCGCGGCATGCGGCGCGAATTCGGCGAGCGCGAATTCGCGCGCCGTGTGCGCGAAGGCCCGCTGCTCTTCGGATAGTTCGAAGTCCATGGGCCGAGCTTACATTCGGGACAGGGCGCGAAGGCCTTGCACGCGCCTCATTTCAGGCTGATCGTGGTGTTGACGCCCTGCGAAACGGTGCTGTCGTCGAACCAGCGCGCCGTCACCGTCTTGGTCTGCGTGTAGAACATGATGACCTGCTTGCCATAGGGCCCGAGGTCGCCCAGCTTGGACGCGCGCGAACCAGTGAACGAGAACATCGGCACCGGCACCGGGATCGGCACGTTGATGCCGACCTGGCCCACATCGATGTCTTCCTGGAAGCGACGCGCAGCCGCGCCCGACTGCGTGAAGATCGCGGTGCCGTTGCCATTCGGGTTGGCGTTGATCAGCTCGATCGCCTCGTCGATGGTCTCGGCGTTGGCGAGACACAGCACGGGGCCGAAGATTTCCTGGTCGTAGATGGCCATGCCGGGCTTGACGTCGGCGAACACCGTCGGGCCGACGAAGTTGCCCTTCTCGTAGCCGGGCACGGTGGGCTTGCGGCCGTCGAGGGCGAGCGTCGCGCCATCGGCCACGCCGCGTTCGATCAGGCCGTTGACGCGCTCGTAGGCGGCGCACGAGACCAGCGGACCGACGTCCACGCCCTTCTCGGTGCCGGCGCCGATCTTGAGCGTCCTGGCCTTCGCGACCAGGTCGGGCACCCACTTGCGAGCCTCGCCCACCAGCACCGCGACCGACACCGCCATGCAGCGCTGACCCGCCGCGCCGAAGCTCGCGCCGGCCAGGGCGTTGAGCGTCTGCTCCTTGTTGGCGTCGGGCATCACGATGGCATGGTTCTTCGCGCCCATCATGCATTGCACGCGCTTGCCGGCGAGCGTGGCGCGGTTGTAGACATGCGTGCCGACCTTGGTCGAGCCGACGAAGGAGATCGCCTTGATGTCCTTGTGATCGCAGATCGCGTTGACCACCGCCTCGCCGCCGTGGACGACGTTGAGCACGCCGGCCGGAATGCCCGCTTCGAGCGCGAGTTCGCACAGCCGCATCGTGACCATGGGGTCCTGCTCGGAGGGCTTGAGGACGAAGGTGTTGCCGGTGACGATCGCCATCGGGAACATCCACAGCGGAATCATGGCGGGGAAGTTGAAGGGCGTGATGCCCGCGCACACGCCCAGCGGCTGCAGCAGTGTGTAGGTGTCGACGCCATTGGCGACGTTGTTGGCCAGTTCGCCGAGCTGCAGGTTGCCGATGGCCGCCGCGTGCTCGACCACTTCGAGGCCGCGGAAGACATCGCCCTCGGCATCGGGCAGGGTCTTGCCCTGTTCGGCCGTGAGGATGGCGGCCAGCTCGGCCATGTTCTCGCGGATGAGCTGCTGGTACTTCAGGAAAATGCGGGCGCGCGCGCCCAGCGGCGTCTTGCGCCAGGTCTTGAAGGCGTCCTTGGCCGAGGCCACCGCGGCGTCGACCTCGGCCGGCGTGGCGAAGGGCACCTTGGCGAGCACCTGCTGCGTGGCCGGGTTGACGATGTCGCGCCACTCCTGGGTCTTGGATTCGATGAACTTGCCGCCGATGAGCAGCTTGACGGTGGCGACCTTCGTCGCGGGGGTGGTGGTGGCGTCCATGTGTTTGTCTCCTGGAATGGGGCCCCGGGCGCGGGGCATGGGCGGATGCTAGCTTTGCAAAATTGCCATGGCAATAGACAAATACGCACCCACGATCTGCATAATTGCAACGCATGGACTGGGACAACCTGCGCTTCTTTCTGGAACTCTCGCGCTCGGGCACGCTGATGAGCGCGGCGCGCCGGCTCGCGGTCGATCACACCACCGTCGCACGCCGCATCCAGGCGCTGGAGAAAGAGGTCGGCACCGCCCTCTTCTCGCGCGAAGCCGATGGGCATCGGCTCACCGAGGCGGGGCGGCGCCTGCAGCCGCAGGTGGAGGCGATGGAAAGCGCCTTTCTCGCGGTCGAGAGCGCGGCGCCCGCGTCGCACGAGGGCTTGTCGGGGCTGGTGCGCATCGGCGCCACCGAGGGCTTCGGCACGATGGTGCTGGCGCCGCAGCTCGCGCTCTTCGCGCGGCAGCATCCCAAGCTGGTGATCGACCTGCTCGCGATGCCGCGCCTCGTGCACCTGTCGCGGCGCGAGGCCGACATCGTGATTTCGCTGGAGCGGCCCGCGCGCGGGCCGGTGGTGGTGACCAAGCTCACCGACTACGTGCTGCGCCTCTACGCATCCGCCACCTACCTGAAGGCGCACAAGCCGATCGCATCGCGCGAAGCGCTGCGCGGCCACACCTTCATCAGCTATGTGGACGACCTTCTCTTCAGCAAGGAGCTGCAATACCTCGACGAGTTGTACCGCCCCGACTCCTTCGCGCTGCGCAGCACCAGCATCCTGGCGCAACACCAGGCGACGGCCGCGGGCGCCGGCATCGCGGTGCTGCCGGCCTTCATCGCCGAGCGGGACAAGTCGCTGCGCCGCGTGCTGCCGGGCGAGGCCAATTTCACGCGGACCTTCTGGATGTCGGGGCCGGCCGAGACCAAGCACCTGGCGCGCATGCAGGCCGTGTGGAACTTCCTGCGCCAGACGGTCGAGGCGCAGCGCGACATCCTCCTGCCCGAAGACTGAGCGCCCGCAGTCCCTCGAGCGCCCGGATCGAAGAGAACGCAATGTTCCGCGATATTCCGGTTTGGTATTGCGAATTGTGGAGTCATAAAGTGGCGTCATCCTCGACGTAGAACGAGGGAGGGGGGACTCCAATGAATCCAATCTACCGCTGCGTGCGGCATGCTTCGACTTGCGCCTGGATTACGGCGCTCATCATGTCATCCCAGCAGGTGGACGGCGCGCCGCTCACCTGGGATCCCAATGGCGCGGCGGCGGGGAGCGGCGGCAACGGCAACTGGGACACCACGACGCCGAACTGGAACAACGGCGCCGCCACGTGGAACAGCACCACGCCCGACCAGGCCATCTTCAGCGACGCCAACGCCGGCACATTCACCGTCAATCTGACGCAACCCATCACGGCAACGGACATCCAGTTCAGCAGCAACAGCAACTACACGCTGCAGGGATCAGCGCTTTCGCTGCTCAATGGCAATGTCAATGTGTCCGGCACCGGCAGGCTGACACTGGGCCTCTCCCTCAATCCCCTGAGCGCCGTCGGCGTCGAGAAGCAGGGCGCGGGAACGCTGTCGCTGACCGGAGTCAATACCTACACGGGCGCGACGACGATCAGCGCGGGCGTGCTCGAGGTAAGCGATCTGGCCAACGGGGGCCTTGCCGGACGCCGCCAACTCAGTGTGGCTGCGCACCGACGCATGGCACGAGTTCTCCGGCAAGAGCGGGGCGACTTACCAGACCATCAGCGGCCCGCTGTCGTATAAAGCCGACCTGGGCGGAAGCTGGGGCGAGCTCTCGGTGGGCGCGAGCGCCTGGGTCACGCCGAGCATCCTGATCCAGGGCAGCGTGGGCTATCAACGCAACCTGGGTGGCATTCGCCGCGAGGCCACGAATCTCGGCGGCAGCGTCAGTGCCGGCGGCGCCCCCACCGCGGGCGTGGGCCTGAGCGTGCAGCTGACGCCGAACGCCAAGCTCACGACCAAGGTGTCCTATGCGAATGGGCCGAAGGGTTCGGTCGACGGCGGCGTCAGCGCCAACGTGGGTCTGGAAGCCAAGTGGTGATGGCGATGCGGGTCAAGGCGAGTCAGGGCCATTGCGCGGCGTGGCTGCCCGGCGGCATCGATGGGCGCGGCCATGCCGCCGGAGTGCGCGAGAGCTGCGCGCTGTGGCGGATGCCTTGCAGCTCGCCGAAACCCGAGTTCGAGCTTTCGAGGTAGGGCGTGCGGTCCGGCGGTGCGATCTTCAGGCCGCCTTCCACGCGCCCCAGGCCGCGCAGCCACTGGCCCGTCTGCGCGAGCGAGAGTTGAACGTGCCAGCTGCCGCCTTCGTGCTGCTGTCGCCACATCGCCGCCGCCGCGCCCATGGCGATCAGGTAGCCGGTCGCCTCATCGAGGATCTGCATCGGCAAGGGCCTCGGCTTGCCGTCGCCGGCCGCCTCGCCCTCGGCATGGTTGAAGCCCATGGCCGTCTGCACCAGGGAATCGAAGCCGCGGCGCCCGGCCCAGGGCCCCTGGGTTCCGTAGGCCGTCAATGAAACATAGACGATGCCCGGGCGGCGGCGCGCCGCCGCCTCGGCGCCGAAGCCCAGCGCCGCCAGTCCGCCCGGCCGGTAGCCCTGCACGAACACATGCGCATCGCCGAGCAGCCGCGTGAGCGCCTCGCGCCCCGCCTCGCTGCGCAGATCCGCAAGCGCCGACAGCTTGCCGCGGCTGGTGTCGGCGATGGCTTCGATGTTGGGCAGCGTCGGCGAGTTGATCAGCATCACGTCCGCGCCATAGGCCGCGAGCGCGCGCCCGCCCACCGGGCCGGCGAGGATGCGCGTCAGGTCGAGGACGCGCAGGCCGGCAAGCGGACGCTGCAACGCATCGAGCGGCAGCAGTTCGCGCGGCGGCGCATCGCCGATGCGTTCGATGGTGAAGAGCGGCTGCGCGGCCACGGCCCGGCCCTGCGGCGTCGCATCCCATTGCTCGAAGCGACGCAGCGCCGTCACGACAAGACCGGCCTGCGCTGCCGCGCGCTCGAAGTCCAGCGCCTTCCACGCCGCCAGCGCCTGCTCGGCGTCGGCCCGCCGCGCCTTCGCCGGGTCCAGCCCCAGCAGGCGCAGCGCCCCATCGCGGTGGTGGGCGAAGTTCGCGTGGATGCGCACCCAGCCATCGGCGCAGCGATAGAGGCCGGAGAAGGCATCCCACAGGTCCGGCACGCGGCCGTCGATGCTGAACCAGGCCCCGCACTCCAGGGCCGCGTGCGGCATGTCGACGCTGACCTGCTGCCGGGGCATGCCGCGCGCATGGCCGAGTTCGCAGGCTGCGAGCGCGGCGGCGGCGATCGTGCTCTGCGCGGCCGCGCCGACCGCGAAGGACGAAGGCAGCACCGGGTCGGCGCCATGCAGCGTCGCGAAAGCCAGGGCTTCCTCGGGCAGGCCGGCCTGCCGCCAGAGGCCGCGCAGCGCATCGGTCGCGTCGGGCACCGCGCTCATCTCAGTTGCTCCACCGCGTTTGCCGCGACCCACGACGCATGAAACCGGCACGCCCCAATGCAAGGGATACCGCGGAACCGGCTTCGCCGGGCCGCCGGTATCGCCCCCTCAAGGGGGAGGCGCCGCAGGCGCTTCGGGGGTGTTTCACCTAGCGGATCAGCTTGACCCCGGTCTTGGCCTGCACCGCCTCGAAGCTCACGCCGTCGGCCAGTTCCACCACGCGCAAGCCCTCGGGCGTCACGTCCATCACGGCGAGGTCGGTGATGATGCGGTCGACCACGCCCACGCCCGTCAGCGGCAGCGTGCATTGCTCGAGGATCTTCAGGTCCTCGGTGCCGTCCTTCTTCTTCGCGACGTGCTCCATCAGCACGATCACGCGCTTGACGCCGGCCACGAGGTCCATCGCGCCGCCCATGCCCTTGACCATCTTGCCGGGGATCATCCAGTTGGCGAGATCGCCCTTGGCGCTCACCTGCATCGCGCCGAGGATCGAGAGGTTGATCTTGCCGCCGCGAATCATCGCGAAGCTGTCGTGGCTGCCGAAGATCGCGCTGCCGGGCAGCGTGGTCACCGTCTGCTTGCCGGCGTTGATGAGGTCGGCGTCGACCTGGTCCTCGGTCGGGAAGGGGCCGATGCCGAGCATGCCGTTCTCGCTCTGCAGCCAGACTTCCTTGTCCGTGGGCACGAAGTTCGCGACCAGCGTCGGGATGCCGATGCCGAGGTTCACGTAGAAGCCGTCCTCGAGTTCGCGTGCCGCGCGCGCGGCCATCTGATCCTGGGTCCAGGGCATGTCAGGCTCCTTCTTTCTTGTTCACGGGCACGCTCGGCACAGGGATCTCGCTGCCGGCGGCCGCCAGCGCGATGGCCGCCTGCGCCTCGATCTTGGCGGCATCGATGTCGACCGGCGCCGAGGCGCTCACGGTGCGCTTCTCGATGCGCTTCTCGGGGTTGGCGTTGAGCACGATGCGGTGCACGTAGATGCCCGGCAGGTGGATGTCGTCCGGCGCGAGTTCGCCGACCTCGACGATCTTCTCGACCTCGACGATGCAGACCTTGCCGGCCATCGCGGCGGCCGGGTTGAAGTTGCGCGCCGTCAGGCGAAAGCGCAGGTTGCCGGACTTGTCGGCCACGTGGGCCTTGACCAGGGCGACGTCGGGCACCAGCGAGTGTTCCATCACGTAGGTCTCGCCGCCGAACTCGCGCAGTTCCTTGCCCTGCGCAACCAGCGTGCCGACGCCGGTCTTGGTGAAGAAGGCCGGGATGCCGGCGCCGCCGGCGCGCAGCTTCTCGGCCAGCGTACCCTGGGGCGTGAATTCGAGCTCCAGTTCACCGGCCAGGTACTGGCGCTCGAACTCCTTGTTCTCGCCCACGTAGCTCGCGATCATCTTCTTGATCTGGCGCGTGCCGAGCAGCTTGCCGAGGCCGAAGCCGTCGACGCCCGCGTTGTTGGAGATGCAGGTCAGGTTCTTGACGCCCGAATCGTGCAGCGCGTCGATGAGCGCCTCGGGAATGCCGCAGAGGCCGAAGCCGCCGACCGCCAGCGTCTGGCCGTCGGCCACGACGCCCTTGAGCGCCGCGTCGGCGGAGGGATAGATCTTGTTAGCCATGGGTCCTCGCTCGGTGAAGTGGAGGGTTGAATGAAGCGTGATTCGGAGACCGAGACGATACTACGTACAGGCATACGTAGTATTTCGTAATGGAGACACCCGACAGCATTCAGGAGGACATCGACTACCGGCTCGCCTTCGAGGAGGCGCCGGTGGGCATGGTGTTGTCGCGCGAGCGCATCATCGTCGACTGCAACGCGCGCCTGTGCGAGATGTTCGGCGCCGCGCGCGAGGCGCTGGTCGGCCAGTCCTTCCGGGTGCTCTATCCGAGCGTCGCGGAATTCGAGCGCATTGGCAAACGCATGGAGCCGATTCTCAATGCCAGCGGGCGCTACGCCGACAACCGCATGATGCGGCGCCTCGGCGGCCTGCACGGCGCCTTTGCCGGCGAGACCTTCTGGTGCCACGTGAGCGGCCGCGCGCTCAACCGCGCCGCGCCGCACGAGGCGGGCATCTGGACCTTCGAGGACCTCGGCTCCCGCCGCACCGCCAAGGCCGCGCTCACGCCGCGCGAGCGCGAGGTGGCGGCGCAGGTGATGAAGGGCCTGACCTCCAAGGAGATCGGCAAGGCGCTCGCCATCAGCCACCGCACGGTCGAGATCCATCGCGCGCGGCTGATGCGCAAGTACAGGGCGGCGACGACGGCGGAGCTGGTGCAGAAGCTGATCGCGGGATAGGCCGGCAACGACCGGCCCTGGCCGCTCGTGCGCTCAACCGGCCTTGCGAAAGGTCAGGTTGATGCGGCAGGCGCCCGTCAAGGGGTGCCACGCCTCTTTCAGCGGCAGCACGCCATGATGGTGCAGGCGCGCGGGCCCGCCCCACACGACCACGTCGCCATGCGCGAGCGGTATGCGTTGCGCCTTGTCCGCCCGCTTCGCGCCACCGAACAGGAACAGGGCGGGAATGCCCAGCGACACCGAGACGATCGGCTGGCCATGGTCGCGCTCGTCGCGGTCCTGGTGCAGCGAGAGCCGCGTGCCTGGTTCGTAGCGGTTGATCAGGCAGGCATCGGGCGCGAAGCCGTGGAAGCCGGCTTCGGCGGCGGCCTCGCGCGCGAGCCGGCCGAAGGCGTCCGGCAGGGGCGGCCAGCGCAGTCCGCTCTCGGGGTCCAGCGCGGTGTAGCGATAGCCGCTGCGATCCGAGACCCAGCCGAGTTCCCCGCAGTTGGTCATCGCGACCGACATGCGCAAGCCCCCGGGCGTGAGCATGTGGCGAAGCGGCGCCCGCGCCATGACCGCCTCCACCCCGGCGAGCAGCACCGCCTCGCGCGGCCGGGCAAAGCCGCGCAGCACCACCGCGCCCGGGCCCAGCAGCTGCGTCGATGGCGCTTCGGGTTCAGTCAACGATTCGAACAGGTCCAGTGTCATGGCGTCTCGATCATGTCGCATCATGAAAGATGATGCCCGCGGTATGCCGAAGCCCCGAGCGCACCCGGCTCACGCCATGGCGCAGGTTGACGCGGTAGATGCCGCGCGTGCCCTGCACCGGCCGCTGATGCACCGCGATCACGGCGGCATCGCCCTGGCGCAGCGGCAGCACCATCGGGCGCGACTGCATGCGCGGGCGCTGCTCGGTCATCACGAACTCGCCGCCCGTGAAATCGCGGCCCGGCTCGGACAGCAGGATCACCAGCTGCAGCGGGAACACATGTTCGCCGTACAGGTCCTGGTGCAGGCAGTTGTAATCGCCGGCGCCGTACCGCAGCAGCAAGGGCGTCGGCCGCGTCTGGCCCGCCGCGTGGCAGCGCGCGATGAACTCGGCATGCAGCGCCGGATAGCGCACGTCGATGCCCATCGCCTGGTTCCAGCGATTGGCGATCGGCGCGAGCCGGGGATACATCTCCTCCCGCAAGGCGGCCACGCGCTCCGGCAGCGGGTAGGCGAAGTACTTGTACTCGCCGCGCCCGAAGCCGTGCCGCTCCATCACGATCCGGCTGCGAAACGGCGCCTCCTGCGCGTAGAGCCCGGCGAGCCCGGCGCATTCCCTCGGATCGAGCAGGCCTTCGACCACCGCGCCGCCCTGGTCGTCGAGATCGATCGCCATCTGTTCCCAGTCGATCATGCGCCGCCCGCCTCCCGCCGCAGCAAGGCGCTCTTGCGCTCCACGCCCCAGCGGTAGCCCGACAGGGCGCCGTCGCTGCGGACCACGCGGTGGCACGGAATCGCGACGGCCAGCGTGTTCGCGCCGCAGGCCTGCGCCACGGCGCGCACCGACTTCGGCGCGCCGATGCGCCTGGCGATGTCGGCATAGCTTGCGGTGCGGCCAGCCGGGATCTCGCGCAAGGCCTGCCACACGCGCTGCTGGAAGGCCGTGCCGCGCACGTCGAGCGGCAGATCGAGCCCGAGGCCCGGCGCCTCGACGAAGCCCACCACCCGCGCGACCCAATGCTCGAAGGCGGCATCGCCGCCGATCAGCCGGGCCTGCGGAAACCGGTCCTGCAGTTCGCGCGCCAGCGCGTCGGGGTCGTCGCCCAGCGCGATCGCGCAGACGCCGCGCTCGCTGCGCGCGACCAGGATCGCGCCGAGCGCGCATTCGCCGATCGCGAAGCGGATGTCGGTGTCCGCGCCGCCCGCGCGCCAGGCGGTCGGCGTCATGCCCAGCAGCTCGTTCGAAGCCTCGTAGAAGCGCCCGTTGGAGTTGTAGCCGGCATCGTAGATGGCGCCCGTCACCGTGTCGCTGCGCGCCAGTTCCATGCGCACGCGCTTCGCGCGGTGCGCCGCCGCATAGGCCTTGGGCGTGAGGCCCGTGACGGCCTTGAAGACCCGGTGCAGGTGGGAGCCGCTTACCCCCGCCCGCCCGGCGAGGTCATCCAGCGTGGGTGCCTGCTCTGCGCTCTCGATGAATCGGCACAGCCCGGCCACCATGGCCGAATGCCGCGCTGTCCGCGCGGGCTGGTCCGGCTTGCAGCGCTTGCACGGGCGAAAGCCCGCGCGCTCGGCCTCGGCCGCCGTGGCATGGAAGTCCACGTTCTCGGGCAGGGCGGCACGGGCCCCGCAGGAAGGCCGGCAGTACACGCCGGTCGTGCGGACCGAAAAGAAGAAGCTGCCGTCGGCCGCGGCATCGCGCGCCACCACGGCGGCCCAGCGCGGATCGCTCACCGTGGCGAGCGCCCGCATTTCGTTCGGATTGCGCATGTTCACTTTGCATCCTTTCGAGATGTCATGGATCGATGGCTCCACTGTAGGCATCGGTGCGCGCGGGCGCACTCCGGGTCTTGCTTTCGAATTCGACTGTAGGACAGCGCCGATGCCTGCCCGGCTGCTTCCGGTCTTCGCCTACGGTCCGCGCCGCGCGGCTTCGTTAACATTTGGGCCAATGATCGATCGTCGCTCCTTCCTCACCGCCGGCGGCGCCTCCCTGGCGCTCGCTGCCCTCGGCCTCTCTCCCGAGGCCTTCGCCGCCACGGGGCTCAAGCTCAGCGAGCCCAGGCCCTTCACCTTCGACCGGCTGGTGGCACGCGCCAGGATGCTGGCCGCCAAGCCCTACGTGCCCGAAGGGTCCCTGCCAACCGATGTACTCGAACGCATCGACTACGAGCAGCACGGCAAGATCAAGTTCGACACCGACAGCGCCTTGTTCCGCGACGGGCCCGGGCAGTTTCCGGTCACCTTCTTCCATCTCGGGCGCTACTTCCAGGTGCCGGTTCATATGTACGTGCTCGAAGCCGCGAGCGGCGACAGCTTCGCGCGCGAGATCCTCTACGACGCGACGTACTTCTCGATGCCGGCCGACAGCCCCGCGCGCCAGCTGCCCGATGGCGTGGGTTTCGCCGGCTTCCGCCTGCAGGAAAGCCGCCTGGGCGACCAGAAGAAGCTGCCCTGGCAGACCAACGATTGGGTCGCCTTCCTCGGTGCCTCGTACTTCCGCGCCATCGGCGAGCTCTACCAGTACGGATTGTCGGCACGCGGCGTGGCGCTCGACGCCGCCATGCCCGACAGACCGGAGGAGTTTCCGACCTTCACGCGCTTCTTCTTCGAGCCGCCGGCCGATGCGAGCTCGAATTCGATGACCGTCTACGCACTGCTCGAGGGGCCGAGCATCACCGGCGCGTACAAGTTCGTCCTGCAGCGCGGCAAGGGCGTGCTGATGGACATCGACTGCCGCCTCTTCCTGCGCCGCGACGTCGGCCGCTTCGGCCTGGTTCCGCTGACCTCCATGTACTGGTATTCCGAGACGGTGAAGGCCACCGGCGTCGACTGGCGGCCCGAGGTGCACGATTCCGATGGCCTCGCGATCTGGAACGGCGCCGGCGAGCGCATCTGGCGGCCCTTGAACAACCCCTCGCAGACGCGCGCTTCCGCCTTCAGCGACACGCATCCGCGCGGCTTCGGCCTGCTGCAGCGCGACCGCGCCTTCGACCACTACCAGGACGGCGTCTACTACGACAGGCGCCCCAACCTCTGGGTCGAGCCCTTGGGCGACTGGGGCGAAGGCTCGGTACAGCTCATCGAGATACCGACCGACGACGAGATCCACGACAACATCCTGGCCGCCTGGGTGCCCAAGGCGCCGGCCACCGCAGGCAGCAGCTACGCGATCAAGTACCGCCTGCATTGGACGGCCGAGGAGCCCTTCCCTTCGCCGCTCGCGCGCTGCATCGCGACGCGGCTCGGCCGCGGCGGCCAGCCCGGCCAGCCGCGGCCGCAAGGCGTGCGCAAGTTCATGGTCGAATTCATCGGCCAGCCGCTGGAGACGCTGCCCTTCGGCGTCAAGCCCGAACTGGTGCTGACGGCCTCGCGCGGGAAGTTCTCGTATATCTTCTGCGAGGCCGTGCCCGACGGCGTGCCGGGCCACTGGCGCGCGCAGTTCGACTTCACGGCCGAAGGTCCGGAGCCGGTCGACATGCGGCTCTACCTGAAGAACGGCGAGCAGACGCTGTCGGAGACCTGGCTCTACCAGTACACGCCGTTCTAGGCGGCCTGGGCGAGGCAGACCCGGGCGTTCGCTTGGGTCGGATCAGTCGGTCAGCGTGATCGACATGCTCCCCACGGTGTCGGCATTGCCCCGCGCTCCTGCTCGCGCCCGCGCCGCCTCGGCAACCGACCGATCCCCCCACCAGCATCGCCGTCGCACTCATGCGTGCTCGTCGAGGTGCGGCCGAGGCGTCTCACAACGCACCAAGAAAAAAGCCCAGCGCAGGGCTGGGCTGACTGATGGATGCGCCCGGAGGCCTGACGCCTTACTTCTTTTCCCAGGCCAGCAGCTCGACCAGGGGAGAGGTCTTGCCGTCGGCGGTCTTGCAGATGAACATCGAGACGTTGGTCACCAGCTCGGTCTTGGGCAGGTTGAACACCCGCTTCACCTTGTTGTTGCCCCTGACGTCCTCCGCCCCTGGAACCGCATGCCAGGAGACACTGTGGTCCGTCGAATAGTTGATGAAGAAATCAACCGCGCCGTGCTTGGTGAACTCCGTGCTGTCGGTGGGCTCCACGGCATTCGCCGGGTCGTCCTGTCTGGACACGATCACGATCTGGTTGACCGGGACGGGCGTTCCGTCCGTGGTCTGGGGGCCGACCTCCATGCAGACGCCCGGCTTCAGCGTGGGCTCCTGGGCAGACCAGGGGGCGACCGCGTTCCATCCCTTCTGGGCCAGGTCGCCGTCCACCAGTTCCGCAGGCGCCTTGCCGCCGAAGTAGCTGCCGACGTTCGCCCACATGTTCCACTTCGCCAGCGGGTTGTCGATGGGCAGGCGCCTGCCATCAGGTCCCACGCCATTGGCGCAGTTGGTCGCGGTCGTCTTTCCGTCCACCGTCAGCTTGAGGTTGCGGACCTCATGGTTGGCGCCGCCCGCCCCGTTGGTGGCGGCAAGCCCCATCAGGAGTTCCGCCGGCGGCGTGTAGGCGAAGTCCACGTTCTTGAGGATCTCCCGGCCGTTCACCGTCAGGTTCAGCACATAGCCGGAGCTGGCCGGCGTACGCGGCTTCATGTCGAGCACGACGTGGCGCACGGATGGCGCGCTCGCCTTGCTGCGATCGGTGCAGGTGAAGCAGATCTCCATCGAGTCGTTCAAGGATGCGCCGGCAACGTACGGATACTTGTCAGCCTGCGGGCCGCGCACCGCGGCCGCATTGCCGTGAACGCCCCTGCCGGTGACGGCGGTCCCCTCCAGCGGCCCCGGCAAATGGAAGCGGCCGATGCCGCAGTAGTTGTTCGAGAAGTTGCCCCCTTCGTCAAGTGCGACTCCCAGATAGGCGCCCGCCATGCCGCAGTAGCCCAGGCCACCGCCCGGCTCGCCGCCCTGGCCGGCACCTGCCGCGTTCGCATCGGCGAAGTAGATGGCCAGGCCGTCGTACTGGCCGCCCCACATCAGATAGTCGAACTCCGCCCGAATCGGAACCCCGGATGCCAACTTGGCGTTCGCTTGCACCTGGCCGAGCACGGCATCGACCCGAGGGGTCAGCCGCAGCCAGCCGCTGCCGTCGGTCGTCGGCATGAGGGGACTGCCTAGGCGCAGACCGGAAATCGTCCAATCCGGCGCGCTGTTGGCGTCGGTGAAGACGCCCTCGATGCTTTGCGTGCCGACCTGGGCATGCGCCGCGATGCCCGATGTCAGGCCAGCGACCACCAGGCAGGCGGCCGATGCGAGATGCGAAAGCCGGCGCGCGGAGCGGCGAGCGTGCGTCGTGTGCGAAATACTCATTGTTTCCCTTTGAGACATGGAGAATGGCAACACCCGCGCGGCATCTGCCGCCGCGAAGGTGTCCGGAAAGACGCCGGGACGACGGGTTCACCGCGAACGCGCGGCGCCTCCATCCTCCAGACGCCCATCGCATCGCTCGTGACAAAGCGCTGCGATGGGAGCGGGATTCTCGGCCCGAATCGCCCCCAGGAAACTGCTGAATTCTGGCGGCGCCGCAAAAAAGAAAAAGCCCGGCAAGGGCCGGGCCTTCGGAGCGATGCGACGGCCTCAGCGCTTCGTGACCGAGATCAGTTCGATCTCGAAGTTCAGCGTCGCATTGGGCGGAATCACGCCGCCGGCGCCGCGCGTGCCATAGGCGATGGAGGGCGGGCAGGTCAGCCTGGCCTTGCCGCCCGGCTTCATCTTCTGCACGCCCTCGGTCCAGCAGGGGATCACGCCATTGAGCGGAAACTCGGTCGGCTCGTTGCGCTTGTAGGAACTGTCGAACTCCTTGCCGTCGAGGAAGGTGCCGCGGTAGTGGACCTTGACGATGTCGGTGGCGGCGGGCGAGGCGCCGGTGCCTTCCTTCAACGACTGGTAGACCAGACCGCTGGCGGTGGTGACCGGGCTCTGGGCCCACGCGGCGGAAAACGAACAAAGGGACACGAGTGCTGCAAGAAAGTAGGAACGCACGGAATTTCCTGGATGAGTGAAAACGGTCCATTATTGCGAGGCACGGCCGCATCGCTCTTGCACCGAGATCCCTTCAACCACCTGAGGCTCGCCCCAGGGCTTGCACGCTTGAATCACTGACATGCGCTACCGCACGACGATCGACTCCCAGGTCTTCGGCTTCGACGACCTCCGGCAGGTCATGGCCGCCGCGAGCCCCGCGCGCTCGGGCGACTACCTGGCCGGCATCGGCGCGGCCACCGCGCAGCAGCGCATGGCCGCGCGCCACGTGCTGGCGGACACGCCGCTTCGTCAGTTCCTCACCGAAGCGCTCGTTCCCTACGAGGACGACAACATCACACGGCTCATCATCGACGGGCACGACGCACGGGCCTTCGCGCCGGTGTCGCATCTGACGGTGGGCGACTTTCGCAACTGGCTGCTGTCCGAGCCCGCCGACACCCAGGCCCTGACGGCGCTGGCCCCCGGGCTCACGCCCGAGATGGTGGCCGCGGCCTCGAAGCTGATGCGCAACCAGGACCTCATCGCCGTCGCGCGCAAGTGCAGCGTGGTCACGCGCTTTCGCGACACCATCGGCCTGCCGGGCCACCTGTCGGTGCGGCTCCAGCCCAACCACCCGACCGACGACCTGCGCGGCGTCGCGGCCTCGACGCTGGACGGGCTGCTCATGGGCGCCGGCGATGCGGTGATCGGCCTCAACCCGGCATCCGACAGCATGTCCGTGCTGGCCGACCTGCTGCGCATGCTCGACGAGGTGATCCGGCGCTTCGAGATCCCGACCCAGAGCTGCGTGCTGACCCACGTCACCCACACGCTGAAGCTGGCCGCCGCCGGCGCGCCGGTCGACCTGGTCTTCCAGTCGATCGGCGGCACCGAGAAGACCAACCGCGCCTTCGGCGTCACGCCCGAGTTGCTCGACGAGGCCTATGCCGCCGCGCTCTCGCTCAGGCGCGGCACCGTGGGCGACAACGTGATGTATTTCGAGACCGGCCAGGGCAGCGCGCTCTCCGCCGATGCCAACTTCGGCGTCGACCAGCAGACTTGCGAGGCGCGCGCCTACGCGCTGGCGCGGCGCTACAAGCCGCTGTTGATCAACACCGTGGTCGGATTCATCGGGCCCGAGTACCTCTACGACGGCAAGCAGATCATCCGCGCCGGACTGGAAGACCACTTCTGCGGCAAGCTGCTCGGCCTGCCGCTGGGCTGCGACGTCTGCTACACCAATCACGCCGAGGCCGACCAGGACGACATGGACACGCTGCTCGTGCTGCTCGGCACCGCGGGCATCAACTTCATCATGGGCGTGCCGGGAGCCGACGACGTCATGCTCAACTACCAGAGCACATCCTTCCACGACGCGCTGTTCCTGCGCGAGTCGCTGGGCCTGAAGCGCGCGCCCGAGTTCGAGGCCTGGCTGGGACGCATGGACATCACCGACGAGGCCGGCCGCCTGCGGCCGCCCTCCTCCAACCGGCTGCTCGCCGGCATGAACGCGCTGAAGGCGCTGGGCGCATGACGGACGACATCGTCACCAGAAGCCCCTGGCGCGAGTGGCGCGACGCCACGCCCGCGCGCCTGGCGCTCGGCCGCGCGGGCGCGGGCATGCCGACCGATGAGGTGCTGCGCTTCGGCTGGGCGCACGCCATGGCGCGCGACGCGATCCACGCCGCCCTCGACATCGCCGCGCTCGAAGCATGCCTGCGCGCCGACGGCTGGGAGGTGACGCGCGTGCGCAGCCGGGCGCCGGACCGCGCCACCTATCTGCGCCGCCCCGACCT
This sequence comes from Variovorax sp. 01T432, assembly GCF_056398605.1. Lineage (NCBI taxonomy): Bacteria > Pseudomonadati > Pseudomonadota > Betaproteobacteria > Burkholderiales > Comamonadaceae > Variovorax > Variovorax sp. 01T432. Next base: position 25,309 of record NZ_JBFTPS010000066.1, read on the forward strand.
GGGCCGCCAGCTCGACGCGCAAGACGCGCAGGACCTTCGCGCGCTGGCCGGGCCGCCCTGCGACCTGTGCATCGTGATCGGCGACGGCCTGTCGTCGCTGGCGGTCGCGCGCCATGCCGTGCCGCTGCTGGCCGCCCTTCGTCCGCACCTGCCGGCGCACCTGCGCATCGCGCCGCTCGTCATCGCCTCGCAGGCTCGGGTGGCGCTCGCGGACGAGGTGGGCGAACTCTTCGGCGCGCGGCTGTCGGTCATGCTGATCGGCGAGCGCCCCGGGCTCAGCTCGCCCGACAGCCTCGGCATCTACATCACGCATTCGCCGCGGCGCGGCCGCAGCGACGCCGAGCGCAATTGCATCTCGAACGTGCGGCCCGAAGGGCTTGCCCACGGCCTGGCCGCCTTCAGGCTGGCATGGCTGCTGCGCGAATCCCTGCGACGCGGCCTGACGGGCGTGGAACTGAAGGACGAAAGCGATCTGGCCGTGCTCGCGCCGAAGGCTGCCGGCGGCGCTCCGGCTGAGCCGATGCCTATGATGCAAGCCCCGCAACAGGAGACACCCATGACCGCGCGCTACCCCATGGCCGAGCTGAAAGACCTGCCCGACGACATCCGCAAGACGGTGCTGGAGGTGCAGGAGAAGGCGGGCTTCGTCCCCAATGTGTTCCTCGCCCTGGCGCGCCGGCCGGCCGAGTGGCGCGCCTTCTTCGCCTACCACGACGCGCTGATGCTGAAGGAGGAAGGCTCGCTCACCAAGGGTGACCGCGAGATGATCGTCACCGTCACCAGCGCCGCCAACCAGTGTCTCTACTGCGTGGTTGCGCACGGCGCGCTCCTGCGCATCTATGAGAAGAAACCGCTGGTCGCCGACCAGGTGGCCGTCAACTACCGCAAGGCCGACATCACGCCGCGCCAGCGCGCCATGCTCGACTTCGCGATGAAGGTCTGCGAACGCTCGCACGAGATCGACGAGAGCGATTTCACGCCGCTGCATGCCCACGGCTTCAGTGACGAGGACATCTGGGACATCGCCGCCATCACCTCCTTCTTCGGCCTGAGCAATCGCATGGCCAGCTTCAGCGGCATGCAGCCGAACGCGGAGTTCTTCCTGATGGGGCGCGTGCCGCGCGAGAAGAAGTAGCGGGGTCCCGGCAAGGCCGGCTCAGCCGCCCGGCTTGATGCCGCGGCACGAAGCCAGCGCGTCCAGCGCGGGCTTGTAGGTCGGCGTAGCGACGTCCATCAGGCCGAGCACGGTGTGATAGAGGTTGTCGTGCGAGAGCGGCGTGTCCAGGCCCGCCTGCATGCAGGAGTGCGAGAGCTTGCGCCGCGCGAGCATGCCATCGGCAAACCAGGTCACCATCGGAACGTGCTTCTGCGCCTCGGGCGCGAAGCTGTAGGGCACGCCGTGCAGGAAGAGCCCGTATTCGCCCAGCGATTCGCCGTGGTCGCTCAGGTAGAGCATGGCCGTGTCGTAGTCGCCCGAGCGGGTCTTGAGCCAGTCAATGGTCTTGCCCAGGAAGCGGTCGGTGTAGGCAATCGAATTGTCGAAGCCGTTGACCAGTTCGGCATGGCTGCATTCGGCCAGGGCGTTGGTCCTGCACTCGGGCGTGAAACGCTTCATGTCGGGCGAGGAGCGCTTGTAGTAGGCAGGCCCATGGCTTCCCATCTGGTGCATCACCAGCACGACGCCCTTGCCGCGGCGCTCGGCCGGCAGCGCCGCGATGCGTTGGTCCAGGCCCTGGAGCAAGGCGTCGTCGAGGCATTCGTCGCCGTCGCACAGCGCGCGCTTCGCGGCCGCGTCGAGGCCATCGAAGGCGGAGGCGCTGGGAATCCGGTCGCACACGCCCTTGCAGCCGGCCTGGTTGTCGAGCCAGGAGACCGCGAGGCCGGCGGCCTGCAGCACATCCATCAGGTTCTCGTACTCGTTCTTGCGCGCCTCGTAGCCCTCCTTGCCCAGGGGCGAGAACATGCAGGGCACCGACGCCAGCGTGTTGGTTCCGCAGGAGTGCACATTGCGATAGCTCAGCACGCCGCGCGCGGCAAGCTCCGGCGTGGTGTCGCGCGCGTAGCCGTTGAGCGCGAAGTGGTCGGCGCGCGCCGTCTCGCCCACCACCAGCACGAACAGCGGCGGCCTGGCCTGCGCCGCATAGCTGGCGCCGAGCGCCGAGCCGGCGCTGATGGGACTGAGCCTGCCGCTGCGCTGGAACAGCGGCTCGATCAGCGTCGAGCCGGTCGAGAACAGGCTCGCCACCGGATTCATCATGTAACGCAGATGGACGTTGTTGCGCATCAGCGGCGCCAGTTGCCGGCCCATCGCGATGATGCTCGCGGCGGCGATCGCGAAGACGGCAAGAAGCAGCAGGGCATTGCGCCAGATCTGCGAGAAGGGGTGCATCGGGACGATGCGCACGCGCCACAGCGCCCAGGCCGGCAAGGCCACCACCGCCAGCACGTTGAACAGCAGACGCCAGCTCAGCAGGTCGCGCACCTCGTTCGGGTCGGTCTGCAGCGCGTTGGCCATCATGCTGGGGTCCATGACGACCCGGTAGCTCAGCATGTAGTGCTGGGCCACGGCGGCCAGCACCACGACCGCCATCCAGATCGGTTTCATCCAGCGCGACCAGGCGGTGAGGGACAGCAGCGCCACGCTGCTGCAGACGGTGAGGAGCGCCATCACGACGATCGACGGCACGTAGATGCTCGGCGCGCCGCCGATGCGAGCCAGTTCGAGCCACAGCGGCCAGTTGGCGGTGAGCGCCAGGTAGACGCTCAGCCCGACGATCACGTGGCGCGCGGAACGCGGGCGGGCGAACCATCGATCGAGGGTGGACCACGGCGTGGCCGCGATCGCGGGGGAGGAGGAAGGGCGAGGACCGGCGGAAGAGGAACGAGTCATGCAGCAGTCAGCTTAGTTTTGCGGCCTTAACGCAGCCTGAAGGCGAACTAGACTCGGCATTCTTTGAATGGAGGCTGCGGTGCGGATATTGCTGGTCGAAGATGACACCGCGCTCGCCGGCGCGGTCTGCAGCTACCTCGAGGCCAAGGCCTTCGTCGTGGACGTCACGCCCAGCCTCGCCGAGGCGCGCGCCGCGCTGGCCGGCGTGCAGTACGCGGCCGTGCTGCTCGACCTGCACCTGGGCGATGGCGACGGCCTGTCCCTGCTGCCCACGGTGCGCGCGCTGCGCGAACGCCCGATCGTGATCGTCCTGACCGCGCGCGACCAGGTGACCGACCGCATCCGCGGCCTCGACGCCGGCGCGGACGACTACCTCATCAAGCCCTACGACCCGGCCGAACTCCTCGCGCGCCTGCGGGCGGTCGAGCGCCGGCGCAGCGCCAGCAGTTCGCCCGTGCTGAAGCTGGGCACGCTGGAGGTCGACCTCGGGCGCGAGATGGTGCGCAAGAACGGTGTCCCGGTCACGCTCACGCAGAAGGAATGGGCGCTTCTGCGCGTGATGGCGACGCGGCCCGACCGCATCCACACGCGCGAGAACCTGGCCGACGCCCTCTACGGCTTCGGCGACGAGGCGGACAGCAACACCCTGGAAGTCTTCATCAGCCGCCTGCGCCGCAAGCTCGGCCGCAGTCACATCCAGACGCTGCGCGGGCTGGGTTACCGCCTTTCGTTCTCGCCGGACGAGGAGAAGGAAGGAGAATGAAACTGAATCTGCTGGAGCGGGCCGGCAACGAAAGCCTTGGAAGGCGGGACTCGCTGGCCGGCCGGCTCACGCGCACGCTCATCCTCTGGGTCGGCGGGGTGTGGCTGCTGTGCGTGCTGGGCACGGTCTGGTATGTGGACCGCGAAGTCAACCACAACTTCGACAGCGAGCTGGTGGAAGTCTCGCACCGGATGTTCGACATGGCGCAGCAGCAGCTCGAGACGCTGCTGCGCGAGAACCCCCAGGCGCGCGCGCCGCTGGTCGCGCCACCGAAGCTGTTTCCGAACGATACGCTGCTCTTCCAGGTGGTCGATGTGCACGAACGGGTGCTGCTGCGCTCCATGGAGGCCCACGCCAACGCCTTCGACGTGCCGCTCGCTCCGGGCTTCGCCAATGCCCAGGGGTGGCGAATCTACACCTTGCAGCATCCCACGAAGGATCTGTTTCTCCAGGTCGCCGATCCGCTGCGTGACCGGCGCGCCGCGCTCAACCGTACGCTGCTCGGGCTGATCATTCCCCTCGGCGCCGTGCTGCCGCTGCTCGCGCTGGTATTGCGCAACGTGGCGCGCAAGGAGCTGCGCACGATCCAGGCGCTCTCCGGCGAGATCGAGCTGCGCGGCGGCACGGACCTGCGCCCGATCCAGCTCCCCGGCCTGCCGCGCGAGCTGCGCACCGTCGGCGACAACGTCAACCGGCTGCTGGAGCGGCTCTCGCAGGCGCTCGAAGTCGAACGCGCCCTGGCCGAGAACGCCGCCCACGAACTGCGCACGCCGCTGGCCGCCGCGCGCCTGCGGCTGCAGACCGCGCTGGAGCATGATCTCTCGCGAGCAGACGTTCAGGGCGCGCTGGATGCGTTGCAGGTGCTCGGCCACCGCACCGAGAAGCTGCTGCAGCTCTCCAGGGCGGAATCCAGCGCATCACTGGCGCGCGCGCGGGTCGATCTGGTCCGGCTCGCCGGCACGGTGGCGCAGGAGTTCTGGCAGGACCCGCGGGTGAACGAGCGCCTGTCCCTGAGGGTGCCGGACGATGCGGCGCCGGTGGCCCTCGGCGATGTCGACGCGCTCGCGATCGCCCTGCGCAACCTGGTGGAGAACGCCCTGCACTATGGGCGCGGGCGTGTGGTGCTCGAGGTGATGGTGCCGTGCACGCTGGCCGTGCGGGATTTCGGCCCGGGCGTGAGCGCGGAGCAGCTTCGCACGCTGCAGCAACGCCACGTGCGCCACGCGTCCAGCCGCGCCGGCTATGGGCTGGGCCTGTCGATCGTCGCGACCATCGTCGAGAAGCACGGCGCGCGACTCGAACTGGCATCGCCGCCGCCGGGTTCCGCGACCGGTTTCGAGGCGCGCATCGTCCTGCCGCGCGCCTGAGGGGCGGCGCCGGGCCGCGTCAGAGCGAGAAGCCGTCGTCGGCCGCGATCACCGCGCCGTTGACGAAATGGCTCTGGCCGCTGGCCAGCAACACGATCAGGCCGTCCAGGTCGTCGGGCTTGCCCACGCGCTTGCGCGGCAGCATGCCCACCAGCTTCTGGCCGTCGTCGGAGGACCAGTGGTCCTCATTGAGATCGGTCGTGATGTAGCCGGGGCACAGCGCATTCACGTTGATGTCGAAGCGGCCCCACTCGAGCGCCATCGCCTTCGTCATCTGCACCACCGCCGCCTTGCTCATGCAATAGACGCCGATCTTGGGCAACACCCGCAAGGCCGCGACGGAGGCGATGTTGATGATGCGCCCGCCGATGTAGGTGCCCGGCGCCGCGCCCTTCGCGCGCGCCAGCATGCGCTTGCCGACTTCCTGCGCGACGAAGAAGGAGCCCTTGACGTTCGTGTCGAAGATGAAGTCGTAGTCCTGTGTGCCCACTTCCTCCAGTCGCTGGGTGGTGCTGACTCCGGAGTTGTTCACCAGGATGTCGATGGGGCCGACTTCGGTTTCCGCGCGGGCGACGGCGGCCTTGATGCTGCCGATGTCGGTCACGTCGAGCTCGACCACGTGGGCGTCGCCGCCTTCGCCTTCGATGCGCGCGCGCAGCTGCTTGAGCTTGTCGGTGTGGCTGCTCGCGAGCACGACCGCGGCGCCGGCCCGCGCGAGCGCCTTGGCGAACTGCGCGCCCAGGCCGCTGGAGGCGCCGGTGATGAAGGCCACGCGGCCGGAGAGATCGATGCTGTAGGCCATGACGAGAATCCTGTTGGGGTCGCCGGTGCGAGCCTTCGGCGGACAGCGGCCGCCGCATAAAATGATCCGGCCTCCGCGGTGCCTCGCACCTTCAAAAACATTATCGACGAGACCCACATGACGCACGACGAAATACTCGCCCAGTTCGGCCCCCGCGAAACCATGGAATACGACGTGGTGGTGGTGGGCGCGGGTCCCGCCGGCCTTTCGACCGCCATCCACCTGAAGCAGCTGGCCGCCTCGCACGGCAAGGAGATCTCGGTCGTGGTGCTCGAGAAGGGTTCGGAGCCGGGCGCGCACATCCTCTCGGGCGCCATCATGGACCCGCGCGCGCTGTTCGAGCTGCTGCCCGACTGGGAGGAGCAAGGCGCGCCGCTGAACCAGCCCGTCACGCAGGACACCTTCCTGATGCTGAGCGAGACGGGCGCGACGCGCACGCCCAACTTCATGCTGCCGAAGAACTTCCACAACGAGGGCAACTACATCGTGAGCCTGGGCAACGTGGTGCGCTGGCTGGCGCAGCAGGCCGAGGCCCTGGGCGTGGAGATCTTCCCGGGCTTTCCGGCGGCCGAGGTGCTCTACACCGATGATGGCAAGGTGCGCGGCGTGGCCACCGGCAACCTGGGCATTGGCAAGGACGGCGAGCCGACCGACCACTTCCAGCTCGGCATGGAGCTGCACGCCAAGTACACGGTGTTCGCCGAGGGCGCGCGCGGCCACCTGGGCCGGCAGCTGATCGCCAGGTACAAGCTGGACGAGGGCAAGGACCCGCAGAGCTACGCGATCGGGATCAAGGAGCTGTGGGAAATCGACCCGGCGCGCCACGAGCCGGGGCTGGCCGTGCACACGGCGGGCTGGCCGCTGAAGTCGGACACCTACGGCGGCTCCTTCGTCTATCACGCGGAGAACAACCAGCTCATCATCGGCTACGTGGTCGGGCTGGACTACCAGAACCCGCACCTGAGCCCCTTCGAGGAGTTCCAGCGCTTCAAGACGCACCCGAACATCCGCTGGTACTTCGAGGGCCAGGACAAGGGTCTGAAGGCGCCCAAGCGACTGAGCTACGGTGCGCGCGCGATCACGGCGGGCGGGCTGCTGTCGTTGCCGAAGACGGTGTTCCCGGGGGGCGCGCTGGTGGGCTGCGAGGCGGGCTACCTGAACGCGAGCCGCATCAAGGGCAGCCATGCGGCGATCAAGACCGGGATGCTCGTGGCAGACGCCGCCTACGAGGCCGTGATGGCCGGGCGGCAGCACGACGAGCTGACGGCCTATCCCGCCGCGTTCGAGAAGAGCTGGCTCTACACGGAGCTGAACAAGGCGCGCAACTTCAAGCAGTGGTTCAAGAAGGGGCTGACGGTCGGCACGCTGATGACGGGCATCGAGCAGTTCGTGCTGCGCGGGCACATTCCGTGGACCATCCATCGCACGCAGGCCGACCACGAGCGGCTCAAGCGTGCATCGGTGTGCAAGAAAATCGTGTACCCGAAGCCGGACGGCAAACTGACCTTCGACCGGCTCTCGTCGGTGTTCGTGAGCAACACGAACCACGAAGAGAACCAGCCGCCACATCTGACGCTGAAGAACGCGGCGGTGCCGACGGAGATCAACCTGCCGGAATACGCGGGGCCCGAGAGCCGCTACTGCCCGGCAGGGGTCTATGAGTTCGTGCCGGATGCGACGACGGGCAAGGAACGGCTGCAGATCAACGCGCAGAACTGCGTGCATTGCAAGACCTGCGATATCAAGGATCCGACGCAGAACATCGTGTGGGTGACGCCTGAAGGGGGCGGCGGGCCGAACTACGTGGGGATGTGAGGGGTAGGTGCGGGGGCGCGGCGGGGGGCAGTGTGCCAATCGGTTCGGGGGCGCGGCGGGGGGCGGTGTGCCCTTGGCCGGCCGACGTCACCGCCCCTTCGGGGTCCCCTGCGCTGCTCACGTCAGGCGGGGTCACGTGCAAACTCGCTTCGCTCAAACAGCACGTGCCCTTATCCGCCTGCCGCTGCGCTGCTCGGCGG
>NZ_JBFTPS010000067.1:0-31145 GCF_056398605.1 Variovorax sp. 01T432
CCCGGGGCATGAAACCGGGGCCACAGTCAAATTCGGCGTTCGATGGCATGAGTTTCTTAGTAGTTCGCCATCAGGCAGGCCTGACCCCGGGGCATGAAACCGGGGTCACAGTCAAATTCGGCGTTCGATGGCATGAGTTTCTTAGTAGGCCTGGCCGAGCTGCTCCAGGATCGCGGGGTTCTCCAGCGTCGAGGTGTCCTGCGTGATGGCCTCGCCCTTGGCAATGCTTCGCAGCAGGCGCCGCATGATCTTGCCGCTGCGCGTCTTCGGCAGGTTTTCGCCGAAGCGGATGTCCTTGGGCTTGGCGATGGGGCCGATCTCCTTGGCCACCCAGTTGCGCAGCTCGGTGGCGATCCGCTTGGCCTCGTCGCCGCTCGGGCGGCCCTGCTTGAGCACGACGAAGGCGCAAACCGCCTCGCCGGTCAGGTCGTCCGGGCGGCCGACCACCGCCGCCTCCGCCACCAGGTCGGTCTTGGACACCAGCGCGGATTCGATCTCCATCGTGCCGAGCCGATGGCCCGACACGTTGAGCACGTCGTCGATGCGGCCCGTGATGCGGAAGTAGGCCCGGTCGGCGCTGCGCACGGCGCCATCGCCGGCCAAGTAGATCGAGCCGCCCATCTCTTCCGGGAAGTAGCTCTTCTTGAAGCGCTCGGGGTCGTTCCAGATGGTGCGGATCATCGAGGGCCAGGGGCGCTTGATGACCAGCATGCCGCCCGCGCCGTTGGGGATGTCCTTGCCGGTCTCGTCGACGATCGCCGCCATGATGCCCGGCAGCGGCAAGGTGCACGAACCCGGCACCAGCGGCGTCGCGCCCGGCAGCGGCGTGATGACGTGGCCGCCCGTCTCGGTCTGCCAGAAGGTGTCGACGATCGGGCACTTCTCCAGGCCGATATTGCGGTAGTACCACATCCAGGCTTCGGGATTGATCGGCTCGCCCACGGTGCCGAGGATGCGCAGGGACGACAGGTTCCAGTTCCTCGGGTGTACCTTCTCGTCGCTGTCGGCGGCCTTGATGAGCGAGCGGATCGCCGTGGGCGCGGTGTAGAAGATCGAGACCTTGTGCTTCTCGATCATCTGCCAGAAGCGGCCGGCGTGCGGGAAGGTGGGAACGCCTTCGAACACCACCTGCGTGGCCCCCGCCGCCAGCGGACCGTAGGCCACGTAGGTGTGGCCGGTGATCCAGCCGATGTCGGCGGTGCACCAGAACACGTCCTCGGGGCGGATGTCGAAAGTCCAGTCCATCGTGAGCTTGGCCCACAGCAGATAGCCGCCGGTCGAATGCTGCACGCCTTTGGGCTTGCCGGTCGAGCCGGAGGTATAGAGGATGAAGAGCGGATGCTCGGCGCCGACCGGCACGGGCGCGCACTCGGTGCTCTGGCCCTTCAGCGCCTCGTCGAAGGTCTTGTCGCGGCCGGCCACCATGTTGCAGGCGGTCGCGGTGCGCTGGTAGACCAGCACCGTCCTGATCGATTCGCAGCCACCCAGGGCGATGCCGTCGTCGACGATGGCCTTGAGCGGCAGTTCCTTGCCGCCGCGCATCTGGAAGTTGGAGGTGATGACGGCCACGGCCCCGGCGTCGATGATGCGTTCCTGCAGCGCCTTGGCCGAGAAGCCGCCGAAGACCACGCTGTGTGTCGCGCCGATGCGCGCGCAGGCCTGCATCGCGATCACGCCTTCGATGGTCATCGGCATGTAGATGATGACGCGGTCGCCCTTCTGGATGCCTTGCGCCTTCAGCGCGTTGGCGAACTGCGAGACGCGTGCGAGGAGGTCCTTGTAGGTCACCTCGGTGACCGCGCCGTCGTCGGCTTCGAAGACGATCGCCGTCTTGTTCTCGACCGGCGTGCCAATGTGCTTGTCCAGGCAGTTGGCCGAGGCATTGAGTTCGCCGTCGTCGAACCAGCGGTAGAAGGGCACGTTGGATTCATCGAGCGTGCGCGTGAAGGGCTTGGTCCAGACCACGTTGGCGCGCGCCTGGCGGGCCCAGAATCCCTCGAAGTCGTCGGCGGCCTCCTTGCAGAGCGCGTCGTAGGCGGCCATGCCCGAGATGCGGGCGCCCGTCGTGGCGCGCGCATCCGGCGGAAACACGCGGTTTTCAACCAGGACGGATTGGATCGTGGAAGGGCTGCTCATTTCTTCGTCTCCTTGGCCAAGGCTATTACGGGCGCTAATGTCGAGGTCCGCACTTACGGACATCTGACGGGAGATGTTAACGATTGGGGTCATTGCATGGAGCCCGCCTCGGCCGCCCTAGAATCCCGCGGTTTCGAGTGCTCCCCGTCCAACTGCCCGTATCGATGTCATCGCCCACCCCTCTCCTCTCCGAAGCCGGCAAGGTCTCGCCCCTGCGTCCGCTGCCCAACCTGATCTTTGCCAGCCGCTGGCTGCAACTGCCGCTGTACCTCGGGCTGATCGTGGCGCAGGGCGTGTACGTGATGCACTTCCTGGTCGAGCTCTACCATCCGGTCGAGGCGGCCTTCGGGAGCAAGGATGCGCTGCAGTCGCTGATCACCAGCATCGGCTACAAGACCACTTCGCCGATCACGACGCTGAACGAGACCGTGATCATGCTGGTGGTGCTGGCGCTGATCGATGTGGTCATGATTTCCAACCTGCTGATCATGGTGATCGTCGGCGGCTACGAGACCTTCGTGAGCCGCATGAACCTCGAAGGCCATCGCGACCAGCCCGAGTGGCTCAGCCACGTGAATGCGTCGGTGCTGAAGGTCAAGCTGGCCACGGCGATCATCGGGATCAGCTCGATCCACCTGCTGAAGACCTTCATCAACGCGGACAACTACACCGACCGGGTGCTGATCGCGCAGACGGCGATCCATATCACCTTCCTGCTGTCGGCCATGGCGATCGCCTTCACCGACAAGCTGATGGCCAGACCCCCCGCCGACCATTGATGAGCCCCATCGTCGGATAGGCAAGCGACACGAAGTGCGCAAAGCCGGGAGGGGAAACCCAGAAACACCGCGGAACCGGCTCCGCCGGGCCGCCGGTGTTGCCCCCGGCAGGGGGTAGGCGAAGCGACACGAAGTGCGCGCAGCCCGGGGGCGAGCAATTACCCCCCCGTCATGTTCTCGGGGATCACCCACGCATCGAACTGCTCGGCCGTCAGATGACCCGAAGCAATCGCCGCATCCCGCAGGCTGCTGCCCTCCTTGTGCGCCTTCTTGGCGATGTAGGCCGCCTTGTCATAGCCGATGTGCGTGTTGAGCGCGGTCACCAGCATCAGCGAACGCTGGACCAGCTCGGTGATGCGTTCACGGTTGGGCTCGATGCCGACCGCGCAGTGGTCGTTGAAGCTCACCATCCCGTCGGCCAGCAGCCGCACGCTCTGCAGGAAGTTGTGTGCCACCATCGGACGGAACACGTTCAGCTCGAAATTGCCCGAGGCGCCGCCGAAGTTGATGGCGACGTCATTGCCGAAGACCTGCGCGGCCAGCATCGTGACCGCCTCGCTTTGCGTCGGGTTGACCTTGCCGGGCATGATCGACGAGCCGGGCTCGTTCTCGGGGATGCTGAGCTCGCCGATGCCGCTGCGCGGGCCGCTCGCGAGCCAGCGCACATCGTTCGCGATCTTCATCATGCTGGCGGCCAGGGTCTTCAAGGCGCCATGCGCATGCACCAGGCCGTCGACCGAGGCCATGGCCTCGAACTTGTTGGGCGCGGTCACGAAGGGCAGGCCGGTGAGCCTGGCCAGTTCTGCCGCCACCTGCTCGGCATAGCCCTTCGGCGCGTTGAGGCCGGTGCCCACCGCTGTGCCCCCCAGCGCCAGCTCGCACAGGTGCGGCAAGGCGGCGCGCACATGGGCCTCGCCGTGGGCGAGCTGTGCCACGTAGCCCGAGAACTCCTGGCCGAGCGTGAGCGGCGTCGCGTCCTGAAGGTGGGTGCGCCCGATCTTCACGATGTCGGCGAAGTCCCTGGACTTCTTCTGCAGCGTGGTGCGCAGCTTGGCGATGGCCGGCAGCAGCTTGTGCGTGATGGCATCGACGGCGGCCACATGCATGGCGGTCGGGAACACGTCGTTCGACGACTGGCTGCGGTTCACGTCGTCATTGGGGTGCACGAGCCGTCCCTCCCCGCGTTCCCCGCCCAGGAGTTCGCTGGCGCGGTTGGCGAGGACCTCGTTGACGTTCATGTTGGTCTGCGTGCCCGATCCGGTCTGCCACACGACCAGCGGGAACTCGCCGGGATGCCGGCCGGCAATCACCTCGTCCGCCGCGGCGACGATGGCCTTCGTCTTCTTCTCGTCCTGCAGTCCCAGCGCGTGGTTCACCACCGCGGATGCGCGCTTGACCTGCGCCAGCGCCTTGATGATCTCGCGCGGCTGCTGCTCGCCGGAGATGTCGAAGTTCTGCAAGGAACGCTGCGTCTGCGCGCCCCAGAGCTTGTCGGCGGGCACGTCGATGGGGCCGAAAGTATCGCGTTCGCTTCGGGTCTTGGAGGATGTCATGATGAAAAATGCTCCGCTGTCAAAATGGAGGGCGCGCGGCGCGCACCGGGCAGCCGCCCAGTATCGTCGCAATCAAGAATGGCTCGCATCGAGCGGGTGCTTTTCCCTCCCACGGACCTTGCAATGACCACCATCCAACAAGCCGACCTGATCGAGTCGGTCGCAGCCGCGCTGCAGTACATCAGCTACTACCATCCGGCCGACTACATCGCCCACCTGGCCAAGGCCTACGAGCGCGAGCAGAGCCCCGCTGCCAAGGACGCGATGGCGCAGATCCTCACCAACAGCAAGATGAGCGCCACCGGCCACCGCCCCATCTGCCAGGACACCGGCATCGTCAACGTCTTCCTCAAGGTCGGCATGGACGTGCGCTGGGGCGGCTTCACCGGCAGCCTGGACGACGCCATCAACGAAGGCGTGCGCCAGGGCTACAACCACCCCGACAACATGCTGCGCGCCTCGGTCGTTGCCGACCCGCAGTTCGATCGCAAGAACACCAAGGACAACACCCCCGCCGTCATCTTCACCGAGATCGTGCCGGGCAACACCGTCGAAGTGACCGTCGCGGCCAAGGGCGGCGGCAGCGAGAACAAGAGCAAGCTGGCCATGCTCAATCCCGGCGACAGCGTGGTCGACTGGGTCCTCAAGACCGTGCCCACCATGGGCGCGGGCTGGTGCCCGCCGGGCATGCTGGGCATCGGCATCGGCGGCACCGCCGAGAAGGCGGCGCTGATGGCCAAGGAAAGCCTGATGGACGACCTCGACATGCACGAGCTGCAGGCCAGGAAGCGCTCGGGCGCGGAGCTGACGAAGGTCGAGGCGCTGCGCATCGAACTCTACGAGAAGGTCAATGCCCTCGGCATCGGCGCGCAAGGTCTTGGAGGCCTCGCCACGGTGCTGGACGTCAAGATCCGGATGTACCCCACGCATGCGGCGAGCAAGCCGGTGGCGATGATCCCGAACTGCGCGGCGACGCGCCATGCGCATTTCGTGCTCGACGGCTCCGGCCCCGTCTACCTCGAAGCACCTTCGCTGGACCTCTGGCCCAAGATCGAATGGGCGCCCGATTACAACAAGAGCAAGCGCGTGGACCTGGACAAGCTCACGCCGGCGGAAGTCGCCAGCTGGAAACCGGGCGACACCCTGCTGCTCAACGGCAAGATGCTCACGGGCCGGGACGCGGCGCACAAGCGCATCGCCGACATGCTGGCCAAGGGCGAGAAGCTGCCGGTGGACTTCAGCAACCGCGTCATCTACTACGTCGGCCCGGTGGACCCGGTCAAGGGCGAGGCCGTGGGGCCGGCCGGCCCGACCACGGCCACGCGGATGGACGGATTCACCGAGATGATGCTGGCCCAGACCGGCCTGATCGCGATGATCGGCAAGGCCGAGCGCGGGCCGGTGGCGATCGAGGCCATCAAGAAGCACAAGAGCGCCTATCTCATGGCCGTGGGCGGCGCGGCCTACCTGGTGAGCAAGGCGATCAAGACGGCCAAGGTGGTGGGCTTCGCCGACCTGGGCATGGAAGCCATCTACGAATTCGACGTGGTCGACATGCCGGTGACGGTGGCCGTGGATGCCGGCGGCACCAGCGCCCACATCACCGGGCCGGCCGAATGGCAGAAGCGCATCGCCAGCGGCGAGTTCAAGACCATCATGATGGAAGCAGCCTGAGCCTGGCTCCCATCGGTCAACGCATGAACCCGAATCGACCGATCGGCGTGTTCGACAGCGGCGTCGGGGGCCTGAGCGTCCTCAACGCCCTGCGCGACGAGTTGCCGCACGAGCGCTTCGTCTATTTCGCCGACACGGGCCATGCGCCCTATGGCGAGCGCGACGATGCCTATGTGGCCGAGCGCAGCAGCGTGGTCGCGCGCTACCTGCTGGATCGGCATCAGATCAAGGCCATGGTCGTGGCCTGCAACACGGCGACGGCAGCGGCCATCCATCAGCTGCGCGCCGACTACCCTTCCCTGCCGCTGGTCGGCGTCGAACCGGCGCTCAAGCCGGCCGTGGCGCTGAGCCAGAGCCGGCATATTGCGGTTCTCGCGACGCGCGTGACGCTGGAGAGCCGGAAGTTCGAGGCGCTGCGGATGTCGCTGGCCGACCAGGCCACGTTCAGCCTCGTGCCCTGCGACGGCCTCGCGGGCGCCATCGAGCGGTCCGACGGCGCGCAAATCAGCGCGCTGTGCGAACGGTACGTCGCGGCCGCAGGTGTCTTCGGCACCGGGCCCGGCGAGATCGACACGCTGGTGCTGGGCTGCACGCATTACCCCTTCATTGCCGATGAACTGCGCCGCCGCACCGGCCCCGCGGTGCGATTCATCGACACCGGCGCGCCGGTCGCGCAGCAGACGCGGCGATTGCTCGCCCAGGCGGGGCAGCTCGTCGAAGCAGGCGATGGCGATGTCACGCTGCTCGCCAGCGCCGCGCCCGAAGCCCTGGACGCCGCCGCCGCGCGCTGGCTCACCCGTCCGGCCGGCCAGGCGAGTCTCGCCCGGACCGGCACCGCCGCGGCCACGTGATGCCAAGGATGCGCTCCGGACTCCTGGCCGGCGTGGCCGCCCTCCTCGCCACTTTCTGCATCGCCGGCCATGCCGCCTGCGATACCGGCCTCGCGGAGCGCATGCACAAGAAGCTGCACCCCAAGCGCGAGCTCGACCACGAACGCGCCGTGTGCGAGCCGTGGCGCGGCTTGCCGGGCCGATTCATCGTGGTGCTGCCGCTGCCGCGCTCGGGTTCGGGTTCTGAGGGAGAACTCTCGGACTTCGATCTCGACGTGATGGTCGTGCAACAGGCGGACAACGGCAATACCGATCGTGCGACGATCGTCAGCCGGCTCTTCGAGGAATCGGCGCTGACCGAAGACGCCGTCCGCATCGCCGAGATCAAGGTCGATACCGCCCGCTACACGCTCGCTGCCGACGCGCGCGCCTTCGGCCTGCGGATCCTCCACCAGGGTTCCTCGCAGGCGAATCCCTATTCGAGCGAAACCCTGTCTCTCTACCTGCCGCGGGGCCCGAAGCTCGCCAAAGTCCTCGACCAGCTCGAGATGACGCGTGAGAACGGCGAATGGGATACCAACTGCGCGAGCCGCTTCGAGACCATTCGCGGCAGCCTCTCTCTCGGGCGCGGTACGAGCAACGGCCTGGCCGATCTTCAGCTGCGGCAGACGCGCTCCGAAAGCGTGTCCGTACAGCAGGGTGAAGATTGCGTGACGCAGGAGCGGCCTGCGAAGTTCGGATCGAAGACCTTGCGCTTCGACGGTGCGAGCTACCGGTCCTCGAAAGTCGCCAAGGGGGACTGAGGCCCCGGCCTCAAGCCAGGCCGGTGCCGGGTGTCACGGCGGCGCTAGGCATCGCGGCGCCCTCAGGCTCGCCACGGAGCGCGGCTTCGCGGCCACGCCGCATGTCGATCGGCAGCAGCAGCAACAGGCCGCCGATGAAGAACACCGAGGTGGAGAGGATGGCGATGCGGTGGTTGCCGCCCGTCATCCACGTGATGGCGCCGTAGCTCAACGGCCCGATGATGCTCGCCAGGCGCGTAGCGAAGGTCCAGAGCCCGAAGAACTCGGCGAGCTGACGCGGCGGGGCCAGAATCCCCGTCATGGCGCGGCCCGCCGATTGGCTCGAGCCCATGGCCAGTCCGGCGATCGTCGCGGCGCACCAGAAGCCGCTCTTCGTGGTGACCAGGGCCGCAATCACACAGACGGCGAGCCAGGCCACCAGCGTGGCCGAGAGCGAACGCCTGTGGCCGATCTTGTCCTGCAGGTAGCCGAAGCCGAAGGCGCCGAGCGCGGCGGCGATGTTGAGGACGAAGATCAGCGCCATGGTCTCGCTCGGGACGAATCCGATGACATCCTCGGCATAGACAGCCGCGAGCGTGATCGCCACGGCGACGCCACCCTGATAGGAGACGGTGCAGGCCAGGAGCCACATGAAGTCGCGGTACGCGCGTGCTTCGCGAAAGGTGTCGCACAGCTGTTGCCAGGCGCTCTGTTCGACGCCTGGCTCCTGCGGCAGCGCGCGTTCGGGCAGCAGGGCGAAGGTGGCGCAAGCCGCGACCCCATAGACCGCTGCCGTGATCAGCATCGTGACCGGAACGAAGTGGGCCGCCGGCAGGCCCCTGCCCTGCGCGAAGAGCACGTAGGCCAGGCACAGCCCCAGGGTCAGCATGCCGCCGAGGTAGCCGAAGCCCCACCCCCAGCCGCTGACCGTACCCATGCCTTCGACGGTGGCGAGCTCGGGCAGGAACGCGCCCGTGAGCGACTCCCCGTACGAATAGAAGGTGTTGGAGATGATGATCAGCATCATCGCCAGCGCCACCGCATAGGGGCCGCCGAGCCGCGGCGTGAGGGCGAGCGCCGCAGTGCCCACCACGCAGGCCGCAGTCACGATCGCCAGCACCCGTTTCTTTGCCGCATGGAGGTCGGCCCACGCGCCGATGGCCGGCATGGTCACCATCACGATGGCATAGGAGATGCTCAGCGCAACGGTCCACGCGAAGGTTGCCCAAGGCGCGCCCTTGGCAATGCCCCCCACGAAGTAGGCGGCGAACACCGCCGTGATGACCACAGTGGTGTAGCCCGAGTTGGCGAAGTCGTACATGGCCCAGCCAAACACTTCGCGCTTGCGCACGCCGGGGCGAAGAGCGGACTGGGAAAGCGATGCCAAGCGACGGCTCCTGAAGAAGAACGTCGTCGAGCATAGCGGAGCAGCCTGACGGCCCGCCGCCTGTGACGCGCGATCTAGTGCAGGTGACGCGGTCGGCGGCCCCCGCCGTGACCACCGCCGCCGGTGCCGCCGGTACCACCGCGCGGACGCTTGCCGATCTCCAGCGAGTTCACCAGTGCATCGAAGCGGTCCCCGAAGAGCTTGTCGATCTCGGCCACCACGCCACCGAGTTCGGCGCCGTCGAAGTGACGCTCCATCAGATTCACGACGTCCTCGACCAGCAGGTCGCGCTGCACCTGCATGATCGCCGCGGGATTCGGGCCGACGAAGAGCATGAGGAAATCGTCGCGCGACTCCTCATCGGGGTCGCCCTCTTCCTCGTCGAAATCGGTGTCGTAGAAGGTCACCTCGAGCGCCGCGCCTTGCTCGGAGAGTTCATTCAGCGCCATGCACATCTCGTCGAGTGCCTGGCGGAAATCCTCGTCGCCAGCGACGGTCCAGCAGATCTGGAGCATGTGCTCCTTCTGGTCGAACCGGATGCCCGGCTCTTCTTCATAGACGCTGGTGGCGCCATCGGCCAGCGACTTGGCGCCGGCATATTTCCAGAGCGGGCTGAGCGCTTCCTGGATCTGCTCGAAGCTCACGTCGGAACGCAGCGGCACATCGCCGTGCACATGGATCTCGAACGGAGCGTTATAGCGAGGCATGTCTTGCTCCCTTTAGTGTGGTGGTGCCCGGAACCGGGGTCGAACCGGTACGCCCCTTATGCAGGAAGCGGCGGATTTTAAGTCCGATGTGTCTACCAATTTCACCATCCGGGCGTCGGGTCGAATGCTGACGATACCCCAAACAAAAACAGCCCCGACAACATTGGTTGGCGGGGCTGTCTGATCAGTGCCACTGCGTCAGCGGAGATCGGTGGAGGCGCGACCCGGAGTCGAACCGGGCTAGACGGATTTGCAATCCGTTGCATAACCGCTTTGCTATCGCGCCACGCTTTATCTCGAAGTCGGTCATGAACTCGCGAAAAAAAGGGAAGCCACTGCTTCCCTTTTTCAAAACTGGAGCGGGAAAAGAGTCTCGAACTCTCGACCTCAACCTTGGCAAGGTTGCGCTCTACCAACTGAGCTATTCCCGCGTTTCGAGCCTCGAATTATATACCAGTAATTCGAGACTCAGCAAGCTCGGCACTCGACCATCGTCAATGCTTGACCGAGCCTTCGACCGGTTGCGGCGCACGTTGCTTGGCGAGCTCAGCAACGGCCGCGGCAGATGCTGCAACTTCTTCCTCCGACAGTGGCGTCGGCATCTTCTCGAGCGCGATCTCCAGCACCTTGTCGATCCACTTCACAGGCACGATCTCGAGACCGTTCTTCACGTTCTCGGGGATGTCCTGCAGATCCTTGGCGTTCTCTTCGGGGATCAGCACGGTCTTGATGCCACCGCGCAGGGCGGCCAACAGCTTTTCCTTGAGGCCGCCGATGGCAGTGACTTCGCCGCGCAGCGTGATCTCGCCCGTCATGGCGACGTCGCCGCGCACGGGGATGCCGGTGAGCGCCGACACGAAAGCCGTCGTCATCGCGGCGCCCGCGCTCGGGCCGTCCTTGGGCGTCGCGCCGTCAGGCACGTGGATGTGGATGTCCCGCTTCTCGAAGACCTCGTCCTTGATGCCAAGGCGAGCCGCGCGGCTGCGCACCACGGTCCGTGCCGCTTCGACCGATTCCTTCATCACATCGCCCAGCGAGCCGGTGCGGCTGATGACGCCCTTGCCGGGCATCGTGACGGCTTCGATCGTTAACAGGTCGCCGCCGACTTCCGTCCATGCAAGGCCGACCACCTGACCCACCTGGTTCTGCTTCTCGGCAAGACCGAAGCTGAACTTGCGCACGCCGAGGAATTCGTTGAGGTTCTCGCCCTTGACGATGACCTTGGGCTCCATCTTCTTGAGCAGCAGGCCCTTGACCACCTTGCGGCAGATCTTGGAGAGTTCGCGCTCGAGCGACCGCACGCCGGCTTCGCGCGTGTAGTAGCGCACGATGTCGCGCACCGCCTCTTCGGTGATCAGGAGTTCCTCTTCCTTCACGCCGTTGTTCTTCATCTGCTTGGGCAGCAGGTATTTCAGCGCGATGTGCGTCTTCTCGTCCTCCGTGTAGCCCGCGAGACGGATCACTTCCATCCGGTCGAGCAGCGCGGGCGGGATGTTCATCGAGTTCGAAGTGGCAACGAACATCACGTCGCTCAGGTCGAAGTCGACCTCGACATAGTGATCGCCGAAGGTGTGGTTCTGCTCAGGGTCGAGCACTTCCAGCAACGCGCTCGACGGATCGCCGCGGAAATCGGTGCCCAGCTTGTCGATCTCGTCGAGCAGGAACAGCGGATTGCGCGTGCCGATCTTGTTCAGGCTCTGCAGCACCTTGCCGGGCAGCGCGCCGATATAGGTACGGCGATGCCCGCGGATCTCCGCTTCGTCGCGCATGCCACCGAGCGCCATGCGGGTGTACTTGCGGCCGGTCGCCTTCGCGATCGACTGCCCGAGCGAGGTCTTGCCGACCCCCGGAGGGCCGACCAGGCAAAGGATCGGGGCCTTCACCTTGTCGACACGTTGCTGGACCGCGAGATATTCCAGGATGCGGTCCTTGACTTTCTCAAGCCCGTAGTGGTCCTCGTTGAGCACCGCCTCGGCGTTCGCGAGGTCGTGCTTGATCTTGGTCTTCTTGCTCCAGGGCAGACCAATCAGCACGTCGATGTAGTTGCGCACCACCGTCGCTTCTGCCGACATGGGCGACATCAGCTTGAGCTTCTTGAGTTCGCCCTCGGCCTTCTTGAGCGCTTCCTTGGGCATCTTGGCGAGCTTGATCTTCTTCTCGATCTCCTCGATGTCGGCGCCCTCTTCGCCTTCGCCCAATTCCTTCTGGATGGCCTTGACCTGCTCGTTGAGGTAGAAGTCGCGCTGGTTCTTCTCCATCTGGCGCTTCACGCGGCCACGGATCTTCTTGTCGACGTTGAGGATGTCGACCTCGCGCTCCAACTGGCCAAAGAGGTTCTCCAGCCGCGCCTTGATGTCGTCCAGGTCCAGAACAGCCTGCTTGTTGTCAAGCTTGAGCGGGAGGTGGGCGGCAATGGTGTCCGCCAGGCGGCCGGGATCGTCGATGCTCGAGATCGAAGTGAGGATCTCGGGCGGGATCTTCTTGTTGAGCTTCACATACTGGTCGAACTGCTGCATCACCGCACGGCGCAGCGCCTCGACCTCCGTGCCCTTGTGAGCGGCAGCCTCGGCGACCTCGACCGGCGTCACGTTGGCGGAAAAATGGGTTTCGCCGTCATCGATACGATTGACACGGGCGCGCTGCTGTCCTTCGACGAGCACCTTGACGGTACCGTCGGGCAGCTTCAGCATCTGCAGGATGGTCGAGATGCAACCGACCTCGAACATGTCCTCGACAGAGGGCTCGTCCTTGGCGGCGGCCTTCTGGGCCACGAGCATGATGCGGCGCTCCGCTTCCATCGCGAGTTCGAGCGCCTTGATGCTCTTCGGGCGACCCACGAACAGCGGAATCACCATGTGGGGGAACACGACCACATCGCGCAGCGGCAGCAGCGGCAGGTCGAGCTCGGTGGCAGGCAGGGGGGTATGACCGGACATGGAAATCCTTTACTTGATCACGGAAAGATGGTCGGCCGCGCGCACTTTTCAAGTCCGCGGGCACGGTATTCGACGAGAACGCCGGGCGCCCTTCTGGAAACGGCCGGCCGATCGTTCACTCAGGCCTTCTTGGCCGCCTCGCGGTACACGAGGAGCGGCGGCTTGTTCTCGTCGATCGTGGACTCTTCAACCACGACCTTGTCGACATTCGTCTTGTTCGGGAGTTCGAACATGGTGTCGATCAGCGACTGCTCCAGGATCGAGCGCAGGCCGCGCGCACCGGTCTTGCGGGCAAGCGCCTTGCGCGCAATGGCCTTGAGGGCCGCCGGCCGGATTTCCAGATCGACGCCTTCCATTTGCAATAGCTTCGTGAATTGCTTGACCACCGCGTTCTTCGGCTCGGTCAGGATCTGCACGAGCGCGTCCTCGCTGAGTTCGGCCAGGGACGCCACCACGGGCATCCGTCCGACCAGTTCGGGAATCAGGCCGAACTTGATCAGATCTTCGGGTTCGACTTCCCTGAACACCTCGGTGATGCTGCGCTGCTTCTTGCTCTTGACCGAGGCGCCGAAGCCGATACCCGAGGCTTCGGTGCGGTTTTCGATCACTTTTTCGAGGCCGGCGAAGGCACCGCCGCAGATGAACAGAATGTTGGTCGTGTCGATCTGCAGGAAATCCTGGTTCGGATGCTTGCGGCCGCCCTGCGGCGGCACGCTGGCCATCGTGCCTTCGATCAGCTTGAGCAGCGCCTGCTGTACGCCTTCGCCCGACACGTCGCGCGTGATCGAGGGGTTGTCGGACTTGCGGGAGATCTTGTCGATTTCGTCGATGTAGACAATCCCGCGCTGGGCACGCTCGACCTCGTAATTGCAGCTCTGCAACAGCTTCTGGATGATGTTTTCGACGTCCTCGCCGACATAGCCGGCCTCGGTCAGCGTGGTGGCGTCCGCCATGACGAAGGGGACATCCAGCATGCGCGCCAGGGTCTGCGCGAGCAAGGTCTTCCCGGAACCCGTCGGGCCGATCAGCAGGATGTTGCTCTTGCTGAGCTCCACATCGTCGCCCTTCGCCTTTTCCTTGTGGCGCAGGCGCTTGTAGTGGTTGTAGACCGCGACCGACAGCATCCGCTTGGCCGGCTCCTGGCCGATCACATAGTTGTCGAGGTTGGTCTTGATCTCGAGCGGCGTCGGGAGGTCGTTGCGCGCCTCGCGCGCCTCGTCGCCAGCGGGCAGTTCATCGCGAATGATCTCGTTGCAAAGATCGATGCACTCGTCGCAGATGAAGACCGAGGGTCCGGCGATCAGCTTCTTGACCTCGTGCTGACTCTTCCCGCAGAACGAGCAGTAAAGCGTTTTTTCGCTGGAGGAGCCTTTTTTCTCGGCCATGGGCAAGTGCCTCGTAACTGGGGTTTAACAATGATAGCGAAACAAAAACGGCGTTCTCCGTGTGGACAACGCCGTTGTTGCTCTGACGCCTCAGCGCCTGGAAGGCTTAACTGCGCTTCGAAATGACTTGATCGATCAGGCCGTAGTCCTTGGATTCGTCCGCCGTCAGGAAGTAGTCGCGCTCGGTGTCGCGGGCAATCTTCTCCAATGACTGGCCCGTGCGTTCGGCCAGGATTCGGTTCATCTGCTCGCGCGTCTTGAGAATGTCTCGGGCATGAATCTCGATGTCGGTGGCCTGGCCGCGGGCGCCGCCGAGCACCTGGTGGATCATGATCTTCGAGTTCGGCAGCGAAAAGCGCTTGCCCTTCTCGCCGGCAGCAAGCAGGAATGCGCCCATGCTGGCCGCGAAGCCGATGCACAGCGTCGACACGTCCGGCTTGATGAACTGCATGGTGTCGTAGATCGCCATGCCGGCGCTGACGCTGCCGCCGGGCGAGTTGATGTAGAAGGAGATGTCCTTGTCGGGGTTCTCGCTTTCCAGGAACAGAAGCTGCGCCACCACGAGATTGGCAGTCTGGTCGTTCACCTCGCCGACCAGGAAGATCACCCGCTCCTTGAGCAGGCGCGAATAGATGTCGTAGGACCGCTCACCGCGTCCTGACTGCTCGATGACCATCGGAATCATGCCGAGGCCCTGAATTTCCTGTGCGCTCATGTCTTGCTCTCCAGAGGGATTGGATACTGTACCCAGTCGAAATGGGGCTCGCACATCAAAGCACAAGCCCCCCCGGGGGTCCGCTGGCCTGCGATCAGCCCTGCTGTTGCGCCATCAGTTCGTCGAAGGACACCTGCTTGGCATTGATCTTGGCCTTGCTCAGCACGAATTCGGTCACATTGTTCTCGATGACAACGGCTTCGACTTCCGCCAGGCGGCGGTTGTCGCTGAAATACCAGCGCACCACATCGGCAGGCTTCTCGTAGCTGGCCGCGAGTTCGTCGATATGCGCCTTGATCTGCTCCGGCTTGGCCTGCAGGTTGTTGGCGCGAACGAGTTCGGCCACGACCAGCCCCAGGCGCACGCGGCGCTCGGCCTGCGGGCGGAAAACATCGTCGGGAATCGGGGCCTTGTCGGCGTCCTTGATGCCGCGCTGCTTGAGCTCGGCGCGAGCGCCCTCGACCATGCGGTCGACTTCGGACTGCACGCTCGAATTCGGCAGATCCAGTTCGGCGTTGGCGATCAGCGCGTCCATCACCGCGTTCTTGTTGCGGGCCAGCAGGCGGAACTTGACTTCGCGCTCGAGGTTCCTCTTGATGTCGGCGCGCAGGCCTTCGACCGTGGCGTCGGCGATGCCGAGTGACTTGGCCAGCTGTTCGTTGACTTCCGGCAGGTGCGAGGCCTCGATCTTCTTCACGGTGACCATGAAGTCGGCCTGCTTGCCGGCGACGTCCTTGCCGTGATAGTCGGCCGGAAACGAGAGCGGGAAGGTGCGGCTGTCGCCGGACTTCAGGCCGCGCACGGCGTCTTCGAATTCCTTGAGCATCTGGCCTTCGCCGACGATGAACTGGAAGTCCTCGGCCTTGCCGCCCTGGAAGGTCTCGCCTTCGATCTTGCCTTCGAAGTCGACCGTCACACGGTCGTTGTCCTGCACGGCCGCATCCTGCGCACGCTGGGCGAAGGTGCGGCGCTGCTTGCGCAGGATCTCGAGCGTCTTGTCGATCGCTTCCTCGCCGACTTCGGCGCTCAGCTTCTCGACTTCGGCATTGGCGAGATCATTGATCTTGACATCGGGGAACACCTCGAACACTGCGTCGAAGGCGAGTTCACCCTCGGGCGAGTTTTCCTTCTCGGTAATGCGCGGCTGGCCGGCCACGCGCAGCTTGGCTTCGTTGGCAGCCTGCGAGAAAGCCTCGCCGACCTTGTCGTTCATGACCTCGTAGTGCACCGAATAGCCATAGCGCTGGGCCACGACGTTCATCGGAACCTTGCCCGGACGAAAACCGTCCATCTTGACGGTGCGCGCCAGCTTCTTGAGGCGCGAATCGACCTCGGACTGGATGGTGCCGACCGGCAAGGTCAGCGTGATCTTGCGTTCGAGTTTCTCGAGGGTTTCAACGGTCACGGTCATTTGTGTCTTCCTTGTGAGGGGTCTGTGCTGGTGCGCGGGGCCGGACTCGAACCGGCACGTTCTTGCGAACGTCAGGACCTAAACCTGGTGCGTCTACCAATTTCGCCACCCGCGCGGTTCCAGTGTTTTCAGGTGAATACCAAAGGCGGCCACGGCTGCATTCGGTAGTTTGCGGCAGGCGATTCCGGGGAGGAAATCGACTGCCTGAAATCGGTCAACCGCGCATTTTAAACGCTAACCGGGATGCCTCTCGGCTCGGTCCCTGTCTCCCGTTTGACGCGAAACCAGGCGGCATACATCGCCGGCAACGCCAGCAGCGTAAGCACGGTTGCGACGATGAGCCCGCCCATGATTGCCACCGCCATCGGACCCCAGAAGACGCTGCGCGAGAGCGGGATCATCGCCAGCACGGCCGCAGCCGCGGTGAGCACGATCGGGCGCAGCCGCCGCACCGCCGATTCGACGATCGCGTCCCAGGCCGGCACGCCCGCCTCGCGGTCGCTCTCGATCTGGTCGATCAGGATGACGGCGTTGCGCTGGATCATCCCCATCAGGGCGATGACGCCCAGAAGCGCGACAAAGCCGAAGGGCCGGTTCAATACCAGCAGCGCGCCCGCCACGCCGACGATGCCGAGCGGGCCGGTGATGAAGACCAGCAGAGAGCGGCTGAAACTGTGCAGTTGCAGCATCAGCAAGGTAAACACCAGGAACAGCATGATCGGCACGCCGGTCACGATCGATGCCGAGCCCTTGCTGCTTTCCTCGACTGCCCCGGCCACTTCGATGCGGTAGGCGCCCTGCCCGTCGGCATGCCACCTGGCTTCGATCTGGCGCAGCTTCGGGAGCAACTGGTCCGTGACCGTCGCACCTTGCAAACCCTCGACGATGTCGCCCTGCACCGTGATCGCGTAGTCGCGGTTCTGGCGCCACATCACGCCCGGCTCCCAGGTGAAGACCGGCTTGGCGATTTGCGCCAGCGGGATCGACTGACCCGAACTGGTGGGCAGATAGGCATTGCCGATGTCCGAAATGGCCTCGCGTTCGTCCGGTGACTGGCGCAGCACGATGTCGATCAGCAGGTCGTTCTCGCGGTACTGCCCCACGGTCGTGCCGCTGAACATGGTGCGCGAGGCCTGGGCGATCGCCTGGCTGGTCACGCCGAGCGCGCGAGCCTTGGCCTGGTCGACGTCCAGCCGGATCACCTTGACGGACTCGTTCCAGTTGTCATTGACACCGCGCATGTTGGGGTTCTCACGCATCACGGCCTTCACCTGGTCGGCATACACCCGCAATTGCGCGGGGTCCGTGCCGATCACACGGAACTGCACGGGGTACGCCACTGGCGGGCCGTTGGGCAGCAGTTTGACGCGGCCGCGCGCCTCGGGAAACTCCTCGGCCAGCACCCTGGGCAGCTGGATACGAAGCGACTCCCTGAATTTCAGGTCCTTGGCCAGGACGATCATCTGCGACACATTGGTCTGCGGGAATACCTGGTCAAGGGGCAGGTAGAAGCGAGGGACGCCCGAGCCGATCCAGCTGCTGACCGTGGCAACGCCCTCTTCCTTCAGGAGCCGCGCCTCGACCCGCTTGGACACCTCTTCGTTGGCAGCGAAAGACGTGCCTTCCGGAAACCACAGTTCCACCAGAACCTCGGGCCGGCTCGAATCCGGAAAGAACTGCTGCTGCACCTTGCCCATGCCGACAATGCCCAGCCCGAACATCAGCACCGTGGCGCCGATGGTGAGCCAGCGGTGCTCCACGCACCAGTTCACCATGCGGCGGAAGGTGTTGTAGAACGGCGTGTCGAAGAGTTCGTGCGGCGGGGCATCGGGGTCGTGCGGCTTCACCTTGAGCAGCAAGGTGCCGAGGTAAGGCACGAAATACACCGAGACGAACCAGCTCAGCACGAGCGCGATCACCGTCACCGCGAAGATCGCGAAGGTGTATTCGCCCGTGACCGACTTCGCAAGCCCGATCGGCAAGAAACCCGCCGCCGTGATCAGCGTGCCCGTGAGCATCGGCTTGGCCGTCACGTCGTAGGCGAAGGTGGCGGCGCGGACCTTGTCGTAGCCCTCCTCCATCTTCCGCACCATCATCTCGACCGCGATGATCGCGTCGTCCACCAGCAAGCCCAGGGCGATGATCAGCGAGCCGAGCGAGATCTTGTGCAAGCCGATGCCGAAATAGTTCATCGCCAGGAAGGTCACCGCGAGCACCAGCGGAATGGTGATCGCCACCACGAGCCCCGGCCGGATGTCGACATACCAGCCGAAGCGCCCGCCCTTGTGCAGCCCCAGCGCGATGAAGCTCACCGCCAGCACGATCGCCACGGCTTCGATCAGCACGTGCACGAACTCGTTGACCGACTTGGCGACCGCGACCGGCTGATCCTGCACCTGTGCCAGCTTCACGCCGATCGGCAGCTGCTTGTCGATCTCGGCGGTGGCGACATGCAAGGCCTTCCCGAGCGCAATGATGTCTCCGCCCTTGGCCATCGATACGCCGAGCGCGATGACTTCCTTGCCCTGGTGACGAACCTTCACCGCCGGCGGATCGATGTAGCCGCGATGTATATCCGCGATATCGCCCAGGCGGAGCTGGTTGCCCGAGCTGCCGCGGATCGGCATTGCGCGAAGTTGATCCACGCTCGTGAACTGCCCGCCCACACGCACCTGCACCACGTCCTGCGGCGACTGGATGGTGCCCGCGCTCTCGACCGCATTCTGCGAACCGATCTGTGCCAGCACGGCGTTGAAGTCGAGCCCGAGCTGGGCCACACGCTTCTGCGAAACCTCGATGTAGACCTTCTCGTCCTGCACGCCGAACTGATCGACCTTGGCGACATCCTTCACGCGCAGGAGCCGCTGGCGCACATCATCAGCGAAGGTCTTGAGCTCGGCGTAGCTGAAGCCATCGCTTTCCAGTGCATAGATCACGCCGTACACGTCACCGAAGTCGTCGTTGAAGAACGGCCCCTGAACGCCGGCGGGCAGCGTGTTGCGCATGTCCGCGATCTTCTTGCGCACTGTGTACCAGACGTTTGGCACGTCGGCCGACCTGGAGGAATCCTTGATCTCGAAGACGATCTGCGATTCGCCCGGCTTGGAGTAGCTGCGGATCTTGTCGGCGTAAGGCGCTTCCTGCAGCGTGCGCTCGAGCTTGTCAGTCACCTGCTCGGCCACCTGCTGCGCGGTCGCGCCAGGCCAGTAGGTTCGAACCACCATCGCGCGGAAGGTGAAAGGTGGATCTTCATCCTGCCCCAGCTGAAAGTACGAGGCGAAGCCCAACACCATCAGCACCAGCATCAGATAACGCGTGAGGGCGGCGTGCTCGAGCGCCCATTTCGAAAGATTGAACCCGGCCTTGCCGGAAGCGGCTGTCTGCGACGTCATGACGGCGTCCTCAGCGCGTCGCCACAGGGGCAGGGGCGGGGGCATTCTCCGCCTCCGGCGCCGAAGCGACAGGCGCAGCCGCCTTGTCTTCCGTCTTTTCCCGATAGATCGAAACCTTCTGTCCCGGCGACAGCACATGAACGCCCGCGACCACCACCAGCATGCCCGGCGTGATGCCGCCCGCGATCACGGCCTCGTTGCCATCGGCGGTGGCCACTTGCACCGGCTGGGAGCGCACGGTCATGCTCGTCTTGTCCAGCACCCACACGGCACTGCCCTGCCCCTCCTGTCGCAAGGCGCTCGTGGGCAACTTCAACACCGCCGTACCGCTTCGCGACAGGGCCTGGGGCCGCGCATAAACGGTCGCGCCCAGCGCGGGTGCCGTCGCGGCGTCGATCGCAACCTTGACGCTGTAGGTCCGCGTGACCGCATCGGCGCTGGCAGCGACTTCGCGAACCTTGCCTTCCATCTCCGCGCCGCCTGCCCAGCCGCGCACGGTCACCGGCGAACCCGGCTTGATCTGTGCGGCCCGGTCTTCCGGCACCGCGAACACCACGTCGCGCGCGCCGTCCTGCGCAATGCGCACGACGGGGGTACCGGCCGAAACCACCTGTCCCGGCTCCGCCTCGATGGCCGTGACAATCCCAGGCACGTCGGCCACCAGCGTCGTGTAGTTGGCCTGGTTGCCCTGGGAGGACAGTTGCGCCTGCGCCTGTTCGAGTTGCGCCTGCGCGGCCTTCCACGTGGTCTCGCGCTTTTCCAGTTCGGCGGCACTGATGAAGTTCTGCTCGCGCAGCCCACGGTAGCGATGGAGATCGGCCACGGCCAAGTCACGGTTCGTCAATGCGGCTGCGTGCTGCGCCCGCGCGGCATCGGCGGCGAGCCGATAGTCCTGCGGGTCGAGTTGCGCGAGCACCTGGCCGGCCTGAACATGCTGGCCGAGTTCGGCCTGCCGACGCGTGATCTTGCCCGCCACCCGGAATCCCAGCCTGGACTCGACGCACGCGCGCACCTCCGCAGAGAACTCGGGTTCCGTGCCGTACGCGCTGGTTGCCACCGAAACCACCTTGACGGCGCGCACCGGCTCTTGCGCCGCCGGTGGACGCGAGCACCCGGCGAGCGCGAGCATGGCCAGCGCCAGCCAGGCACGACGAAGGGTCAGGGAGAGAAGCGACACGGTCATGGATACCCTTGAATAAGCAGACGGGGTCATTAATGACCAGCCGGTTAGTAATCTAGGGTAAACGCCAATCGCTGTCAATCACGCTGCGGGTTTTGGAGGGGGGCGACGCTAGGCTCGCTGGCCCATTTCAACCAGCCGATTGCCCGGCAATTCGAAATAGTCGGAAGCCCGTCCCGCATTGCGCTGAAGCCAGCTGAACAATGCACTGCGCACCGGATTCATGCCCGGCAGGTGCGCGCCCGCGATGGAGGCGCGCGAGACGAAGAACGAGGTCGTCATGGAGTCGCAGGCCAGGCCCTTCTGGTAAGCCAGGATGCGGATGAACTCCGGAACGTCGGGCCGCTCCATGAAGCCGTGGCGCGCCGTGACGACCCAGACGCCGAATCCCAGCGATTCGGCCTCGATCCGCTGACGCGCGTCGACACGCGGCGTGTCGCAAGCCAGCACCCTGAGGATGATGACCTGCTCGTGCAGCACCTGGTTGTGCTTGAGGTTGTGCAGCAGGGCATGCGGGACCGAATCGGCGTCGGCATTGAGGAACACGGCCGTACCCTTGACCCGGTGCGGGGGGTTGACCTGGAGTGACTCGATGAAGGGGACAAGTGGCAGGCGGTCCGCCGCCGCAACTTCCAGACCAATGCGCCGCCCCTTGGCCCAGGTGGTGAAGACCACCATCGTGACCGCCGCCACGGCGAGCGTGAGCCAGCCGCCGTCGGCGATCTTGAGACTGTTGGCCACCACGAAGGTCAGATCCACCGCGGCAAAAAGCAGCACGCCGACCAGGACCGCGACGCGGTTCCAACGCCAGAGGCGGAACGCGACCACGCCCGCCAGCAGGGTCGTGGTCACCATCGTGATCGAGACGGCGATGCCGTAGGCCGCCGACAAGGCACTCGAGCTGCGGAAGCCGAGCACCAGCAGCAGGACGCCGACCATCAGCAACCAGTTGATGATCGGCACATACACCTGACCGATGGCCTCGCCGGAAGTCTGCACGACACGCATGCGCGGCAGGTAGGCCATGCGCATCGCCTGCGTCGTGAGGGAAAAGGCGCCCGAGATCACTGCCTGCGATGCGATCACGGTGGCCATGGCCGCCAGCACCACCATTGGAACCACGGCCCAGGGCGGAAGGAGCCGGAAAAAGGGATTGTCGATCGCGGCCGGATTCGCCAGCACCAGCGCCCCCTGGCCGAAATAGTTGAGCACCAGGCCAGGCAAGGCGATCAGGAGCCAGGCCTGCCGAATGGGCCTGGCGCCGAAGTGCCCCATGTCGGCATAGAGTGCCTCGCCGCCAGTGAAGGCCAGGAACACCGCGCCAAGCACTGCCAGCGACTGCGCCCGGTGCACGACGAGAAACCCGACGGCGTGGCGTGGGTCCAGCGCCGCGAGCACCTGCGGCTGCGCCAGTACCTGCAGGAAACCGACGATGCCCATCACGATGAACCACAGCAGCATCACCGGCCCGAACACCTTGCCCATCACGCCTGTTCCCTTGCGCTGCACGGCGAAAAGCACGATAAGTATCGCGATCGTGATTGGAATCACGAAGGGCTGCAGCCCCGGCGCCTCGACCTCCAGCCCTTCGACGGCCGACAGGACCGAAATGGCGGGCGTGATGAGGCTGTCGCCGTAGAACATCGCCGCGCCCACCAGGCCCAGCAGGCCGATCGCCTTCCAAACCCACGGCCGTGTCGAAGACCCGGTCACCGCGTTGCGCGCGAGCGCCTGCAGCGCCAGGATGCCGCCCTCCCCGTCGTGATCGGCGCGCAGCACGAACACGACATACTTCAGCGTCACGACGAACATGAGGCCCCAGAAGATCAGGGACAGGAGCCCGAGCACCGCTTCCGGCGTGAGCACCACGCCATGTGCGGGATTCAGCGTTTCCTTGAAGGCATAGAGCGGCGAGGTTCCGATATCGCCGAAGACCACGCCCAGCGCAGCGATCATGAGGCCTGGGCCCCGATGGGCGTTCGCCTCTGCATGAGGGGCGTTCGGCTTCACGGAGAATGTATTCATAGGGTGGGTATGGCAGTGCGCGCGATGGTACTGTGCCGTGCCTGACAATCCGTCGCGTGCCACCAACGCTCCACTCTATCGCCGACGCCCCGGTCCCGACCCACTACGAGAACTTTCCGGTCGCTTCCTGGCTTTGCCCGCCGCGCCTGCGGCCGCCCATCGCCGCGATCTACGGCTTCGCGCGCACGGCCGACGACATTGCCGACGAAGGCGATGCGAGCGTGGCGCAGCGGCTCGATGCCCTGCATGCCTTCCGTGCCGAGCTCGCGGCGGCAGCGCAAGGCGCGGCGCCTTCGCCACGCTGGCCACACGTGTTCGGCCCGCTTGCGCGCGCCATCCGCGACTTCGCACTGCCAGAGCCGCTGCTGGCGGACCTGCTGTCGGCCTTCGTGCAGGACATCGAGAAGACCCGAGACAGGGCCGGCTATGCTGACCGCGCCGAGCTGCTCGACTATTGCCGTCGTTCGGCCAACCCGATCGGCCGCCTGCTGCTGCATCTCCACGGCGTTGACGACGCGCCTGCGCTTGCTCAGAGCGACGCCATCTGCAGCGCGTTGCAGCTCATCAACTTCTGGCAGGACCCGAGCGTGGACCTCCCGCGCGGCCGTTTCTATCTTCCGCGCGCGGACAGCGCTGCACTGGGCCTGGCGCCGGAGGATTTCCACTCCTTCGAGCCCTTGGCGCCCGCCTCGCCGCCGCCGGCCGCCATCGCCCTGATCCAGAGTGAAGTCGCCTGGGCGCGCGCACTGATGAACAAAGGCGCGCCGCTGGTGCATCGCCTGCCGGGCCGCGCCGGCTGGGAGCTGCGCTTCGTGGTGCAGGGAGGGCTGCGCATCCTGGACAAGATCGAGGCGCTGGGCTTCGATACCTTTGCGCGGCGCCCCGTGGTCGGCAAGGGCGATGCGCCGCTGCTGGCCTGGCGGGCGCTGCTGATGAGGAGACAATCGTCCGCATGAACAGGCCCCGAGCACGATGACCCCCGAACAGTACGTCCAGGACAAGGCGGCTGCCTCGGGCAGCAGTTTCTACTACGCCTTCCTTTTCCTTCCCAAGCCGCGCCGCGCCGCGATCACCGCCTTTTACGCGTTCTGCCGCGAAATCGACGACGTCGTCGACGAGGTCACGGACCCCGGCGTCGCCGCGACCAAGCTGGCCTGGTGGCGCACGGAAGTCGCCCAGTCCTTCGCGGGTCAGCCGCACCATCCGGCGATGCAGGCCCTGATGCCGCATGCGGCCGAATACGGCATCGAGGAGCGCCAGCTGCACGAGATCATCGACGGCTGCCAGATGGACCTCGACCAGACTCGCTACCTGGACTTTCCAGCGCTGCGGCGCTATTGCCACCTGGTGGCCGGCGTGGTGGGCGAAGGCGCGGCACGCATCTTCGGCCAGACCGACGCCCAGACCACGGCCTACGCCCACAAGCTGGGCCTGGCGCTGCAGCTGACCAACATCCTCCGCGACGTCGGCGAGGACGCATTGCGCGGCCGAATCTACCTGCCGGTCAATGAGCTCCAGCAATTCGACGTCAAGGCGCACGAGATCCTGAACCGCGTCCACTCGCCGCGCTTCGTCGCGCTGATGAAGTTCCAGGCGGAGCGCGCGCATGCGGTGTATGACGAGGCGCTCGCCCTCCTCCCGTCGGCTGACCGGCGAGCGCAGAAGCCGGGGCTGATGATGGCGAGCATCTATCGCACCTTGTTGAGGGAAATCGAAGGCGACGACTTCCAGGTGCTCCATCAGCGCGTGAGCCTGACGCCGGTACGCAAGTTCTGGCTGGCGTGGCGCGTCCAGGCCCTGGGTCGGCTTTGAGCAAGGTTGCGGTCATCGGCGGCGGCTGGGCCGGCATGGCCTGCGCCGTCGAAGCGACGCGGGCCGGCCATGCGGTCACCCTCTTCGAGGCCGCTCGCGCATGGGGCGGCCGTGCGCGCGGCCTCGACGCGGTGCTGCCGGACGGCCGAGCCGTCACGCTCGACAACGGCCAGCACATCCTGATCGGCGCCTACACCGAGACGCTGGCGCTGCTGGATCGCGTCGGGGTCGATGTCGATGCCGCCTTGCAGCGCGTGCCGCTCATCCTGCGATTTCCCGACAGACGGGGCCTCGCGCTGCCGCGGCTGCCGCATTGGCTGGACCGCGCCACCCGCGCGATTGCCCCGCTCGACGTCCTCGCCGGCATCCTGGGCGCGCGCGGCTGGACGTGGCAGGACAAGCTGAGCCTGCTGGGTACCGCGACCCGATGGCGGCGGCAGGGTTTCGCGTGCGCGGACACGGACACGGTGGCCCAACTCTGCACGACGCTCACGGCACGCGTGCGGGCGGAACTCACCGACCCCCTGTGCGTCTCGGCGCTCAATACGCCGGCCGAGCGCGCGAGCGGCGCCGTCTTTCTGCGCGTGCTGCGCGATGCGCTCTTCCAGACACCCGGCGGGTCGCAGTTACTGCTGCCCCGCGTCGACCTGGGCACGCTGTTCCCGCTCGCAGCCGAACGCTGGCTGGGACGGCATGGCGCACAGGCCGCGCCAGGCTGCCGTGTGCGCGCCCTGACTCGCCTCGATGATGGCTGGCGCGTCGACGATCAGCACTTCGATCGCGTGGTGCTCGCCTGCCCCCCCTGGGAGGCTGCGCGGCTGACCACCGACATCGCGCCCTCATGGGCCGAGGCGGCCGGTAGCCTGTCGCATGAGGCCATTGCCACGATCTATGTCCAGTGCGAGCGCGCATTGCAAGGTCCGTTGACGGCGCTGCGCAGTGACGCGCGCGCGCCTGCCCAATTCGTCTTCGATCGCGGCCAGCTCGGCGGCCCCCAGGGCCTCCTGGCTTTCGTCGTCAGCGCGAGCGTCGGGGACCGTGAGACGCTGGAACGGCTGGTGCTGGCGCAGGCACGCGATCAATTGGGGCTGACGCGGCCGCAACCCGTTCTGACGGTCGTCGAACGCCGCGCCACTTTTGCCTGCCACCCGAGGCTGCGTCGTCCGCCGACGCACGTGGCGCCGCGGCTGGTTGCCTGCGGCGACTACATCGATGGCCCCTACCCCGCCACGCTCGAAGGCGCGGTGCGAAGCGCCATCGCGGCGGCTGCCGAACTCTAGACCCTGGACGCGCTGAGGCCGGACGATCCGTTTCCGTTGCGCGCGGGCAGCGCCGCGGGCACCCAATCGGAATCCGGGGCTCGCCATTCGGAGCCCGGTTCGATGCTGTGTTTGTCCATCAGCCGATACAGGGTCATGCGCGAAACGCCGAGTTCGCGCGCGGCATGCGTGATGTTGTGCCCCACGCGAGTCAGCGTCAGGCAGATTGCATCGCGCTCGGCAACCGTGCGCGCCGCGTCCAGTCCCATGCCCATGGGGCTGTCGACCATCGTGAGTCCGAGATCGGCCGGCCCGATGAGACGCCGATCGGTCATGACGACGGCGCGCTGAACGCGGTTGTAGAGCTCGCGCACGTTGCCGGGCCAACCGTGCGCCATCATCGCCGCCAGCGCCTGCCGGCTGAAGCCGCGCACGCGCGTCTTGCCCGTTGCAATGCAGCGCTGGAAGAAATACTCCGCGAGGACGGGGACGTCCTCCATCCGCCGCCGCAGCGGAGGCAGCTCGATCGACAGTACATTCAATCGATAGAAGAGATCGTCCCGGAACTGCCCCATCGCCACGGCCTCGGCCAACGCCACATGAGAGGCCGCAAGGACGCGCACATCGACCGGAAGGTGGYGAACGCCGCCTACGCGATTGATGGTCTTCTCCTGAAGGAAGCGCAGCAGGTTTGTCTGCAGTTCCAACGGCAGGTCGCCGATTTCGTCGAGAAAGATCGTCCCCCCGTTGGCAGCTTCGATCAGCCCGCGGTGATCCGACGTAGCGCCCGTGAATGCTCCACGCTCATGGCCGAAGAGTTCGGATTGGATCAGCAAGGGCGAGATCGCGCCGCAGTTGACCGCCACGAACGGGCCGCTGGCGCGATGCGAACACTTGTGGATGGCCCCCGCGGCCAACTCCTTGCCGCTGCCGCTTTCCCCACCGATGAGCACCGGCGCATCCGTGACCGCCACCTTGCGGATCTGCTGGCGCAGGCGCGTCATGATCGGCCCCTGTCCCACCATGCCCAGCGCGTCCACAGCGTGCACCCGCGCGTCATGCAGGTGTCGGAGCATGGCGCGCTGACTGGCTTGTTCGAGGATTGGCTCCAGCGCATCCCAGTCGATCGGCAGAACCTGGTGCGCGAAAAAACACCCCAGCACCAGCTCGCGAAAATCCGGCGTGTCCAGGAGCGACCTCTCGCACACGACCACCCATTCAGAGCCGTTCGATGCATTGACGCAGGCCTCGACGGCCCCTGTTGACACCGGCAGCGCCGCGCCGACCAGCAGCAACCCCACCGGGAAATGCCGTTGCGCCTGAATTCGGCCGGCGCTGACGAGGTTCGCCTGCACGACGTCCCAACCCTTGGCCGACAGATAGTCCCTGACGCTGCTCGGCCCGTTCCCCAGCGTCACATAGAGGAGGTTTCGGAACTGCATGGCACCGCCCGAGACTGGGTCAGAACGGCCTTGGYGACACGACGGCGACTCTTGGAAACGTCCCTGGCGCGCAGGCACTCGAGCCCAGCGTTCCGGGTAGGCAGATTGTCTTCATGAAGCCCCCTGTTCAGCCTGTTCGCGCCTCGTGCGCAGACGTAGCGAGGCAGCGTAAACGGAATTCAAAAAAAGTGGTGGCTCGCGAATTGCAAGTTGCAAGCAGACGTAAATGCGCGGCGATTGAGCGCCGCAGGCGTCGCATGGCTGTTGCATTCCCGGCACTCGTCTGCGTCACTCTCAAAGTATGCATCGCGTCCAAATCCGGCGTCCTCTGAACCCCTGAAGCAAAGCGCACCAAGCGAACGCCCCTGCGCCGAAGGCGCGTCACATCAATGTGACAAAACGCCTGACTTCGATCGATTCACGGAAATACGAATGCCTCCAAGCGAAATACCGAATCGACCTTCACTTCAGGCTGCCGCCAGCGTCAAGTCATTGTGACAGATTGCCTTGGAATTCGGAAATAATATTCGCATGCCAATGGCAAAGTAATTGCTTTCAGGAACGCATCACGCCGCACGTCAGAGACTTGAAGGGCAGAAGAACAATGGCTGGCACCGAAGTTGCCTGTTTAAATTCATTCCAGAGAATCGCAGACTATCACATTTGATTCAGGAGGATTGATGAATAAGACAATTTATGATTTCGGCCCTCTCGTTGCCGCGACAAGAGTCAACGCTCAGCCTTCCCTGGCGCCGCTCGACAGCTGCGGTCCGACCGAACGCGCTTCCAGCAGCACATGCACGCCTCTCGCCCGTCGGCGTGGCGGCGATGGCCATGGCGCCGATGAGATCGCCACCATGCCGGAAAATTCCAGCGACGACG
Organism: Variovorax sp. 01T432; assembly: GCF_056398605.1. Classification (NCBI taxonomy): domain Bacteria; kingdom Pseudomonadati; phylum Pseudomonadota; class Betaproteobacteria; order Burkholderiales; family Comamonadaceae; genus Variovorax; species Variovorax sp. 01T432. The sequence continues at coordinate 28,288 of NZ_JBFTPS010000067.1, forward strand.
TGGAAGAAGAATATTTGATGAAAAGGCCGCGCCAAACGGCGTCCAATTGGCCTCGATTCGCCCCCAATAAGACATGAGCCTGCGCCGGTCGACACTTCATTTGAATTTGTCGACCGTCTTTCTCACCAGCGGCTGAAATGGGATATTTCGCCACCCCCAGCGGCATTGCTCCGGGGCAATAACTAGAACGACATCGGAACCCTGAGCGTCAATGTGAGATCAGGCGTGTCACGCGTCAATCCAGCGCCCACCGTCACATTCACCGTGGTCTTCGGACTGTAGCGGTATGAATAACCCAGCAGCAATGAAGCCAGTTGCGTCCGCACCGAACCCACCACTGGCTGACCATTCTGCTTGGTCTTTCCAATGGAATTCAGATCGACACCCATGCTGAAAGATGATCGGTCGTTGAGGGCCAGCCCCATCCCGAAATTGATGCCGACAACGTCGCCCGGCTTGACCGAGCCCAGGAACTCCTCCTCGCCATTCAGCACCAGACGGCTCACGCCGCTGCGGCCGAAATTGTGGGTATAGCTGAAGGTGCCGAAGAACACTGCGGGATCGGTGGGAAGCAACCAGGTCAGGGCGGGCTGAAGCGAATAGAAGCCCGAGCCGGTCGGCAGATCCAGCGGCAAGCCCGTACCCGTCGCGTTGCCCACGCAGCGCGTGATGCAGTCCGTGACCACCTCGAAGGGGTCCTTGCCGGTGCGCGTCTTGAAGCGCAAGGACCCGATCATGTAGGGCCACCCGCCTTGGCCATTGTTCAACTGATAGCGGGCTGCGAGTTCGACGTCCCCGATCGCCCTGCCGCTCGTGTTGAAGACGTTGTCGGTGGCCGAACCGGTGAAGATCTCGCGGCTGATGGTGGAATCGGAGCGATAGACATAAGGCAGCTTCGCCTCCAGTTCCAGTCGGTTGGTCACGCCCCAACGCCCGGTGACGGCGGCGGTCAGCGTGTTGCGCTTCACTTCGCGCACGTCCACCAGGCCGATGAGCAGCGCCGGGATCACGGTGTACCCCACCAGCGCAACCCGGTTGTTCGATGAATAGCCGTACTGCAACGACGGCTCGAAGATGAATTGACCGCGCGGAGTCAGGACGCCCGGTTCGTCGAACAGCGGCGCCACGGCCGGCCGTGGCGCCTCCGCGCTCGGCGCCACGCCGACGCGCACGGGGCGCGTCCCGGCCTCCGCCACGTCGCTCCCCTGGCTCGCAGCGGCCGGTGCGGCGCCCTCCGCCTGGCGGGTGCCCTCCGGTCGAGGAGCGGTACGCGCCTCCTGGGTGCTCATGCGCTCCAGGAGCTCCCGGTACTTCGCCTCCTGCTCCTGAGTCTGTTGCTTGAGCGCCTCGATCTGGCGCCCCTGTTCAGCCAGTTGCTGCTGCAATGCATCGACGCGCTTGTTCGCGTTGCGACTCGTCGGCCCTCCCTGCGTCTGCGCCACAGCGCCAGTCATTGCCGCTGTCGAGCAGGCGAGAAAAACCAGCGTTCTGCGCAGGCGAATGGTCTCCATGGTGCTCCTCTTGTGCTTATCGATTCCGAGCTATCGCGAGGCAGCGTAGTCGTACTTTTCAAGCAACAGCAAGTCGCAATTTGAAAGCAAATGCAACTGACTCTTCGCCGAAAGACGGTGGCGTCACAGCCTTGTGACACTTTGGTTCCTTGCGCAGGCATGTCCAATGAACTAGCACTTCCGGCCTACTTTCATTGGGCCGCTGCTTGCACTCCGGGGCATGAAGACAAGCCGTCTTCGAATGCTGTGTCACACCGATGTGACAACTCCTATCGGTTCGCCGATCTGCGCCATATCAGAGATCTTCCGAGCGAAAACAGACAGGAGGCGCGATATGAAGCTCGAGAGCCGTCACACCGATGTGACAGATTGCCTCGTCTTGTGCCCTTCAAAGGCTGCCCAAAGCCGTCGCCGCCATCGATCGGGGATCGGCCGAGGCAGCGCCCTTGCCTCTCAAGGACGCATCAAAAGAAACAGAGTGAAAGTGGCTGGCACCGAAGTTGCACTTTCGAGCTGGATTGCAGCGACGCAATCGAATACCAAGGTTTGCAACATCCACTTTTTGGAGGGTTCATGAAAAAGACACTTCTGGCTTCGGCCCTTGCGGTTGCGTTCGGCTTCAGCGGCATGGCGCTCGCCGACACGACGACACAGCAACCAGGCGACTTGAATACGAGTACGAGCACGAATACCAACACGAGTACAAGTACGACGACCGACAGCAGCACGAACAAAGGCTCGGGTGCTGCCCTCGCGAGCGCGGCCCGGTCTGCGGCGCTCAACAACGGCTCCACCGGAACCTTCAGCAACGCCTTCAACGTGACGACGGCGACCGCGAGCAGCAGCCTGAGCGGCGTGGTGACGGGCAACACCGTCTACGGCATCGGCAATAACGCCTACAACACTGGCTCCGCGGCAGGCGGCACCGGCAATGGAGGCTACGGTGGCGTCGGCAATGGCGGCCAGGCATCGGGAAGCGGCACAGGCGGCAACGGTGCCGTCGGCAATGGCGCGGTCGGCGCCGCGGGTGGCAGCGCCTCGAACGGCTCCATCACCCATGGCAGCGCGACCAACGGAAGCGCCACCGCCGGATATGGTGGTGACGGCTACGGCGGCAACGCCGGCGGCAGCAACGCAGGCGGAACCGCCACGGCCAATGGTGCGAGCGGCGGTGGCGGCGGCGGCGGCGGCAGCGGCGGCTTCGGCGGCGGCAGCAATGGCGGCAGCAGCGGCAACAGCGGCAACGGCGGCGCTGGCGGCCTGGGCGGCAACGGCGGCAACTCAGGCGCGACAGGCGTCGCCGGAGCGAGCGGCGCCGGCGGCGGCGGCGGCGCGGGTGGTGCGGGC
>NZ_JBFTPS010000068.1:0-30979 GCF_056398605.1 Variovorax sp. 01T432
AAGGCTGCTGCGTGAAGCTGTATGGCCACTGGCTGTCGGCCTGGCCCAGGTTGCTCACCGCACCCACGTTCGAGCTGAAGTAGACGCTGTTGATGTAGCTGAACAGCGGCTTCAGGTCGACGAAGGCCACCTTCTGCTCCGACTTGGAGCTCACCACCGCCACGCCGCCCTTGGCGTACATGTTGTAGTTGGCGCCCGAGCTGGTGAACTTCTGCCAGTTGGCGCTCAGCGGCGTGTTATCGAGGCCGATGAAGTTGCCGCCCACCTGGATGGTGTGGAACTGGTCCATGCCGGTGGTCACGGCGATATCGGTGGGTGCCGACATGCCGGGCAGGTCGACGTAGCCGAGGATCTTCATGAAGGCGATGTTGCCCATGTTCGGCAGGCCGGGRTACGGCGCCATCCACTCATGCCACCAGTCGTAGTACGCGCGGGGGCTGGTGCTGCTGTAYGGGCTGCAGCCGTCGCACAGGCCGGCCAGCGCGATCACCGCCACCTGGCCCTTGAGCGTGGAGGTGTCCCAGACCGTGACRAGCGCGAACTCGCTGTCGTTGGTCATGGCGATGCCGGTGGGGACCTTGTTGGCGGCCAGTTGCACGGTGGTGCGGTTGCCTGCCGTGTTGGTGCCGACGGTGCCGATGATGCCGTTCTGGAAGGCAACCAGTCCCTGGCCGCAGAAGCCCGGACGACCGGCGCAGCGCGCCGTCGCCACCGGGTCGCTGCCGACCGTGCCGGCCTTCTTGTAGTCCATCACATTGGCGCTGTCGAGACCACCGCCGGTCGCCGCGGTCATGGTCCAGCTGAGCTGGGGCGACTGCGCGAAGGTGTTGTACATGTAGCCGGTCACCTGGAAATCGGTGACGCCGATACCGCCGATGGCCGCCGCCGGGTTGTCGGCAACGAACAGGGCATTGGCCTGGTTGGTGGAGTAGGAGCCGGCTGTGCCGCTGGCCGGGCCGCCGACCTGCCAATAGAACTGGTACGCCGGGGCCGCGCCACCGAGCTGGGTGTCGGCGCGCTTGAACAGGGTCGGCAAACCCGCGTCGGCCACACCGTAAGCTGCGGCACTGGGTCCGTAGCGATAGTCGACGCCGCTGTCCTTGCTGAGCGTCGCGGCCGTGCTCCGATAGGAAGTTCCGACAACGGCAAGGGAGGCGTCGACGATGTCGTTCGCCTGGGCAGGTTGGGTCGAGCCCGCAGCGGCCGTCGTCGTTGCGGCTGCAGTGGTGCCCAGGCCCGCGAAACCACCGCCGCTGCCGGTTCCTCCTCCTCCGCCACCTCCGCAACCTGCCAACGCGCCGGTTGCAAGAGCAAGCAGAAGCGCGCTTTTATGTAGAACTTTCAACGAAAACACCTCCAAATTGACAAAGATGTGGGTTTGTAAGTGGGATGGGTCCTACAGAGCAACTCTTCTTGCAAATCTTTTCGTCGTGTGTTTCACCCTCCCTGTACCGGTGTTACACGCGTATTGCATAGTCACGTTATGACCGCAAATCATCAAACCTCACGCCGCGAACGTCTTTCCGCTCTTTTGGGCCCCGACGGAATTGCCGTCATTCCAACCGCACTGGAGCGCCAGCGCAACAGAGATAGTGACTTTTTGTATCGACACGACAGTTATTTTTACTATCTGACCGGTTTTGGTGAGCCGAACGCATGGTTGGTGCTAGGCGGAGATGGCCGTTCGACGCTGTTCTGTGCGCCCAAGGACTTGGAACGCGAGATCTGGGACGGCTTCCGGCTGGGCCCGCAGGCGGCGCCTGCGGCCCTGGGTGTGGATGAGGCCTTCTCGGTCAACGAGCTGGATGCCCGGTTGCCCAGGCTGCTGGAGAACAAGTCGACCGTCTGGTATCCCTTCGCGACGCACAAGGGCCTGGAATCCCGCATCGACGACTGGCTCTCGACCGTGCGGTCACGGGTGCGCTACGGCGCGCTCTGCCCGGAGGAGCAGCGCGACCTGTGCGGGCCGCTCGACGAGATGCGCCTGGTAAAGGATGCCTACGAGCAGGACGTGATGCGCCGAGCGGGACAGATCAGCGCCCGGGCGCACATCCGAGCGATGCAGACCTCCGCACGGATGCTGCGGGAGGGCAAGGATGTGCGCGAGTACCACCTCGACGCCGAGCTGCTGCATGAGTTTCGCCTTGGCGGTTCGCAGTACCCGGCTTACAGCTCGATCGTCGCGGCTGGCGCGAATGCCTGCGTGCTGCACTACCGGGCCGACGTGGCGCCGGTGCGCGACGGCGAACTGGTGCTGATCGACGCCGGCTGCGAGCTGGACGGCTATGCCAGCGACATCACGCGGACTTTCCCCGCCAACGGCCGGTTCAGCGGACCGCAGCGGGCGCTCTACGACTTGGTGCTGGCCAGCCAGGATGCGGCGATCGCAGTCACCCGGGCCGGCCAACGCTTCAACGACCCGCATGAGGCCACCGTGAAGGTCCTGTCGCAAGGCATGCTGGACCTGGGGCTGCTCGACGCGAACAAGGTGGGCAGCGTCGACGACGTGATCGAGAAGCGCGCGTACTTCCCTTTCTATATGCATCGAACCGGCCACTGGCTGGGGATGGATGTGCATGACTGCGGGAGCTATGTCGAGCCGACGCAGGTGGGCGAGATCAGCGAGCGCAAGGATCCGCTCTCCAACGAGCTCATCAAGAACCGGCCGAGCCGGATCCTGCATCCGGGCATGGTGCTGACCATCGAGCCGGGCATCTACGTGCGGCCGGGGGTGGGCGTGCCGGAGCAGTTTCACAACATCGGCATCCGCATCGAAGACGACGCGATCGTCACCGAGTCCGGGTGCGAGCTGATCTCGCGCGGTGTGCCTGTCAAGGGCGATGAGATCGAGGCCCTGATGCGCGGTTGATGCGGGCGCGGAGGGTTCGGCCTTCAGGTCGGGCCGCCGGCGTCCAGGACCTTGCGTGCCCAGGCCGGCAGCCACGCGCCATGCGGCTGGATCTGCCCGGCGACGACCGAAGCCACGAGCTGCGGACCGCCGGCGCGGGTATCCGCTGCGTCGAACAGCATTGCCAGCTGCACCTGCCGTACGGCTTGGCGCAGGTTCTCGACCGTGCGTGGATAGCGCTCCAGGATCTTGTTGGCGGGAACGCCGTGGCCGCCCTCCTGGACGCGCTGCCGCACGCGCTCCAGAAGCCGGCGCGGCTCGTCCAGGCACACGACATACAGCGCCACCTCGAAGCCGCGCGCGCGTGCGTCGGCAATGAGTTGCAGCTTGGAGGGGTGGGAGAACACGGTTTCGCTCACGAAGGACTGTCCGGCGCGCAGGCGGGCGTCACGCTGCGCGTCGGCCCACGCCCTGGCTGCCTCGGAACGCTGCGTCGGATCGCTGATATGGGCAAGCTGCTCGCGCTCGTGCAGGTCCGCATTGATGAACGACAGCTGCGGATAGCGCGGCTGGACAAGGTAGCGGTAGAGCGTTGATTTGCCGGCCCCGTTGGGACCGGCGATCAGATGGAAGACCGGCATCCGGTGAGGCGCGAGCAGTCGCCCTGTCGGCTCAGGCTGTCTTGCGGCCACGTGGCCGAGGCGCGGCCTTGGCGCGGTTCTCGGCGACCGCGTTCCTGGCACGCTCCGCCAACGCACCGGACTGCGCCAGTGCAAGTACGTGTCCGTGCAGGGCGCCCAGTTCGGCCGAGAGGGGCGTCTGTGCGTCGGGCGTGATGGCGGAGCTGGCCGACTCTTCGCGCGCGATCAGCGCCTGGCTGTCCTGCGTGGAAAGGCCCGCATGCTCGAGCGCGCGGCCCAGGGTGGCCCAGTACTCGATCTGGCTCGCGACCGATCGGCGCATGGGTTGCGCGGCATCGCGGGCCTTGTCGACCAGCGTTGCGGGAAGCTTGACAGAGGCGAACGAGGATGTGGCCGTGGACATGGTTGGGCTCCTGATTGGCGCATTTTGCGCCACCCGGCGAAATCACGTCAACGCGGGTACTTGCAGGAATTCAGGCCTTGCCGTCCGCGGCCAGGTGCCCGCGGGTGAACGCTTCCTCGAAGATCGAATAGCCCGACCAGTCGCTGTGCGCGAATGCCAGGCGCCCGGCGACCACCCGCTCCCGCGCGCCGAGCCGGCCGAGGAGGCCGGGGACGGGGATCGCCATGGCGTGGCCGTAGCGCGTGATGTGGATCCGCGTGGCGAGATCGTGGATGTCAGGATGCGGCACCGAGAGCTCCGCCAGCAGATCGTCACGCCAGGCAGCCCACGGGCGATCGAGCAGCAGGCGACGGCTGTCCGGCCCGTCGTAGGCGCTGGGGCCGAGCGGGCGGTACCAGCTCAGCACGGTGGCGCGCGGTGTGGGGTCGAGCGTCTGGTGGCCGGCATCGACATAGCCCAGTCCGCGCGTGCCGTAGATCACGTTGTCCCAGCTCGGCGCCGCGCCGGGCCGGTCGGCCAGCGGCGCGCGCACATGGACGTTGGCGACGAGCCAGGGCGCGTAAGCGAGATGGGCGGCGGCCTCGCGCAGGATGTCCGGCGGGTTCTCCACCACACGCGCGGCGATGAATACCGGCAACGCAACGATGCAGCGTTCGGCCTGCCAGCGCACGCGCGTCCGAGTCGCGACGTCGAAGGCATCAACCTCGACCCCCGCGCGCGCATCGGCAATGCGCGTCACGGCCTGGCCGGTTTTCAGGCGATCGCCCAGCGGGGCGGCCAGCCGGCGTGCGAGCCAGGCGTTGCCTTCGGGCCAGGTCAGGACCGCGTCGCGCTCGGCGTCGTCGTCCCCGGGGGCGTGGAAGCCGTGCCGGCTGGCGAAGTAATGGATGCCGCCCCAGGCCGAGACGTGGGTGACGCCCGCGCCGTAATCGTCGCGGCAGCAGTAATCGAGGTACCAGCGCAGATGCGGGTCGGTCAAGCCCTCGCGATCGAGCCAGACGGCGAAGGAAACGGCGTCCAGCGCCAGCAGCGCCGGCGCGGGCCGCACGCGCAGGGTGGGGATCGAGAACCGCGCCTCCCGCTGCAGTGCCGTCACCCGCAGCGAGAAGAGACGGTATTGCGCGAGCGTGGCTTCATCGACGCCCTGCATGGGGAGCAGTCCTTCCTGCCAGGCGCCACGAAAGAACAGGCGCTCCTGCGGGCTGTGGCAGAGATGGAACTCGTCGTATTCCCAGCGCCCGGCCACGCGGCGGCGCAGGCCCAGCTCCTCGAGCAGGTCCTGGACTTCATGCGCCCCGTCGCCCGGCACCGGCAGGTAGTGCGCACCGAGCGGACAGCCGATGCCGGCGATCTGGTCTCCACGGCTGTTGCCGCCGGCGCTGTCCTCGAGTTCGAGCATGACGAAGTCGTCGATGCCGGCCAGGCGCAAGGCGCGCGCCGCCGCAAGGCCAGCCACACCACCGCCCGCGATGACCACGCGTGTGCGGCGCGTGGTGGCGGGCGCGCTGGATTGCAGGGTCCCATCGCGCAGCGCGTGCCCGCGCGCGACGTCGATGCCGCTGAAGCCGCCCTCGATGCTGCGCGGCGCCTGGCAGGCCGCGAGGGCCGCCAGCGTTGCCGAGCCGGCCGCGGCGCCCAGAAGTTCTCGTCGCTTCATGTTCAATGCGCGGCGACCTTGCCCCATTCGCGTTCGTAGGTGGTGACCAGCGTCTGATTGGACAGCCGGTTCACTTCAGCCGGCACGCGCGCCATGTCGAGCGGAAAGTCGAACAGCAGCGGCAGGCTCGGCACCGTGAGGAACCGCAGGCCCTTGGGCAGCGTGTCGGGAAGGCGGTAGGGCCTGCGGCTCGCGATGATGTAGCCCCATTCGCCGAAGCTCGGCACATGTGCGTGGTAGGGCGTGGCGAGCAGGCCGACCGATTCGATGGTCGTGGCAACGGTCCAGAAGCTCTGGCGCGCGACCAGGGGCGAAGTGGTCTGGATCACGGCATAGCCACTGGCCGACAGCCGTTTTTCGAGCAGCGCATAGAACGAGTTGGTGTAGAGCTTGCCGATCGCGAAGTTGGTCGGGTCGGGAAAGTCGACCACGATGACGTCGTAGATGTCGCCCGGCTGCTGCAGCCACTGGAAGGCGTCGGTGTTGACGATGTGCACCTTCGGCGACTTAAGCGAACCGCCGTTCAGCGCCGCCAGCGTCTCGTGTTCGGTGAAGAGACGGGTCATGTTGGGATCGAGCTCGACCAGCGTGACGCTCTCGACGGACGGGTATTTGAGGATCTCGCGCACCGCCATGCCGTCGCCGCCGCCGAGCACGGCCACCTTCTTCGGCGCGCCGTGCGCCGACATCACGGGATGGACCAGCGCCTCGTGGTAGCGGTACTCGTCGCGCTCGGCGAATTGCAGGTTGCCGTTGAGGAACAGCCGGTGCCCGGCATTGCTGCCGCGCGTGACCACGATGCGCTGGTAGGGCGAGGTGGCACTGAACACGATGGGGTCCTGGTAGAACTTGTCTTCGGCGATGGTCGTGATGCGCTGCGCGAACACGAAGGCGCCGGCCAGCGCCGCCAGCGCCAGCGCGCACGCCAGCGCATGCGCGCCGACGCGGCGCAGCTCGTGCCGGAACAGGAAGAGCGCCCACACGGCCACGGCCGCGTTCATGAGTCCGAACAGGAGGCCGGTGCGGATCATGCCGAGCTGCGGCACCAGCAGCAGCGGGAACGCGATCGACACCGCGAGCGCGCCGAGGTAGTCGAAGGTCAGCACCTGGGACACCAGGTCCTTGAGTGCCACGTTGCGCCGCAGGATGCGCATCACGAGCGGGATCTCGAGTCCGACCAGCGTGCCGACCGCCATGACCAGCCCGTAGAGCAGCAGGCGGAATGCGCCCGGGAGGTAGGCGTTGGTGATGAAGAGAAGGGCCGGCAAGCCGCCGCCGACCAGGGCCACCATCAATTCGATGCGCAGGAAGTGCGCCGGCAGTTGGCGCTCGAAGTAGCGCGAGAGCCAGGAACCCACGCCCATCGCGAACAGGTAGGTGCCGATGATGGTGCTGAACTGCAGCACCGAATCGCCGAGCAGGTAGGAACTCAGCGCGGCCGCGCTCAACTCGTAGACCAGGCCGCAGGCCGCGACCACGAACACGCTGGCCAGGAGCGCGATCTCAACGGGCTGCGGGCCGCTCCCTGCGGCGGCGCGCGCGGGCATGGGCGGGTGGCTCAATGGATGGCTGCGGCCACGATGAGGCAGATGCCCAGGCTCATCGCCGCGACGACCAGGCCGAGCGCGACGTTCTGCTTCTCGACGATCTCCTGCCAGAGGTCGTAGGGCGTGAGCTTGTCGAGGATGACGAAGGCGATCCAGAACACCAATACGCCGATGACGGCGTAGAGGATCGAGCCCAAGAGCGCGGCGGGCCGCAGCCATTCAATTCCCATCATGAGAGCCTCCTGTCAAAGTCGTTGCATAGATCACTTGTGGCCACCGCCGCTCGAATAGCCGCCGTACGAACCGCCGGAATTGCGCGAAGCGCCGGAACCGCCGCTGCAGGTGCTCAGGATGATCAGCAGGATGATGATCACCACCACGATCAGGATGATCGTGCCGCAGCCGAGGCTGGAGGCGGCGCTCAGCGGCAGCGCATCGCCGCGCTTGAACATGTCTTTCTTGCCGTCGAGCTTGAAGGCGGCGGCGACCGCCGCGCTGTCGATCCTGCTCCCGGACGACCAGGTCAGTTCGTTGGCGGAGCGTTCCGTGGACAGCAGCGCCGCGCCGTTGGCGAAGTCGCGGTTGAAGGTCTTCTGCCCGCGCTCGACTTTCCAGTAGAACTCGCCCGCAACGTAGGTCGTCTCGGCGTTGTACGCGTACTGTTGCTGGTAGGTCTTGCCGAGGTAGGTCGCCCTGGCACCGCTCTCGGCCATGGTCGGCGCGCCAGTGGTGGGCTTGACCATGCTCCAGCCGTCTTCCGCATCGACGAGAAAGCTGAAGCCCCGCTTCTTGTTGTAGAGCAGGTATTCGTTCCAGCCGAATTGCTCGTGGTCGCCGGGCGCCGCGCCCATGCGGTGCTGGAAGCCGACCACCTGCCACTGGGTGCCCTGGAGCTGGCCCAGGGACCCGATCGCGATCAGCGGCTGGACCGGCTCGTCCTGCGCGGCGTGCCGGAGCTCGCCGCCGATGCCCTGCGAGAGATCGATGATGCTGTTGCAGGACCTGCAGGTGATGCTCTTGCTGTCGGCGAGGTTGACGGTGACAGGCGCGCCGCAGTTGGGGCAGTTGAAGCTGCGGCCTTTCTCGTCCCTGGCCGATTCGTCGCGCAAGCCGGCGAGTTGCAGGTCTTCGAGCTGCACCGCGCGGCCGAGGTAAGCCCCGGGGGGCTGGGTGTCATATTCGAGGCTGAGCACCAGGCCCTGGTCGTTGCGCAACTCGACGACGGGAAAGGGCCGGCCGAGTTCGGGCAGCCGCGGCAACTCGCCTTGCGCCGAGACGAGCGAGACCTGCTCGTTCGATGCCACCGTGTAGTTCTGCCCGTTGAAGGGGACGGTGGCACCGACGCGCAGTTCGGCGGCGGGTGGCGCGGCGCGCTGCAGCTCGAAGGGCAGCGCGAAGACAAAGGAGCCGTTGTCCTCGCTCAGGACCCCCGTGCGCTCGCCATCGAGGGCCGCAATCCACTCGGTCCAGCGGCCGCCGTCATAGCTGTACTGCAGGCGCCCGACGAGAGTGAAGGGCTTGTTCTCGATGCGGCCCGCGGCGAACAGCTGCAGCGGGCTGAAGTCGTCGAAGAGTTCCGCCATCTTGCCGATGCGCGCCAGCGTGTCGCCCTGGCGCACGACGGTGCTTTGGCAATAGGGGCAGACCGCATGGGTCGATTGCGCCGAGCGGAATTCGACCGGCGCGCCGCAGCCGGGGCAGGGCGCGCGGTAGTAGCGCTGTTGGGGGGAATCGGTGGCCACGAAATGCGACGGCAAGGTGCGCCCGGCAAGAACCCGTCGAAGAGACTCCGGCGGGTTCGGCGCAGGCGCGGGGGCTCAGACCAGCTTCTTCAGCAAGTCCGCCTTCTTGGCGTCGAATTCTTCCTGCGTGAGGATGCCCTTTGTCTTGAGCTCGCCGAGCTTCTCGAGTGTGCTCATCACGTCGGCGGGGCTGACGACGGCTGCCGCCGGCTGCTGGGACGCGGGGGCGCCGGCCCCGGCCGGGTTGCCCTGGCTCAGGCCCTGAGAGAGGTTCTGCGCCAGCACCTGGCCGAGCGCCACGCCCGCACCGAGGCCCATGGCGTCCCCCGCGATGCCGCCGCCGCCAGCCCCCTCGGCGAACCTGGGAATGGCCTGCGCGGTCTGGTATTGCATGAACTTGCCCATGTCGTTGCCGACCATGCCCATGCCGATCTTCTGGTCGAGGATCTTCTGGAGCTCTTCGGGCAGGGAGACGTTCTGCACCGTGAGGTTCTCGAGCTTGATGCCGATCTTCTCGAACTCGGGCACGAGCTGGGTCGCGAGCGCCTGCGCGAACTGGATCTGGTTGGCCGCGAGATCGAGGAAGGGCACGCCGCTCGATGCGATGGCGTTGCTGATGTTCTGCAGGACGAGGCCGCGCAACTGGCCGTCGAGGTCGGCCACGGTGTAGACCTCGCGCGTGCCCGAGATCTCGGTGTGGAAGCGCCGGGGGTCACCGATGCGGAAGCTGTAGTTGCCGAAAGCGCGCAGGCGCACGGCACCGAAGTCCTTGTCGCGGATCGTGATGGGCTGCGGCGTGCCCCATTTCTGGTCGACCTGCTGACGCGTGCTGAAGAAGTAGACGTCGCTCTTGAACGGGGACTCGAAGAGCTTGTCCCAGTTCTTGAGGTAGGTGAGCACGGGCAGCGTCTGCGTCGTGAGCTTGTACAGGCCGGGGCCGAAGACGTCGGCAACCTTGCCTTCGTTCACGAACACCGCGACCTGCGATTCGCGCACCGTGAGCGAGGCGCCGTTCTGGATTTCCATGTCCGCCATCGGGAAGCGCCATGCCAGTGTGCCGTCGCCGGTCTCGGTCCACTGGATGATGTCGATGAACTGCTTCTTGATGAAATCCATCAGCGCCATGGTCGCTCCTCGTTTCAGGTATTTTCTGAGCAGGGCATATTGCCATGCAATTGCCGCGTCATATTGACACTCGGCGTGCTTTTTACCGGGCCCAGGGCTGGAAGGCTGGAGCGTCCCTCTTGCGGCCCGAGGTCTACAATCGGCGCCCCTTATAAGAAGCGTTGCAGGAGCAAAGGTCCAATGTCCGATTCGACTTCCACGATCCCCACGCCCGAGGACAAGCGCGCCGAGTTGCGCCGCGCGGCCCTCGAATATCACGAGCATCCGGTCCCGGGCAAGATCGCGATCGCGGCGACCAAGCAGATGATCAATCAGCGCGACCTGGCGCTCGCCTATTCGCCTGGCGTCGCCGCGCCCTGCGAGGAAATCGTCAAGGATCCGGTCAACGCCTTCAAGTACACCGCGCGCGGCAATCTCGTGGCGGTCATCACCAACGGCACTGCCGTGCTGGGCCTGGGCGACATCGGACCGCTGGCGGCCAAGCCGGTCATGGAAGGCAAGGGCGTTCTGTTCAAGAAATTCGCCGGTGTCGACGTTTTCGACATCGAGATCGACGAGAAGGACCCGGCACGCCTGGTCGAGGTCATCGCTGCGCTGGAGCCGACTTTCGGCGCCATCAACCTGGAAGACATCAAGGCACCCGACTGCTTCTACGTCGAGCGCGAGCTGCGCAAGCGGATGAAGATCCCGGTCTTCCATGATGACCAGCACGGCACAGCCATCACCGTGGCCGCGGCGATGCTCAACGGCCTGAAGGTGGTCGGCAAGGACATCGCGAAGGTCAAGCTGGTGACGTCCGGCGCGGGTGCCGCGGCGCTGGCCTGCCTCAACCTGATGCTCAAGCTCGGACTGAAGCGCGAGAACGTGTTCGTGACCGACCTGGCCGGTGTCGTCTATGAGGGCCGCACCGAACTGATGGATGATGACAAGCGGCAGTACATGCAGAAGACCTCGGCCCGCTCGCTGGCCGAGGTGATGGAAGGCGCCGACGTGTTTCTCGGCCTGTCCGCCGGCGGGGTGCTCAAGCCGGCCATGGTGGCGAGGATGGCATCCAATCCGGTCATCTTCGCGCTGGCCAACCCCAATCCGGAAATCACGCCGGAAGAGGCGCACTCGGTGCGCAGCGATGTCGTCATGGCGACGGGCCGCACGGACTACCCGAACCAGGTCAACAACGTCCTGTGCTTCCCGTATATCTTCCGCGGCGCGCTGGACTGTGGCGCCACCACCATCACCGACGAGATGGAAGTGGCTGCGGTGCACGCCATCGCGGAGCTCGCACAGGCCGAGCAGAGCGAAGTCGTGGCGGCAGCCTATGTCGGCGAGAAGCTGACCTTCGGGCCCGAGTACCTGATTCCAAAGCCCTTCGATCCGCGACTGATGATGAAGATCGCGCCGGCTGTGGCGCAGGCCGCCGCGGCAAGCGGCGTGGCGCTGCGGCCGATCGCGGATCTGGACGCCTATCGCGACAAGCTGCAGAGCTTCGTCTACGCCTCCGGCACCACCATGAAGCCGATCTTCGACGCCGCCAAGCGCGCGCCAAGGAAGCGGGTCGCCTACTGCGAGGGCGAGGAAGAACGCGTGCTTCGGGCCGCGCAGATCGTGGTGGACGAAGGCATTGCCCGGCCCACCCTCATCGGCCGGCCCGCGATCATTGCGCAGCGCATCGAGAAGTTCGGCCTCCGGCTGAAGGAGGAGCTCGATTACGACGTGGTCAACGTCGAGCAGGACCATCGCTACCGCGACTTCTGGCAGACGTACCACCGCATGACCGAGCGCAAGGGCACGACGGTGCAGACGGCCAAGATCGAGATGCGCCGCCGCCTCACCCTGATCGGCTCCATGCTCCTGCACAAAGGCGACGTGGACGGCATGATCTGCGGCACCTGGGGCACGACTGCGATGCATCTGCACTACATCGACCAGGTGATCGGCAAACGGGCCGGAGGCTGCCCCAGCACGCCGCAGGACCTGCCGATCTATGCCTGCATGAACGGTCTGCTGCTGCCGGATCGGCAGGTATTCTTGGTCGACACGCACGTCAATTACGACCCGACGCCGGAGGAACTGACCGAAATCACCACGATGGCGGCCGAGGAAATGATGCGCTTCGGCATCAAGCCCAAGGCAGCGCTGTTGTCGCACTCCAATTTCGGCAGCAGCAACCAGCCGAGCGCGATCAAGATGCGCCGGACGCTGGAATTGCTGCGCGTCCAGGCGCCCTGGCTGGAAGTCGACGGGGAAATGCACGGCGACGTCGCTCTCGACGGCAAGCAACGGGCGGCCGTCATGCCGCACAGCGCACTGGCCGGCAACGCCAATCTGCTGGTCTTCCCGAACATTGACGCGGCCAATATTTCGTACAACCTGCTCAAGACGGCGGCGGGCGGCAACATCGCGATCGGCCCGGTTCTGCTCGGCGCGGCCAAACCTGTGCATATCCTTACCGCGAGCGCGACGGTCCGCCGGATCGTGAATATGTCAGCCCTCACGGTGGCTGATGCGAACGCCGAGCGCTAGCGGCATGCGCGACAGCGGTCGCTAACTTCAAAATCGCTCACGCGACCCCGGCGCCTGCTCAATCTTTGAGCAGGCGCTTGCTATTTGGGCGCCCCTGGTGCACACTTGCGGGCTTGAATTTGCGGGTTAACCCCAAGGTTGATTCGCTGGTTCGGCTCTCGCTCTTTTCCTTTTGGTGCCCCATGGCGGCTTACGCCTCGATCACGTCCCCTGTTTCCAAGTTTGCGCTCACTGGCCTGATGCTGGTGGCATTGACTGCTGGAGTTCAGGCTCGCGAATGGACCGGCACCCGCGCCGACAAGCCGGCACAGGATTCGATTGCGCTGGCCGAATTACCGGTGCAGGGCCAACGCACCTATGGGGCCATTTTGAACGGCGGCCCTTTCCGGCATGAAAAAGACGGTTCGGTGTTCGGCAATCGCGAACGCCTGTTGCCGCAGGAACGACGGGGCCACTACCGAGAGTACACGGTCGAGACGCCCGGCTCGCGCGATCGTGGTGCACGACGCATGGTGTGCGGCGGCGAGCGAGCAGCGCCGCCGATGGCGTGCTGGTATACGGCAGACCATTACGCAAGCTTCCGGCGGATCGTGCCATGAGCAATGAATTGGATTGGAACGGCGCGCCAAGGCGCCCCGAAGAAATGATGACGACAACCATGGAAAGACCAGCGGAGATGACTTTATCCCTTCGTGGCGTGCGACCGAACATCGTGCAATCGATTCGCGCTTTCCGCGTGAACGATCTGCAGGAAGCGGCGCATGCGGCGGGACAGCACTTCCTTTATGCGAATCTGAGCAGCGCCCAGACGAAGCAGGACGTGCTTGACCTGATTGCCCAGCAATTCACCTTTCCCCAACACTTCGGGAAGAATTTCGACGCGCTGTACGACTGCATGACGGACCCGTTGCATAAATCGGGCCCGCAGCCGGGATTCGTGATCGTGCTCGAGCAGATTCCAGCCAATGCGAAGTTCGACAAGGAAGCGCGCGAGCAATTGCTCGATATCTTCCGTGACGCCTCCGACTACTGGGGAGACCGGAAGATACCGTTCAGGTGCTTCTATTCTTTTCTGTAGCCCGTTCTGCACACACCAGCCAAGCAGAACGGGCGAACGAGGCTCAGCAACCGGGTACCGCTCCGGCCACCGGAATTGAACTCCAGAATGCCGACCCGTCGGCAGAAAAGATGCCGACCGACAAACTGGTCGATGTCTCGCCACTCGCATTGCGGATGAGCAGCCCATTCAATGCCGGGTATTGGCTCGCCGCGGCCTGACTGAGCGCGCCATCGGCGTGCCCCGCCAATGAAAGCCCGTCGCCGACGGGCTTTTCTTATGGCGCGGCGGCCGCAACGGCCTGGGTCAGGGCGACATATTCGGCTACCGGAACCTCCTCGGCACGTCGCTGCGTGTCGAACGCGCCTGCGAAGGCATGTTGCTCCAGCCACTTGCCCAAGGTGTGACGCAGCAGCTTGCGACGTTGGCTGAAGGCGACCTGGACGATTTCGCCGAGTCTGGCCGCGTCGACTTGTGGGGGCGCGGCGAATGGCACCATGCGAACCACCGCGCTGTCGACACGCGGCGGCGGCTCGAAACTCTCTGGCGGCACAAAGAGCACGTTGTCCATCGCATAGCGCCACTGCAGCATCACACTCAGACGGCTGTAGTCCGAGGTGGCCGGTTTGGCGACCATGCGGTCGATCACCTCTTTCTGCAACATGAAGTGCTGGTCGGCGATCAGGTGCGCAAAACCCAGCAAATGAAAGAGGATCGGCGTCGAGATGTTGTAGGGTAGATTGCCCACCACCCGCAATGCGCCCTCCGGGGTCTTGACCAGTCTATCGGCCAAGGCAGCGAAATCCACCTTCAGGACATCCGACTCGATCACGTCGAGTTGGGGGTGGCTGCGCAGGCGCTGGGCCAGATCGCGATCCAGTTCGATCACCGTCAGCCGTCCCAGGCGCTCGACCAGTGGCTGCGTGAGCGCGGCCAGTCCGGGGCCGATCTCCACCATCGCATCGCCCGGCTGGGGCGCGATCTCGCGCACGATCGCCTCGATGATCCCTGCGTCAGACAGGAAGTGCTGCCCGAAACGCTTGCGCGCAACATGCCTCACCTCCAGGCTCCACAGCACCATGGGCCCAACCTGGGCGCGAGGAAGTAAGTGTGCGTCAAGATTGCGGGGGCTCGCGGTACTCGACGTAGGCCCGTGCCCGCACTTCCTGCACCCAGGTGCTGAAGGCTTCCTCGATCTTCTTTTCGCGCAGCACCGTGCGCGCGGCTTCGCGTTGTTCTGCCTGGCTCAGCTTCGTTTCGCGGCGGCCCAGGACCTGAATCAGGTGCACGCCGAAACGTGAAACCACCGGGTCGCTGATCTCGCCGGGCGCCAGGCGGTTCACGACCTCTTCGAACTCAGGCACGAATTGACCGGGGTTCGACCAGCCGAGGTCGCCACCTTGCTTGGCGCTCCCATCCTGCGAATTGTCCCGGGCCAAGCCCGCAAAATCGGCTGTGCCCCTCTGCAGCCGATCCTTGAACTCGGCGAGCTGCGCCACGGCTTGCGCGGTGGTGCGCTTGGGGTCGTTGCGCAGCAGGATATGGCGCACCTGCGTTTGCGTGACGATCGCGTCGCTGGCACCGGGTTGGGCCTTCGCCAGCAGCTTGAGCACATGAAAGCCCGCGCCCGAACGGATGGGCCCGACGATCCCGTTGACCGGAGTCGACTGGGTTGCTTCCACGAACAGCGAGGGATAGCGATCGGCACTGCGCATGCCGAGCACGCCGCCGTTGGCACGGTCCGGCGCGTTGGAGAATTCCTGCGCGAGCTTGGAGAAGTCTTCGCCGGCGCGGGCACGTCGCGCAACTTCCTGCGCGCGCTGCTGCAACGGAGCAACCTGCGCGTCGCTGGCGCCCTCGGGCACCGCGATCAGGACCTGGGCGATGTTGATGTTGGGCGCTATGGCGGCGTTGGGGCCCTTGCTCTGATCGCGAATGAACTGGTCGACTTCGACGTCGCTGATCTTGACCTTGGACTCGACCTCTCGGTCACGCAGCCGCGTCAGCGCGATCTGGTCGCGCAGGTCCCGCCGAAAAGCCTCCAGTGTGATGCCCTCGCCTGCGATACGGTTGTGCAGTTCGACAACGCTGACCTGATTCTGGCGCGCCACCGTCTGCTCGGCCTGATCGACCGTGAGGTCATCGATCTTGATGCCGGCCTCCTTCGCCAGTTGCAGCTGGGCGCGCTCGGTGATGAGGCGCTCGAGCACCAGCCGCGTCAGCTCGGGGCGCGGCATGCGTTCCGCCTCGGGGTTCTCCTTGAGGATGCGCGACACGCGAAGCTGCACTTCGGTGTTGGTGACGGGTTCGGAATTGACCAGCGCAACGATGTATTCGGCCGAGCGCTGCGCCGTGGATGCGGGCTGGGCCGCAGCGCCCGCGCCGGGGGCGGGTACCGGTGCCAGGCGCGGGCCGGCACGCATGATGTCGGTGATGCCGGTGCCCGGACGCAACCCCTGCGCACCGGAAGCTGCAGCGAGCGCCGCGAGGCAGGCCATGGTGAGGATGGAGCGGTAGTGGTTCATGCGAAGCTCAGTCTCAGTCGTAATTGGTGAAGCGGCTAGGCGCCTCGCCGGGCAGGCGAAGGGGCTGGTAACGCTGGATGTTCTGGGTCAGCGTCCGCTTCGGACTCGTGCCGACGCTTGCAAAGCCGACGAACTCGATCTCGAACATGATGCGCGTGGCGGCTGTGATCTGGCCGGTGGTGACACGTCCCAGCACCACGCGCCCGATCCAGCAGCAACCGTCATATTCCATGCCGATCACGGCATCGGTCAGCTTGCGATCCTGCATACTGTAGTTCAGACGGCCGACGCTGTACCAGCGCCCCCCGCCTTGACCACGTCCCGGTCCCAGGTCCTTGCCCTTGTCGCCCCAGAGGTCGTTGAGCGGCCACTGCCAGCTCACGTCGATGGACTTGTTTCCATCCAGAACGGTGGGCGAGGTGTTGGCCTGATAGCGGTACGCGGCGCTCACGTTACGGTAAGGCCCTGGGTTGTAGCGCGCGCTGATTGCGTCGCGCGTCGACCGGCGGGTGTCCGGGTTGTATTGCAAGGTCGTGTCCATGCTCCACTTCGGCGTCCAGTTGATCTGGGCGCCGAGCAACACGTCACTGAGTCTGTCGGTTATGGGGGCGACGTTCGGCAAGGTGACGAGTTGGTCCTTGAACCGCAGGCGCTGCGCAATGCCGAAACGCGCGGCCTCGGCGCCGGTGTCCGGGTCGATCAGTCGTGTCGTGACGCCGAGCGTGAGCAGGTTGCTGTCCGAGATGCGGTCGTTGCCCGAGAACGCATTTTCGGTATAGACCGTCGCGAAATTGAAGTCGGTGGCCGCCGAGTCGTAGTTCGGCAGCAGGCTCTGGTTGCGGTACGGCGTATTGACGTAGAAGGCGCGGGGCTCCAGCGTCTGGCGGAACGCCCGTCCGAAGAAGCTCGCGTCGCGCTCGAAAATCATGCCACTGTCCAGGCTGAAGGTCGGCACCACGCGGCTGGCCGTGCTCGCTCCGTTGGCCAGCGGCGCATCGAACTGATAGGTGGTGGCATTCAACATCACTTTCGGGATGATGAAGGTGCCGGGCGTGAGGAAGGGCCGGCTGATGGACGCCAGCCCGAACGCGCGTTCGCCATTGGGCTGATGCTGCTCGATGGGATCGGCACGGAAGCGCGAGTAATCCAGGTTGAGCGAAAAGTCGAAACCGTTCCAGTCGTACTTGTTGTAGTTGGCCGTGATCTGGGGCAGGCGATCGTAGGGCGGGAGGATGGGCGCGGTGGCATCCTGCAACGTCTGGTAGCTGAGCGCATTGAATGCGCCGCTCCAGTCGCCTTTGGCCCAGTTGAGCGACGCGTTGCTCGTCAGCAGGCGTTGAGCGATCGATGGCGTGTGTGCGAAATCGCGCCAGTAGTCGTTGTCGCTGACCCGATTGATGTTGAGTGTGCCGCTCAGGGCTGCGAGGCCGTAAGGCGTGGGGTCGAAGCTTTGTTCATGGTGCGTCCAGATACCCCAGCGCTCCCGGTTGCGCAGGGTGTCGGTCGGCATGTAGTCGGCCTCGATCTGCCCCCTGTACTTGTCTTCCAGGTAGCGAAATTCCGATCCTACGTTGACGCCGCGCTTGCTCATCAGCTCCGGATAGAAGGTCGCATCGCGGTTGGGCGCGATGTTCCAGTAGTACGGAACCGTCACGTCGATGCCGTTGACGCTGTCCATGCCGACGGAGGGCGGCAGCAGCCCGCTCTTGCGGGCGTTGTTGAGCGGAAAGCTCAACGATGGAAAGGGCGGTGTCTTGATGCCCATGAAGCTCAGTTGCGCATCGGTGGCAATACCGACGTTTTCCTCGGTGTCCGTGGTGAGCGTCGCCGCGGTCAGGAGCCATGCGGGCATCCAGCCGGGATAGTCCTCGCGCCGGCAAGTCGTGTAGGTGGCCTTGCGCGCCACCGCCACATTGTTGTCCACGAAATCGATGCGATCGGCGTCACCTTCCCCGCCCGTGGCGAGGAAACGATAACGCACCTTGTTGAAGAAGCCTTCGAAGGTCTCGATCTTGAGTTCGAGTTCGGGTCCTTCGTAGACGTTGCCGCCCTGGTTCAGGTGCACATTGCCACGCGCCTTGGCAAGGTCGTCCGGCTGGTAATACTCGAGCCGATCCGCGTGAATCACCGTCTCACCTCGGCGCAATGAGGCATTGCCTTCGACAATTGTTTCCAGGTCGGGCCGACCCGAGATCCGGTCGCCGTCGACAAAGCTCGGCCGCTGGCCGCGCTGATCCTGCGGAATGACCTCCATGAGCTGCGGCGTGCGTTTGAGCGTCAATGGCGCATCGAGGTCGCTGTCCTGTGCCCATGCGCCGTGCATGTGCAGCAGTGCAAGAGACAGCACCGCCAGCGGCAGAGGCGGGCGGCACCGGTGCCAGGTGGCTCGGGTCAGGTCAGGCATCGGTAGGGAGCGAGTATCTTCTTGGGGGAGCGACGCCACGCGGCGGCAGATGTTGCAGACAGTCCGCGCCGGGCGGATTTGTAGAATCGATTATCCATGACAGCTCCTCAGCCACCGGCCAGCGGCGCCGCACCCCCCTCCCACCCTGCGGCGCCATCGCATCCCACACCCGAGGTGTCGCCGCCCGAATGGAGCGACCCCGCACGCGCCGCGGCCTTTGCGCGCTGGATTGACAGCATCTCCGAAGCGCAGCGCCTAGCACCCGGAACCGTGCGCCTCGCATCGGCGGATGCCAGCTTCAGGCGCTACTTCCGCGTCGATACAACCGATGGCTCACCGAGCCGCATCGTCATGGATGCGCCGCCCGCCCAGGAGAACAGTGCGCCTTTCGTGCGGATTGCAAAGCTGTTGACCGAAGCGGGCGTGACCGCGCCGCAGGTGCTGGCATGGGACGAAGCCAATGGCTTCCTGTTGCTCGACGATCTAGGCCGACAAACGATGCTCGATGTGATCGATGCGGCAGATCCCGAAGCCGCGCGTCCCCTTTACGCCCAGGCGATCGACGCGCTGATCCGATGGCAGCGCGCCTCCCGGCCCGGCGTCCTGCCTCCCTACGACCGAGCCCTTCTTGAGCGCGAACTCGACCTCTTCCCACAGTGGTATCTCACCCGGCACCGCGGCGTGCGCGTCGAAGGCAAGCTGCAGGAGCGCCTTGAACGAAGCTTCAAACTCATCGTCGAGAACAATCTCGCGGCCTCCTCCGTCTACGTGCATCGCGACTTCATGCCGCGTAACCTCATGATCACCGGCGGTCCGACTCTGGGCGTACTGGACTTTCAGGATGCCGTGTATGGTCCGATCACCTACGACATCGCGAGCCTTCTGCGCGACGCCTTCCTGAGCTGGGAGGAGGAGTTCGTGATCGACATCACGGTCCGCTACTGGGAGCAGGCACGCAAGGTCGGGCTGCCGGTCGACGAGGACTTCGGCGCGTTCTACCGCGCGGTCGAGTGGATGGGCCTGCAGCGCCACCTGAAGGTGGCCGGCATCTTCGCCCGGCTCACGCTGCGCGACGGAAAGCCGAAGTACCTGGCCGATACGCCGCGCTTCATCGCATATATCCGCGCGACGGCCAGCCGGTACAACGAACTCACGCCGCTGCTGCGTGTGATCGACGAGGTCGAGGGCACGCAGGCCGTGAGCGGCTTCGCATACGGGCGCGTGTGACGCCGCGCTTCTTCTGCGCCATTGCGCTTCACGCGAACAGCGCCCTCGCGCTTCCCGCCGGCGCTGCGCGTCATGTGCAGGTGCTGCGCATGCAGCCCGGCGATGCGCTGACATTGTTTGACGGCAGCGGCGGCGAATACTCGGCAACGGTCGAGCGCATGAGCCGCAGTGAGGTCGCCGTCCAGGTCGGCGCCCACAGCGAGGTCGAGCGCGAAGCGCCGCGCATGGTGCATCTGGCGGTCGGCATGCCGGCCAACGAACGCATGGATTGGCTGGTCGAAAAGGCCACCGAACTCGGGGTCGCCAGTATCCAGCCCTTGATCACCGCTCACGGCGTGCTGCGCCTCGCAGGCGAGCGCGCCGACAAGAAACGCGCGCATTGGGAAGCGATCGCCATCGCTGCCTGCGAGCAATGCGGACGCAATCGCGTGCCGCTGGTTCATCCCGTGCGAACGGTGACGAGTTGGATGGAAACCGCTGCCGCAGATGCCGAGCGCTTCATCCTCAGCCTTGCCGCGGGCACGCGCGCCATCGCCGGTCTCGGCGGTCACTCGGCCAGTGGTGCTGTTTGCGTCCTGAGCGGCCCTGAAGGCGGTCTCAGCGCGACCGAAGAGCAGGATGCAATCGCGCGCGGCTTCGCGCCCCTCACGCTCGGGCCGCGCGTTCTGCGCGCGGAGACCGCCGCGCTGGCCGCGCTCGTGCTCCTCGCGGGTCAGTAATCGACACCCTTGCCCTCTGCACAACGCATGTCCGCCCTTCCGATTGCGCGGCGCCTCGCGCCCGCCCTGATGACCGTGATCTGCGTCGCGGGTGCTGCCCGTGCGCAAGACTTGCCGGTGGCGCCGACGCCCACACAAGTGGCAATCGCCGTGGACCAGGCTTACACGCAGCTTCTCGCCGCACCGGGAGTGAAGCAGTTGCTCGAGGCGGTCAAGGCCGATCATGAGCGCTCCGTCGAAGACCTGAAGATGCTCACGCAGATCGAGGCGCCACCATTCAAGGAGCAAAGGCGCGCCGAGGTCTTTCTCGCGCGCATGAAGGCAATGGGGCTGAGCGACGCGAGGATCGACACTGAAGGCAATGTGATCGGCCTGCGCAAGGGGTCCGGAAACGGGCCCAAGCTGCTGGTCTCGGCACACCTCGACACCGTCTTTCCCGCCGGCACCGACGTCAAGGTCAAGGAGCGTGACGGCAAGCTGTACGCGCCGGGCATCTCGGACGACACGCGCGGCCTTTCCGTGCTCTTGTCATGGATCAAGGTGCTCAACGACAACAAGGTGCGGACAGTGGGCGACCTGTTGATCGTGGGCAACGTCGGAGAGGAAGAACTAGGCAACCTGCGAGGGATGAAGGCCATCTTTCGCGATCACCTCGACATCGACGGCGCGGTGGGCCTGGAGCCCGCTTCGGAGGGAAGCGTGCTGGTGCTTGGGACGGCCAGTCATCGCCACGAAGTCACGTTCAAGGCCCCGGGTGGCCACAGCTACACCGCTTTCGGCCAGGTGCCGAGCGCGATCCACGGCATGGGCCGCGCGATAGCGAAGATCGCCGAGATCAGGACGCCCAGCTTTCCGAAGACCACATTCACCGTCGGCACAGTCAGCGGAGGAACCTCTGTCAACACCATCGCGCCGGAAGCGCGCATGGCTGTCGACATCCGGTCCGACGATATGGGCGCTCTGCTCGATACCGAGAAGAAGGTCATGGCCGCGATCGACGAAGCAGTGTCGGAGGAAAACAAGCGCTGGAACGTCACGACACTGAGCGCGGCCACCAGGTTGATCGGCGATCGGCCGGGCGGACGCACGCCATCGGACTCGCCCATCGTCGAGGCCGCAATTCGATCGAATGGGGCCTTCGGCTACAAGACGCTGCTCTCCGGGGCGAGCACCGATGCCAACGTGCCGATGTCGCTCGGAATCCCGGCGATCATCATCGGCAGCGGCGGCAAGACCGGCGGCTTCCACGCGCTCTCGGAATGGATCGACGTGACAGACGGCTGGAAGGGCGCGCAAAATGCCCTCCTGACCGTGCTCGGTCTCGTCGGCGTCCAGGGCGTGAGCGAACCGCTGCTGCCCAAACGCCCGCCGCGTTCGAAGTAAGACTTCCTTCATCCCCCCTTCAGGAGCCCATCATGGGATTGCTCGATTCGGTACTCGGCCAGGTACTCGGTGGCGTTCAGCCTCAACAACCCCAGGGCGGTGGTCCTTCCGACCTCGGCGGCCTCGCGGGAGCGCTTGGCGGGCTCCTTGCCAACAATGGCGAGTTCGGCGGCCTGGGCGGCCTGGTCTCCAGGTTCGAACAGGCGGGCATGGGAGACGTGATCAATTCCTGGATCGGCAAGGGCGAGAACGCGCCCATCTCCGGCGGGCAGCTCCATGATGTGCTGGGCAGCGACGTGGTCTCTGGCATAGCGCAGAAGCTCGGCATCAATCCGGCCATGCTGCTGCCCATGCTCTCCACCCTGTTGCCTACGCTGATCGACCAGCTCACGCCGAAGGGCCAAGTGCCGGCCGAGGGGCTGGGAACTCACGACGACCTGCTGTCGTCGCTCAGCGGCCTGCTTCAGAAGGGCTAGCGTCTACCCCGTGACGGGTGCGACTCGCCTTACATGAATTGCAATCTCTGGCTGCTTGCAATCTGCCAAGGCCTGTTCCTCACGAACAACGTCGCTTTCATCGCGATCAATGGGCTGGTTGGGCTGGCTCTGGCGCCGCGCGGGTGGATGGCGACGCTTCCCGTGATGGGCTACGTGGTCGGCGGTGCGCTGGCCACCGGCCTGGTGGCGCGCACGCAGCGGCGCTTCGGCGGACGCCGCTCGTTCCAGATAGGACTCGCAGTGGCTCTTGGCTCGGCACTGCTGTGCGGGTTGGCGGCCTTCTGGAAGGACTTCTGGCTGCTGTGTTGCGCCACGCTGGTGGCGGGCTATTACAACGCGAATGCCGGCCTCTATCGTTTCGCCGCCGCCGAGATCGCCAGTCCCGAATGGCGGGAGAAGGCGGTTTCGCTGGTGATGGCCGGCGGACTGATCGGCGCGGTGGCGGGCCCGAATCTGGCGGCCGTCACGAGGGGATGGTTCGCGGTGCCCTTCGCGGGCGCGTACTTCGCGCTCGCCGGAGTGGCGCTGGCCTCGATGTGCGTGATGCAGTTCATCCGCTTCCCGGCGTCGATGCCGCGGCAGGCCGCCGTGGGTGGCCGACCGCTGGCCGAGATCGTGCGGCAACCGGCCTTCATCGTCGCCGCCGCCGCAGGCGCGCTCGGCTACGGCGTGATGAATCTGCTGATGGCCGCGACCCCGCTCGCGATGCAGGTCTGCAGCATGCCCTTCGAGAACATCGCGCTGGTGCTGGAGTGGCATGTGATCGGCATGTTCGCTCCAGGCTTCTTCACCGGCCACCTGATTCGCCGCCTCGGCGTGCTGCCCGTGATGGGCGCGGGGCTGATGCTCAATCTGGCCTGCATCGCCATCGCACTGTCGGGTGTCGACCTGCATCAATTCCTGCTGGCGCTGTTCCTGCTGGGTGTCGGCTGGAATTTTCTGTTCACCGGCAGCACCATGCTTTCGCTCACGACTTACACCGCCGAGGAAAAAGACCGGGCGCAGGGTGCGCTCAACTTCTGCGTCTTCGCGACGCTGGCGCTGAGTTCATTCTCATCAGGTGTGCTGGTCACAACGCAGGGATGGCGTCTGTTGAACATGGGTTCGCTGGCGCCGCTGGCATTGATGGGAGCGGCGCTGCTCTGGCTGGCCTGGCGCCGCCGCCGCATTCAGCGCGCAGCAGCATAGGCCGTTCTCGCGGGGCCACCGACGACGGGCCAGCCCGCGCGGCGGCGCCGGCGTCGCGCCTTCAGGCAGCGGCGGCGTGGGCAACGGGAAGGGCAGCAATGACCTCCGCGACCGCCGCAGTCAGCTTCTTCGCGTAGGGCACATGGAGAAATTCGTTGGGGCCATGCGCATTGCTCTTGGGTCCCAGCACGCCGCAGACCATCATCTGCGCCTTCGGAAAACCGGCGCTCAGCATGCTCATGAGCGGGATGGTGCCCCCTTGGCCGATGTAGCCACAGCTCGCCCCGAAATGCGCCTGCGACGCCGTATTGAGCGCGCGCTCGAACCATGGTGCGGTGTCGGGCGCGTTCCAACCCGTCGCCCCGCCGTTGCTATCGAAGGTCACCCTGGCCTGGTAAGGCGCGTTGTCCTCGAGCAGCGTCTTGAGCTGGCGCACGGCCTGGTCCGCGTCGACCAGCGGCGGCAGGCGCAGCGAGAGCTTGAAAGCGGTGTACGGACGCAGCACATTGCCCGCGTCCTTCAGTGCCGGAAAACCGTCGGCGCCTGTAACGGAGAGGGTTGGCTTCCAGGTGCGGTTGAGGAGCGCCTCCACCGGGTCGGTGGTGGTCGGTAGCGCGAAAGCGGTCGAGCCGCCGCAGTCATAGTGGGCCCAGGGAAAGCGCTTGTAGATCTCCTCGCCCAGGATGGCGGCCGTGGCCTGGGCCTGGACGAGCCGTTCCGCCGGCACTTCGCAATGGAAGCTCTCGGGCAACAGGCGGCCGGTCTTGCTGTCTTCCAGACGGTCGAGCACCTGCCGCATGATGCGGAAACTGGAGGGCACGAGCCCCGACGCGTCGCCGGAATGCACGCCTTCAGTCAGGATTTCGACCTTGAGAGTGCCGCTGGCCATGCCGCGCAATGAAGTCGTGAGCCACAACTGGTCGTAGTTGCCGGCGCCCGAGTCCAGACAGATCACCAGGCCCACGTCGCCCAGGCGCTGGCGGAGTGCATCGACGTACGGCAGCAGGTCATACGAGCCAGACTCCTCGCACGTTTCGATCAGGCCAACGATGCGCGGATGAGCTGCTCCCTGGGCCTTCAATGCCTGAAGTGCCGCGATGCTCGCATACACGGCGTAGCCATCGTCGGCGCCACCGCGGCCGTAGAGCAGGCCGTCCTCGTACTTCGGCGTCCAGGGGCCGAGATCGCTGCGCCAACCGGTGAATTCGGGTTGCTTGTCCAGGTGGCCGTACATGAGGACGGTTTCCTTCATGTCGGTGCCGGTCGCCGCCACTTCGAAGAAGAGCACGGGCGTGCGGCCCTCGAGCCGAACGATCTCCAGCTTCAGGCCCTGGACCTTCTGCGCCTCGACCCAGGTGGCGGCATTGCGCAATACGGTATCGAGGTAGCCATGCTGCGCCCATTCCTTGTCGAACCCGGGCGACTTGGCGGGAATGGCGATGTAATCGGTGAGTTGTTTGACGATGTCGTTGTCCCACTTCGACGAGACTTCGGACAGGGCGCGTTCGGGGTCGAGCAGACCGGCTGGCATTTCGCGGTGGAGGGGGGCGTTCATGGCATTCTTCGCGGGAGTTGGCCGACGATGTTAGTGCGTCTTGCCGGATCGTGCGCGAATGACCGCGTCCGGCAAATACGATACAAATCGTGCTTCTTGCTCTCGCTCGGCCGTCAGCAACCGAAGAAAGCCATGACCATGCAAACGGAATACTCCAGATGCTCAGCGCTGCCCGTGGGAGATGAGCCTTGAGCGCCCCGGGCGGACGCATCCGCGTCGGCATTGGAGGCTGGACTTACGAGCCCTGGCGCGACAACTTCTACCCCGCCGACCTCCCGCATGCAAAGGAACTGCACTATGCCAGCCGACAGCTCACGGCGATCGAGGTCAACGGCACCTACTACAGCACCTTCAAGCCACCGACCTTCAGGAAGTGGCATGACGAAACACCTGAGGGCTTCGTGTTCTCGCTGAAGGCGTCGCGCTTCAGCACCAACCGGAAGCTGCTCGCGACGGCGGGCGAATCGATCGCGCGCTTTGTCGACAGCGGGCTCGGTGAGTTGGGCGACAAGCTGGGCCCCATCGTCTGGCAGTTCATGCCGACCAAGGCCTTCGATCCGGATGACTTCGCCGGCTTTCTGGACCTGCTGCCGCAAAGGGAAGGCAGTCGCGCGCTGCGCCACGTGATGGACGTGCGGCACGATAGCTTTCGCACGCCCGAATACCTGGCGCTCGCGCGCAAGCACAAGGTCGCGACGGTCTTTACAGACTCCGACAAGTTCCCGTCCTTCGCCGACCTGACTGGCGACTTTGCCTATGCCCGGCTGATGAACAGCGATGCGAAGCTCAAGAACGGCTACCCGCCAAAGGTGCTCGACGCATGGGCGGAATCCGCGAAGACGTGGGCAGCGGGCGGCACGCCGGCCTCGCTGCCGCGCGTGGAGGATCACAAGAAGCCGCATGCGTCGGGGCCGCGGGACGTCTTCATCTACTTCATCAACGGCGCAAAAGAAAAGGCACCGGCCGCAGCCAGTGCCTTGATTCAACGCCTCGGCTGAGAAGGACGCGCGTCGGTCAGGCTGCTGCCTGGAACGCCGGCTTGCTGCTGCTCGCCGGCGACGTGCCGAAGCTGATCTCGCCGGAGACTTGACCGCCTTCTTCGATGATGAGCTTGCCGTAACGGATCTTGCCGGTCACTTTGCCCGTGGAATGAATGACAAGCTTGTCGCGCACCGTCAGATTGCCGTCGAAAAGGCCACGGATCTCCGCGATGTCGATCTGGGCGGAGCCCTTGAAGGCGCCTTGCTCGGCGATCTGCATGACGCGGGAGTCCATCGTCGCCTCCACGAGACCTTCGACCACCAACGTGTCGCAATCGGTGATCTCGACGCCCTTGAGCTTGATGTTGGGTCCGACGGTGAGCTTGCTGCCGCCTTCCTTGACAACGCTCGCCGCCGCGTTCGCGGCTTGCGACGTCAGCGTCGAAGGATTGACTGGTGTGCCCGACAGATTCGTGCCCGAACCCATCAGCGGCGCGGGTCGGGAGGTGAGTGGTTCAGCTTCGCGATCACGCTTGCCGAAGAAGGGGGACTGTGTGGCCAATGGGAAGCTCCTCAAAACGTCTATCGTATGAACACGCTTACGGCTCGCGGCACTTCATTGCGCAAGAAGAGTAACTGAATACGTCGCGAACAAGAGACCTTGGGTACTTTCGTGCTCGTGAGGAGGCGTTCTCACGGCCGCGTCTGTGATGTGGATCGTTCTACAGGCGCGGCCGTCGACTCACTGCGCTTGCCAGACGGCGCGCCCTTGCGCCGCATCGTCGACTCTTGCGACGAAGTCGGCCACCAGCGGCTCAGGCAACGCAAACGAGAAATGCACCAGGTTGTCGTGGCGAACCTCGTCGAGCGTGGCGCCCGCCGCAACGATCTCGCGGCGCAGCAAGCCCTCGATCGCATAGGGCACCGCGCACTGCATTCGGCGCTGCCGAACCAGCGCGACCAATGTGGCACCAGCAACGGCTTGCGCGATGCATTCGGTATAGGCGCGCAGCAGACCGCCCGCGCCCAGCTTGACGCCGCCGAAGTAGCGCACGACGGTCGCGAGCACGCCTTCGAGCTGATGGTGCCTCAACACCTCGAGCATCGGCCGCCCGGCCGTGCCGCCGGGCTCACCGTCGTCATTGGCAGCCGACTGCCCACCCGCCATCACAGCCCAGCAAACGTGGGCCGCACCGGGATGCTCGCTGCGCAGCGCCTCGACGATCGCTTGCGCCGCGGCCCGGTCGGCCACGGGCTGGACACAGCCAATGAAGCGACTCTTCTTGACCGACAGGTCGCTGTGGTAGGACGCCGCGAGCGTGAATGCCATGCCTGGAAAAGGTTGGCGCGGTCAGCGTTCGCGTTCGAACTTGAACAGCGCCGTGCTGGCACGCGCATTCGGCAGCCAACGCACTTCGCGTCCATCCTGCAGGCCGAAGGCGTCGAGCACGCGCAAGCGGTTCTTCAGCGCGAGGACTTCGAAATCCTTGAAGGTGCCAACGCGAATATTGGGCGTGTCGTACCACTGATAGGGGAGGCGCCGCGTAACAGGCATGCGGCCTCGGGCGATGCTGATCCGGTTAGGCCAGTGCGCGAAGTTCGGGAAGGCGACAATGCCAATGCGCCCGACACGCGCGGTTTCGCGCAACATCACCTCCGCGTTGCGCAGGTGCTGCAGGGTGTCGATCTGCAGCACCACGTCGAACGACGCATCGTCGAACATCGCGAGGCCTTCGTCGAGGTTGAGCTGGATCACGTCGACGCCGCGCCGCACGCACTGCAGCACGTTGCCGTCGGCGATTTCGACGCCATAGCCGCTGCAGCCGCGCTCCCGCTGCAGCAGATCGAGCATCGAGCCGTCGCCGCAACCAAGATCGAGCACGCGCGAGCCCTCAGGGACGAGCCTGGCAATCCGTTGCTGTGCGTCCAGATCGCTCATGCCGCAACTGCCCCTGCGCCCCGAAGCGATGGCACCGCATTCAGTTCCCTTGCGATACGTTCGAAGTAGGAGCGAACGATCCCCATGTAGCGCACGTCATCGAGCAGGAAGGCGTCGTGACCGTGGGGCGCGTCAATCTCCGCATAGCTGACCCTGCGGCGATTGTCGAGCAGGGCCTTCACGATCTCCCGGCTGCGCGCCGGCGAGAAGCGCCAGTCGGTGCTGAAGCTCACCAACAGGAAGTTGGCCGTGGCCCTCGCCAGCGCGGCACCAAGATTGCCGCCATGACCACGCGCCGGATCGAAGTAGTCAAGGGCGCGCGTGATCAGCAGGTAGGTGTTGGCGTCGAAGTACTCGCTGAACTTGTCCCCGTTGTAGCGAAGGTAGCTTTCGATCTGGAACTCGACCTCCTGCGTTGAATAGCGGAAGTCCGTGCTGGCCGCGGTTCCTCCGACCGCGCTGCGCAGCGCGCGGCCGAACTTCTCGTTCATCACATCATCGCTCTGGTACGTGATGTGGCCGATCATGCGAGCGATACGCAGCCCGCGCTTGGGGACCACGCCATGTTCGTAAAAGTGGCCGCCGTTGAAGTCAGGGTCCGTGACGATGGCGCGACGCGCCACTTCATTGAAGGCGATGTTCTGCGCCGTGAGGCTCGGGGCACTGGCGACCACCACGGCATGCCGCACGCGATCAGGATATTGCAAGGTCCAGGAGAGCGCCTGCATGCCGCCCAGGCTGCCACCCATCACGGCCGCGATCGTCTGGATTCCGAGCACGTCGAGCAGCGCCGCCTGCGCGTTCACCCAATCCTCGACAGTCACCACGGGGAAGTCGGCGCCGTAGGCTCGACCCGTCGCCGGGTTGGCATGCATGGGGCCGGTGGAGCCGAAACAAGAGCCGAGGTTGTTGATGCCGATCACGAAGAAGCGGTCCGTGTCCACCGGCTTGCCGGGACCGATCATGTTGTCCCACCAGCCCTCGGACTTGTCCTGCCCCTCATAGACACCCGCCACATGGTGCGAGGCATTGAGCGCGTGGCACACGAGCACCGCGTTGCTGCGCTCCGCATTGAGCTCGCCATAGGTTTCGTAGGCGAGCGTGTAGTCGGAGACCCGCGCACCGCTACTAAGCGCCAGCGGGCCTGCGAAATGCATCGACTGCGGAGTAACGACCAACGACATGAATGAAAAAACCCGGCGTCGCCAAAAACGAGCCGGGTCCGGCGTCCGTCTTTAGCTGCATTTGTTAAGCGCCCGCAAGCTGGAGCAAATCGGCGCGTCCATCAGTATATGCCGGTCAGCCCCAGCCGATCAAAGCAGCGATGCCGAGCACAAGGAAGATGACGGCGGTAATGCTGTGCACGAGCCCGATCGGCACCCGCTTCACGATTCGGTCGCCCAGCCACACAACCGGTGCGTTGGCCAGCATCATCCCGAATGTCGTTCCGAGGACGACCCATGCATAGGCGTCGACATAGCGGGCAGCGAGCATGACCGTCGCGATTTGGGTCTTGTCACCCATCTCCGCAAGGAAGAACGCGATGACGGTGGTGCCGAACACGCCGAAATGCGATGCCTTGGGCAAGTCGCCATCATCCAGCTTATCGGGGATCAACATCCAGAGGGCCATGACAATGAAGGAGCCGCCGAGAATCCATCGCAACACGTCGGGCCCGAGCGCATGGGTGACCCAATTGCCCACGGCGCCCGCGAGCGCGTGATTGAGTACGGTCGACACGAGAATCCCCCACACGATCGGCCAAGGTTTGCGGAACCGCGCGGCGAGCACAAGGGTGAGCAGTTGGGTCTTGTCACCCATCTCAGCGAGCGCGACGACGCCAGTTGCAACGAAAAATGCTTCCATGAATAGGGATTCCTATGGCCGAAGGACGCAATTGACCATGCGACACCTTCGGCCAATTCCCGAAGTCGCATGGTCAAAGGTCTCGCCAGGCAGGACACTGTTTGCGCCATGTCCTGCCGGGGGGCAAGACAAGTCTGTTGACGCAAACCCTTCTCACGATGGAAGGCGGCTACTCCCCAATGACCGCGCGATTGTAACGGCACCGCGCCACGGCCAAGTAAGCGTGCGCTAGCTTTATCAAAATTTGGAGGGCGGCACGGCTGGGGGCAAATTCCTACTTGCGCTTTGCGTATTTCACCCATAATGCACGAGCCTCCCTTCAAATTTCCTGGGGGGGGTGATTCGGTGATCGGTCAGTTTCGCGCAACTCGGCGACTCTTTCGTTTGGGTGGTGCTATCGGGACTCCATCGCTTTTCTTGATGTGTTTATAGGAGTCCCTTGATGGGCAACAAACTGTACGTCGGTAACCTGCCTTACTCGGTGCGCGACGGTGATCTCGAGCAGGCCTTCGGGCAATTCGGTGCGGTGACGAGCGCCAAAGTCATGATGGAGCGCGATACAGGCCGTTCCAAGGGCTTCGGTTTCGTCGAGATGGGCAGCGACGCGGAGGCACAAGCAGCCATCAATGGCATGAACGGCCAGCCGTTGGGCGGCCGTAGCGTCGTCGTGAATGAAGCACGTCCGATGGAAGCCCGCCCTCCGCGTAGCGGCGGCGGCGGATACGGTGGCGGTGGCGGTGGCGGTTACGGCGGCGGCGGCGGCTATGGCGGGGGCGGCGGTGGCGGTCGCAGTGGCGGCGGTGGTTATGGCGGCGGCGGCGGCAGTGGCGGTTACGGTGGTGGCGGCGGTCGCAGCGGCGGTGGCGGCGGCGACGGTGGCTTCCGCAGCCCCTACGGTGCCGGCCCGCGCGGCGGTGGCGGGGGTCGCGGCGGCTACGGTGGCGGTGGCGGCGGCAATAGCGGCTACTGAGATCTACCCGAACATGCAAGAAGGCTCCCATGGGAGCCTTTTTTCATGGTGCGCCCAGCATGGGCGCACTCCCGGAGGTGCAAGTCCTCCCGTAAGTTGATCACAGCGAACGAAGCGAAGCGCAACTGCATCAGGGCGACCGAGTGTGGGGAGGAAGCGCGGAGCGAAGCTGCGAGCCGATGGACA
>NZ_JBFTPS010000069.1:0-30431 GCF_056398605.1 Variovorax sp. 01T432
CAAGCAGGCGGCCGACCTGCACAGCCCCGGCTTCAACCAGCGCATGGTGTCGGAGGTGATGAAGGACGGCTTCCTCGACCGCCACGTGCCCACCATCCGCGCCCTCTACAAGCGCCAGCGCGACGCCATGCTGGCTGCCCTCGCGCGCGAGATGAAGGGCCTGGGCGTGGCGTTCAACAAGCCCGCCGGCGGCATGTTCCTGTGGCTGCGCCTGCCCGCTGGGATGGACGCCGTCGCGCTGCTGCCCAGGGCGGTGGAACGCAACGTGGCCTTCGTGCCGGGCCTGCCCTTCTACGCCGGCGAGGGCGATCCGCGCACGCTGCGCCTGTCTTTCGTGACGGCCAGCGTCGAGGAGATCGACATCGCCATCGCCGCACTGGCCGATGCCGTGCGGGAGCAGCTGGCACACAACGCCGCGGCGGATCTCGAACGCCAGCTCGCGGCCAGCGCGACCTGAAGCCATGACCGACGGCGCCACGCGGCCTGCTCGCCTCTGTGATGATCGCGCTGGCGCCACGCCTGTCGTTTCTCGCGCGCCCCACTGACTCGAAGGACTCCGAACATGCTCAAGATCTGGGGGCGCATCAGCTCCATCAACGTGCGCAAGGTGGTGTGGTGCGCGCAGGAACTCGGTCTCGACTTCCAGCGCACCGAGGCCGGAGGCCAGTACGGCGTGGTCCAGACGCCGGGCTACCTCGAGATCAATCCGAACGCGCTGGTGCCGACCATCGACGACGGCGAGGGCGACAGCCGCGTCACGCTCTGGGAATCGAACGTGATCGTGCGCTACCTCTGCGCCAGGCACTCGCCGGGCCAGCTCTATCCGGAACCGCTGGCCGCCCGCTTCGACGCCGAGCGCTGGATGGACTGGCAGCAGACCACGCTGAATCCGGTGAGCGCCGGCGCCTTCAGGCAATGGATCCGCACCCCGCCCTCGCAGCGCGACCCGGCGCTGATCGCCTACTCGGTTCGCTCGACCGAGCCGCTCTTCGCGCTGCTCGACGCCCATCTCTCCAGGCATGCGTTCATGCAGGGCGACAGCTTCACGATGGCCGACATTCCAGTCGGCTGCGAGGCGCACCGCTGGTTCGGACTGCCGGTGAGCGAATACACGCGGCCCGCGTGGCCCAACGTCGAGCGCTGGTTCTCCGACCTGCGCGGCCGCGCGGGCGCGCGCGGCGTGCTCGACCTCCCACTGGAATGAATCCCATGAAAACCAGGCCCTTCAAGCAAGTCGACGTCTTTACCGCGAAGCCCTATGCGGGCAATCCGCTCGCGGTCGTCCTCGATGGCAGCGATCTCGACGCCGGCGCGATGCAGAACTTCGCCCGCTGGACGAATCTCTCGGAAACCACCTTCCTGCTGCCGCCCACCGAGCCCACGGCCGACTACCGGGTGCGCATCTTCACGCCGGGCGGCGAGCTGCCCTTCGCGGGCCATCCGACGCTCGGCAGCTGCCATGCCTGGCTGCAGGCCGGGGGCCGCCCGAAATCCACGCACATCGTGCAGCAATGCGGCGCCGGCCTGGTGCCGATCCGGCGCGAGGGCGAGCGGCTGACTTTCGCCGCCCCGCCGCTCAGGCGCAGCGCGCCCAGCCCGACGCTGCTCGCCAAGGTGGCGGGCGCGCTCGGCCTCAAGGCGCAGCAGATCGTCGCCGCGCAGGTGCTCGACAACGGCCCCGTCTGGCTCGGGCTGCTGCTCAAGGACGCGGACACCGTTCTTGCGCTCAAGCCCGATCATCGCCTGCTGGTCGAGCTCAACCAGAAGGTCGGTGTCGCGGGGGTTCCCGCGCAGGACGATGCGCCCCAGTTGATTGCCCGGTCGAACCGGGAGGCGCGCGCCTTCGCGCGCTCCGACGAAGCGGCGGCGGGCCTCGAAGTGCGCGCCTTCGCTGCGCCGATCGGGGTCGAGGAGGATCCGGTCACCGGCAGCCTGAATGCGAGCCTGGCGCAGTGGCTGATCGCCGAAGGTCATCTGCCCGAGCGCTATCTCGCCGCGCAGGGCCAGTGCCTGGGACGCGCGGGACGCGTTCATGTCATGCGCGATGCGGACGGCCAGGTCTGGGTCGGCGGCGACTCGGTCACCTGCATCGACGGGAACGTCACGCTGTAGGCCAGCCATGAACGCGCGCATCGATCACCTTGTGATAGCGGCACGCAGCCTGGACGAGGGCGTGCAGTGGTGCGAGGCCACCTTGGGCGTCGTGCCCGGCCCGGGCGGCGCGCATCCGCTGATGGGCACGCACAACCGCTTGATGAAGATCGCCACCGCGGCCTTTCCGCGCGCGTACTGCGAGATCATCGCCGTCGACCCGAAGGCCACGCCCGAGCGCGTCGCCGGAATGCACAGGTGGTTCGACCTCGACGACGCCGCCCTGCAGGCCGGGCTCGCGCGGGGTGGCCCGAGGCTGGTGCATTTCGTCGCCTCGGTGCCCGATGCCAGTGCCGCGGTGCAGGCCCTGGCCCACGGGCGCATCGATCGCGGACAGGTGATCGAGGCCTCGCGCGACACACCGGCCGGGCGGCTTTCATGGCGCATCACGGTGCGCGACGACGGCCAGCGGCTCCTGTATGGCACGCTGCCCACGCTCATCGAGTGGGGGCCCGTGCATCCGACCGACAGCATGGCCGACTCGGGCGTGACGCTGCGTTCCTTCACGCTCACCCATCCGCGCGCCGGCGACCTGCAAGCAGCCATGGAGGCCATCGGCCTGACGAATGTGCCGCTGGCCGCCGGCACGCCCAACCTGCGTGCCGCATTCGATACGCCGCGCGGCGTCGTCACGCTCGAATCAAGGGGAATCTGAAGATGCTGAGCCTCACCGAAATCGCCTGGTTCTCGCTCGCCGCACTGATTCTGGTGCTGACGCCCGGGCCCAACATGATCTATTGCGTGTCGCGCACGCTGTGCCAGGGGCGCAAGGCCGGACTGACCTCGCTGGCGGGTGTGCTGCTGGGCTTCGTGGTTCACCTGATGGCGGCTGCGCTGGGACTGACAGCACTGCTGATCGCCGTGCCCCTCGCCTTCGATGCGATCCGCCTCGCGGGCGCCGCCTATCTCCTGTGGCTCGCCTGGCAGGCGGTGAAGCCCGGCGGCACGGCGCCCTTCGAAGCCCGGCTGCTGCCGGACGACCCGCCGGCCAGGCTCTTCAGCATGGGCTTTCTCACCAACCTGCTGAACCCGAAGGTGGCGATGTTCTACCTCTCTTTCTTCCCGCAGTTCCTGCACCCGGATCGCGGCTCGGTGCTGGTGCAGAGCCTGACGCTGGGTGCCATACAGATCGGCGTGAGCGGTGGCATCAATGCGCTGCTCGTGCTGTGCGCGGCGAGCCTGACGGCCTTTCTCTCGAAGAGCGAGGGCTGGCTGCGCACCCAGCGTTATGTGATGGGCAGCGTGCTCGCGGCGCTCGCGGTTCGCATCGCCATCTCGGATCGAAAGTAGTCCATGAAATTCACTCGCGAGGACATCGAAGCCGCCCGCCGCACCGTGTACGCGGCGATGCCGCCGACGCCGCAGTACGCCTGGCCGCTGCTGGCCGGGCGCCTGGGATGCACGGTCTGGGCCAAGCACGAGAACCATACCCCGGCCGGCGCCTTCAAGGTGCGCGGCGGGCTGACCTACTTCGAGACGCTGGCGCGCGAACAGCCCGAGGTGCGGCGCGTGATCAGCGCGACGCGCGGCAACCACGGCCAATCGGTCGGCTTCGCCGCGCGGCGCCACGGCTTGGCCGCGACCATCGTGGTGCCACACGGCAACTCGGTGGAAAAGAATGCCGCCATGCGCGCGCTCGGCGTCACGCTGGTCGAGCATGGCGACGAGTTCCAGACAGCGAGCGAACACGCAGCGCTGCTGGCAGAGCGAGACGGACTGCACCGCGTGCCCTCCTTCCATCGCGAACTGGTGCGCGGCGTCGCGACCGGCTGGGTCGAGTTCTTCGAAGCGCTGCGCGAGGCACCGCCCGATGTCCTCTTCGTCCCCATCGGTCTGGGCTCGGGCTTTGCCGGCGCGGCGGTGGCGCGGGCGCATTGCGGCGTTTCGACGCGCCTGATCGGCGTGGTCTCGGCCCATGCGACCGCGTACCGCGATTCGTTCCGCGCCGGGCGTCCGCTCGAGGCGCCCGTCAGCACCGTGCTGGCCGACGGCATGGCCTGCCGCACCCCGGTGCCCGAGGCGCTGGAGCTGATCCTGCGCGAGGCCGATGACGTGATCGCGGTGACCGACGGCGAAGTGGCGCAGGCGATGCGCGCGCTGTTCACCGACACCCACAACGTGGCCGAGGGTGCCGGCGCCGCCGCGCTGGCCGCCGCGATGCAGCAGCAGGAACGCTGGCGCGGCAAGACGGTCGGCATCGCCGTCTCGGGCGGCAACGTCGACGCCGCAATGTTCGCCGGCGTGCTGACGGGGCCCTGAGCGCCCCGCCGCGGCCTACCAGCGAACGCGAACGCCGATCGCGCCCTGGATCGAGGACTTCACCCGGGTGTCGCCACCGGTGCTGAACAGCTTGCCGACTTCGCCGTAGACGCTCACGGTCTTCGTCAGCGAGAGCGTGGCGCCGGCCGCCAGTTCGGCCGAGGTGTAGCTGCCCGAACTCAGGATGTCGGTGAAGGCGGCCGGGCCAATGAAGCGAGCGCGGTCGTCGCCCCCCGTGCCATGGACGATGCCCACGCGGGCGTAGGGCTGCAAGCGGCCGACGGAAGTCGCGAAGTCGCCTTTCACCCGCACGCCGACGCCCGCGGTCCAGCTGCCGGAGTTGTCCTGCTGCACGCTCGCGCCCGAGAGGGTCAGGTCGTCGATGCTCCCCTTGCGGTAGCTCAACTGCGCCTGCGGTTCGATGGTCCAGCCGGCGCTGCCGAGCGCGAAGGCCTGTCCGACCTCGACCGAGGCCGTCAGGCTGTGACCCTTGCCGGAAGCGGCCGAGCCGCCGTCGGGACGGATGGTGTAGGTCTGGGAGCCGTACTGCAGCACGGTGTCGACATAGAAGCCGGTGGCGTTGCCGTAGGTGGCATAGGCGCCGAGGTAGCGGCCACGCAGGTCGGTGGAGCCCACCGCGCGCCAGGTGCCGCTGGCCGAGCCGCTCAGGTCGGCGCCGCCGTCGAGCGTGCCGACGTAGAGACCGCCGCGCCAGTCGCCGAGCGGGGACACGTAGAGGTCAGTGCCCGCCTGGATGCCGCTGACGTGGCCCTGGGTGGACGGATTCACGGTGCCGGTCTGGCGGATATCGACGTCGCTGTAGACGGCGCGCGCCCACGCGCGGCGCTCGGTCGCGAGTGCCCCGCCGACGGGTGTCAGGCTCGCGAGTGCTTGCGCGCTGGCGTCGTCGTCGCCGAAGCGGCTGTGCATGCTGCCGATCATCGCCAGGTCGGTCTGGCGCATCTGGGCGGGCAATGCCGCGAGCATGGGCACCTCGGCGCGGAAGGCCGTGACCGGTGCGGGCGCGGGCGCGGGCGGAGGAGGCGTGAGGACCGGGACGACAGCGGGTGCGGGTGAAGACGATGGAGGTGCTGGCGGGGCCGGGGGGGCCGGCGGAGGCGGAGGTGGCGGAGGCGCCACGTCCGAGCGCAGGTACCAGCTCTCGCCCGCCCCGCTGGCGTCGGCGGCATGCAGGCGGTATTCGAAAGCGCCCGCATCCACGTGACCGGTGCCGCCCAGCGCAAAGGCATTCTTGGTCGTTTGCGCGGTTGTCGTCGCGCCATTGCGCGCGGCGATCACCTCGATGCCGTTGCCGGTGGTCTGGCCGCCAAGGCCGCCGAGATTCGTGATCTGCACCGTGGTGCTGCCGCTGGCAACCGCCGTCGGGCCGTCGAGCACCAGGCGGTCCGTCGGGCCGACGGCATTGAGCGTCGTGCCCAGCCGCAGGGTGCCGCCATTGCCGACGTATGCGCCGGTCACCCGCAGGTCCGTGCCGGGCGAACTGCCGACCAGCGAGACGGTGCCGCTGTTGCTGAGCGAGGCGACGCTCTGGCTGAAACCGGCCAGATCGAGGGTGGCGCCCGCGGCCACGGCATGCGCCGACGTGGCGCTGAGCGTGTTGACCGCGCCGGCGCGCAGGGTGCCGGCGCTGACCGTGGTGGCGCCGGCATAGTTGTTGGCGCCGCTCAGTGTGAGCGTGCCGGTGCCGACCTTGGTCAGCGAGCCGCCGGTGGCGATCACCATGTAGTTGTAGGGAACGCCAACGGCGGCCGAGGTTTGGGGACCCGTGTCCGTGATCGCGCCGCTGATGGTGTCGTTCTGGTTCAGCGCGCCGACCGTCAGGTTCTTCGCGCCGAGCACCACGATGCCCGCGCCCGACAGCGATCCGACCGACACGGTCGTGGCGACGTCGTTCACGAAGAGCCGGCCGCTGGCGCCGTTCTGGATGGTCGCGCCGCTCAGGTCGGGCGAGTTCTGCAGATAGACCGGGCCGCTGTTGTTGCGGATCAGCGCACTGCCGCCGCTGCTGTCGACGTTGAAGTAGACCCGGCCGCCGTTGTTCACGATCGTGGCGTTGGCCGCCGTGGAATACCGGTCGAAGAGCACGTACGATCCGGCGCTGTCGAGCGTGAGCGTCGAGTTGCCCGCACTGGCGCCGATGCCGAGGCTCATGTTGGGATTGAACTGGATGCCGCTGTTCGAGCCGTTGATGTCGGTGCTCGTGTGCACGGTGATGGCTAGATTGCCGGCCGTGGTCCCGACGAAGGCGATCTCGGCATTGCCATAGACGTCGACCGGTCCGGTGCCCAGGGAGCCCGCCGTGCTCGTCGCGACATTGATGCGGCCGGTGCCGCCGCCGATGCGGGTGCCGCCGCTGTAGTTGCTGGCGGCGTTGTCCAGGCTCAAGCGCCGGTCTTCGGTGCCGCTCGTGCCCGAATTGGTGAGCGAGAGGACGCCGGTGCCGGTGATCGCGCCGGTCAGCGCATTGTTCTGGGTGTCGGCGACGTCGATCGTGCCGCCGCCGGCACCCAGGCCGATGGCCCGCGCGCTGCTGAAGTTGTCGGCGCCGATGCGCAGCGTGCCGCCATCGAGGGCGATGGATGCGGGCGCCGTGGTGTTTCCGAGGTTGCCGTCCGTGCTCACCTGCAGCGCGCCGCCGTTGATGGCCGTGGTGCCCTGATAGCTGTTGGCCCCAATCAGGATGA
Source organism: Variovorax sp. 01T432 (assembly GCF_056398605.1). Lineage (NCBI taxonomy): Bacteria > Pseudomonadati > Pseudomonadota > Betaproteobacteria > Burkholderiales > Comamonadaceae > Variovorax > Variovorax sp. 01T432. Next base: position 7,116 of record NZ_JBFTPS010000069.1, read on the forward strand.
GGGTGCCGGCGCCGGTCTTGGTGATGCCGCCGGCGCCGCTGATGACGCCGGACTGGGTGGCGGTGCCTGCGTCCGTGCTGTTCAGGATGGCCGACGCGCCAGTGACCGGCAGGGCCGTGGCATCGACGTCGGTATTGGCGTAGTTGCGGGTCTGCGCGCCGCTGGTGGCGGCAAGCACACTGAGGCCTGCGGCCACCACGGCTGTGGCGAGGCCGCCGGAGCGCTTGCCCCGTGCGGGAGCGATCTCCGAGACCGCGACCCACGCGCCGAGCGCGTGATTCCAGACGCTCCGATATGACTTGTTCATTTGTTTCTGCCGTCCTTCTTCTTGGAGTTGCGCCGCAGCTGTGCCCGGGCAGCAACACTTACTGCTACAAAAGTACGCATTCTTACATATTGAGAACTTTATGACTCACTTATTTACAAGTTTGTTGCCCGCACGCAAAGTCGTTCACGTTGCTATGAAATGAGGAGCAGAGGTCACCGCCGCGACGGGCCTTCATGGCGTCGGTGGGCAGAATCCGGTGCATGGGAACCCTCTACCTCGTGCGCCACGGGCAGGCCAGCTTCGGCGCGGCCGACTACGATCAATTGAGCGAGCTGGGCCGCAAACAGGCGGTGCGCCTGGGCGAATACTGGCGTGAACGCGGGATGCGCTTCGATGCGGTCATCACGGGTACGCTGAAGCGCCATCGACAGACCTGGGAAGGAATTGCCGAGGGCCTGGGCCTGCAGCATGACGAGGTGTTGCCCTGGCCGGGGCTCAACGAATATGACAGCGAAGCCATCATCGCGAGCATCCACCCCGGGAAACTCGAGAAGCCCGACTCACCGGAGATGTATCGCCATCACTTCCGCCTGCTGCGTGAGGGACTGGACGCCTGGATGCAGGGCCGGACCGCGCCGGCCGGCATGCCGAGTTACGTCGACTTCCTGGCGGGCGTGACCAGTGCGCTGGACCATGTGCGCGAAAGGCACCATGGCGCGAAGGTGCTCGTGGTGTCGAGCGGCGGCCCGATCAGCACTGCCGTCGGACATGTGCTCGGCACCAGTGCGCAGACCACCATCGAGCTCAATTTGCGCATCCGCAACAGCGCCGTCACCGAGTTCGCCTTCACGCCCAAGCGGCACATGCTGGTGACCTACAACACGCTGCCGCACCTCGACGGCCGCGCGTACGAGGACTGGATCACCTACGCCTGAAGCGGCCCGCTGCTGCCGGCATCGAGCCAGCGCAGGTAGTCGGCCGATCCGGTCACGATCGGCACCTGCACGATCTCCGGTGTCTCGTAGCCGTGGCGTTCCCGGATGAAGGCCTCGATCGCCGGATATCGGGCGCTCGCGCTCTTGATCAGGAGCAGCCATTCGGATTCGCGTTGCAGCAGGCCTTCCCAGACGTAGAAGCTGCGAATGCGCTGAACCTGTACACAGGCCGCGAGTCGCGCCTCGACGATCGCCGCGGCGAGGGCTTCGGCTTCGTCCTCGGTGCCAAGGGTGGTCATGACGATGCAGGCAGCAGAGTCCATGAGCGCCTCCAATCCTTCCAACGACGAAAAAAATGAAAAGCTCGGCCCCAGGCACCGGAACACCGGACCACCGCGGATCCGGCTCCGCCGGGCCGCAGGTGTTGCCCCCTGCAACGGGCGAGGCGAAGCGACACGAAGTGCGCGAAGCCTGGGGGGTGAGCCAGGCTCATGCTTGCCAGACACCATAGCCCGCCTCGCGCAGGGCGATGCCGAGTTCGACCTCCATCTCGCGAGCCACTTCATAAGGCATGGGGTTGTACACGGCGTAGAGCGCCGGCAGCAAGCGCAGGCCGTATTCGCGCACGAAGCTGTTGGCCTGGATGCCGGCCTTGTGCTTGTCGAAGCGCACGTCCGGGTCGAGCCCGGTCATGCCGACGTAGACAAAGGGCTTGCCCAATTGGTAGTCGGGGTTGGCGCGCCGGAAGCGTGCGACGTTCCACACCCGGTCGTCGAGTTCCACCACGTAGACGTGATGGTGGGGGCGCCCGCGTGGCTTGCGGACCGGAGGAGCCTGCGCCACGTCCCTGCGCCGGCGCTCTAGCGCCGCTTGATCAGCCCGTAGATGACGAGCAGCACGACGGCCCCGACCACCGACGCGATGAAGCCCGCGCCCTGGCCGGCCGTGTACCAGCCCATGGCCTGTCCGAGGTAGGTCGCGATGAGCGAGCCGCCAATGCCGATCAGCGTGGTCACGATGAAGCCGGCGGAGTCGTCGCCCGGTTTGACTGCGCGCGCCACGAGGCCCGCGACGAAGCCGATCAGAATGGTCCAGACGATGCTCATTGCGTTATTCCTTGGGCGGTTGATCGGGCGCGCCACCGCGAACGGCTGCGCGAATTCATGATAGCGGAGCCCTGAGGCGCGAGGCGGCGCTGCGTGTACCGCGTCCTACACACGCGCACCGGACGGCGCGCTATACATGCAGGATGCTCGAAAAACTCCCCGATGCGATCGGCCTGGCATTGCAGGGCGTGCGCGCCGGCCTTGACGCGATTGCCTTCAACATCATCGGCCTGCGTGCGGGCATGGCATCGATCGCGGTCAGCAGCCTGGCCGTTCGCGACCATGCGCCGATCCCGTCGCGCTACACGGCCGACGGCGAAGGCCGCTCGCCGCCGCTGCAATGGACGGGCGTGCCGGACAGCGCCGAATCGCTGGTGCTGATGGTCGAGGATGCCGATTCGCCGACGCCCCATCCACTGGTGCATGCGATCGTCGTCGACCTGCCAAGAGGCGACGGGGCCCTGGCCGAGGCCGCACTCGCCGGCCCCGGCCAGGAGGGGACCGGCCTGCATGCCGGCCTGAACTCCTACCTGCAGGCCGCATGGTTGCCGCCCGACCCGCCACCGGGCCACGGCGTGCACCGCTATGCCTTCCAACTGTTCGCGCTGGACGCACCGCACGGCTTTTCCGCGACGCCGGGCCGCGACGAGGTGATCGACGTGCTGCGAACGCACACGATTGCGAGCGGGCTCCTGATCGGCACCTGCGAGCGCCACGATACGACGATCAAGATCGGCGACAGGGCTACCGCGCGGCCTTTGCTGGCGGGCTGAGCGGCCCGCTCGCCACGGTTTGCGCGGGGCTCAGAGCAGGCCTTCGGTGCGCGCCGTCGTCAGCGGCAGGCGCGAGACCTCGACCAGCAGCGCGGCGAGCTGGCGCGCGGCCGCCTCGACCACCGCCAGGCCCTTTTCCGCCGTGGCCGCGGCAGCGTTGCCGGCGGCACCTTCGGGGTTGTAGTCCTCCATCGCCCAGCCGAGCTTGGCGCTCCTGCCGTTGCCCAGGATCGCGTAATCGGCGGCGCGTTGGCGGGAGGTCGAGGCGAAATCACGCGCAGCCGCCATCTGCACCCGCTCGGGTGACAGCGACAGCATCATCGAGGTCTCGATGTCGCCGCCATGCACGCCGAAGCGATGCTCATCGGCGCTGAACCGGTCGCCCGCATCGCCGAGCGGCAGGTTGAACCAGCTCACGCTATAGGCGATGAGCCCGTGCGCGGCGCGCAGCTCGCGCGCCACGATGTCCATCGCGCCGACATGGCCGCCGTGCGCATTGAAGAACACCAGTTTTCGCACGCCCGCGCGCGCCACACCGGCACCGATCTCGCTCCAGAGACGGATCAGGGTCTCGGCCGAGAGCGTCAAGGTGCCGGGGAAACTCGCGTGTTCGGGACTCAGGCCGATCTGCTGCGTCGGCAGGAAGAGCACCGGCAAATCGGCCGGCAGCAGCGGCAGCGCGGCGCCGACGATGCCGTCGACCAGCGTCGAATCCACGCAAAGCGGCAGGTGCGGCCCGTGCTGCTCCGTCGCGCCGAGCGGCAGGACCGCCACGGTCGTCGCGGGGTCGAGCGCGCCGAAGTCGCGCGTCGTGAGCTGGGACCAGAATCGGCTGGTGGAACGACGTTCGGGAGCGGTCATATGGCGATCTTAGTGGCGGCGAACCTGTCGGCCAGGAAATCCACGAACGCCCGCACGCGCGCCGGCACGAAGCGGCCGCTCGGCAACAGGGCGTGCAGCGGATAGGGCTCCGTATCCCAATCCGGCAGCAGGCGCACCAGCGCGCCCGAGGCCTCGTCCCGCCGCACGTCGAGCGCCGATTTGAGCGTGATGCCCCGGCCGTCGAGCATCCATTGGCGTGCCAGCGAGGCGTCGTCGACGATGCGGTCGCCCTCGACCCGCACCTCGGTCCATTGGCCGTTGCGCGCAAATCGCCAAAGCCGCTGGTGCCGGCCGCTGCGGTGGAAAGTCAGGCAGTTGTGCTGCAGCAGATCCTGCGGCGTCTGCGGCGCGGGATGCCGGTCCAGATAGGCCGGCGCGGCGCAAAGAACGGGCCGGGAATCCGCCAGCTTGCGCGCCACCAGTCTCGAGTCCGCCAGGGCGCCGTAGCGCAAGGCCACATCGACCTCGTCGCGCGTGACATCGAGCGGCCGGTCGCCGACCGACAGCGCGAGTTGCAGGCCGGGGTGGGCATCCATGAATTCGTCGAACCAGGGCAGCAGGGTGCTGCGCGTGAGGTCCGACGGCGCCGCCACGCGCAGCGTCCCGACCAGCGCGCCGCGATCGGCCGCCACCAGCGATTCGCCTTCGGCCAGCAGTTCGAAGGCCCGGCCCGCGTAGTCGAGCATCGTCTGGCCCTGCGGCGTGAGCCGCATGGCGCGGGTGGAGCGCTCGAAAAGTCGCGCGCCGAGTTGCGCCTCGAGCCTCTTCAGTGCCGCGCTGGCTGCCGCCGGTGTGACACCCAGCGTGCGGGCGGCGGCGGTCAGGCTGCCGCCGCGCGCGGTATGCACCAGTACGTGAAGATCGCCGATATTCTCAATTTTCATTTGAAACTGATGGTTCTCAGAGCCAGCTTATCAAGGATTGATTGACTATCTAAAGTCGACGCATCGACTCATTCACAAGGAAATCCAATGAAGGCCGTTGGCTACCATCTGCCCCTCCCGATCGACAATCCCGCCTCCCTGGAGGATCTCACCTTGCCCGATGCCACACCCGGCGCGCGCGACCTGCTGGTGCGCGTCAAGGCGATTTCGGTGAATCCCGTCGACACCAAGGTGCGCAGGAACGCTGCACCGGAGGCCGGCCAGGCGAAAGTGCTGGGCTGGGATGCTGTCGGCACGGTCGAGGCGATCGGCAGCGCGGTGAAGAACTTCAAGGTCGGTGACCGCGTGTACTACGCCGGCTCGATCATCCGCCCCGGGGCCAACAGCGAATTGCATGCGGTGGACGAGCGCATCGCCGCGCGGGCGCCGGCGAGCCTGAGCGACGCCCAGGCCGCCGCCCTGCCGCTGACCACGATCACGGCGTGGGAGTTGCTGTTCGACCGCCTGCGCGTCCCCCAGGGAGGCGGCGCGAGCCAGATGCTGCTGATCACCGGCGGCGCCGGCGGCGTCGGTTCGATCCTGATCCAGCTCGCGCGCCAGCTCACCCAGTTGCGCATCGTCGCCACCGCTTCGCGCGCCGAAACGCGCCAGTGGTGTCTGGCGCTCGGTGCGCATGTGGTGATCGACCATTCGAAACCGCTCACCGCAGAGCTGAAAGCCGCGGGCATCGGCGAAGTCGACCTGGTCGCGAGCCTGACGCAGACCCAGCAGCACTACGCCCAGCTCATCGAATGCCTGAAGCCCCAAGGACAGCTCGCCGTGATCGACGACATGCCCGTGCTCGACGCGATGCCGCTGAAGACCAAGAGCCTCTCGCTGCACTGGGAAATGATGTTCGCCCGCTCGAGGTTCGAAACACCCGACATGGCCGAGCAAGGCAGATTGCTTGCCGAGGTCGCGGCGCTGGTCGACGCCGGCCGAATCCGAACAACGGCCAACGCGAGCTTCGGGACGATCAATGCGGCCAACCTGCGCAAGGCCCACGCGCTGATCGAAAGCGGCAGGGCCCAGGGCAAGGTGGTGCTGGAAGGCTTCTAGGGCGCGGCGCGTCTGGTCCGGGCTACACGCCAGACGGCGTTGCCGACATCATCGGCGACCAGCAGCGCGCCGCTCTTGTCGAGAGCCACGCCGACAGGGCGGCCCTGCGCCTTCTCGTCGGCGTTCAGGAAGCCGGTGAGGAAATCCACAGGCTGACCCACGGGTTTGCCGCCGATGAAGCGCACGAACACGACCTTGTAGCCCGACAGCGGCCTGCGGTTCCACGATCCGTGCTCGCCGACGAAGACGCCGCTGGCGAACTCGGGCGGCATACCGCGAGGGCTGGAGAAAGTCATGCCCAGCGGCGCCACGTGGGAGCCGAGCGCATAGTCGGGCGCGATGGCCTTGGCCACCATGTCCGGGCGTTGCGGTTCCACGCGCGCGTCGACATGGCCGCCGTAGTAGCTCCAAGGCCAGCCGTAGAAGGCACCGTCCCGCACGGAGGTGAGGTAGTCGGGCACGAGGTCGCTGCCGATCTCGTCGCGCTCGTTCACCACGGTCCACAGCAAGTGGGTGTCGGGCTCCCAGCCCATGCCGTTAGGATTGCGCAGGCCACTGGCAAAGAGTCGCTTCTGCCCGCTCTGGACGTCGACCTCCCAGATGGCCGCGCGCCCTTCCTCGGCCGGGATGCCGTTCTCACCCACGTTGCTGTTGGAGCCCACGCTCACATAGAGCTTGGTGCCCTCCCCGTTGGCGATGACATTCTTGGTCCAGTGGTGGTTGATGCCGGCCGGCAGATCGGTCACCTTGGTGGGCGTGGCGGTGATCGAGGTCTGGCCCTCGGTGTAGGGAACCTTCACCAACGCGTCGGCATCGGCAATGAACAGCTCACTGCCGACCAGGGCGACGCCGAAGGGCGACATCAGGTTCTGCATGAACACCTGCCGCGTTTCGGCAACGCCGTCGCCATCGGCGTCGCGCAGCAAGGTGATTCGGTTGGCGCTCGGAACGCCGGCACCGGCACGCTCCTGCACCATGCCCATCACCTTCGATCTGATCTGCGCGACGAGGCCGTCGCCGCCGTCCTTCGGCTCGCCAGGCTTCGGCGGACTGTTGCTTTCCACCACCAGCACGTCACCGTTGGGAAGCGCATAGACCCAGCGCGGGTGATCGAGGCCGCGCGCCAGCGCCGTCACACTGAAGCCGCTGGCCGCGGTCGGACCGGCGGTATCGGTCCAGCCGACGGCCGGTGCGATGTTGACGGTGGGTACCAGCGACTGGTGTGGCGCCGGCAAGTGCGGTGCGGGGCCGATCCCGGCCCCGGGCGGCAGCTTGGAGGTTTCTCCGCAGGCGGCGAGCAGGACGGCGACGGCCATGGGCGCGGTCAGCGCGATACGGAGGAGGTAGCGGCGGGATGTCATGGTCGAAGGTCTTTCATGGCGGCTTATGCAATCCGCGCATGATTGCGGCGGGCCAGCCGTCCCCGGTGTCGGCTGTGGGCGCTTTCAGGCGTGGGCGCACCCCGTCTGGGCGTCGCCGCTACCATCGGGCGATGACTGACGACCTCTTCCGCTCCGACGCCTACCTGCGCGAATGCGAAGCCCGCATCCTGCGCATCGAGGAGGCCGGGATCGTGCTCGACCGCACGGTGTTCTATCCGCTGGGCGGCGGGCAGGCCGGAGACAGCGGGCATCTGGCCCTGCCCGATGGCCGGCAGCTCGCGATCGCGGACACGCGCAAGGCCAAGGACGCAGAGGGCCGGGTCACCGACGAGATCCTGCATATTCCTGCACCCGGCCAGGCGGAAGCGCTCGCTTCACTGGCGCCCGGCGTCACTGTGGCGGCCCGCATCGACTGGGCGCGTCGACACAAGCTGATGCGATTTCACACCGCCACGCACCTGCTGTGCCATCTGGTGCCGCAACCAGTCAATGGATGCTCGATCACGCCGGAGTATGCGCGGCTGGATTTCCACATGACCGATCCGCTGGACAAGGAAGCGCTGACGGCCGGTCTGGCGCGCCTGGTGGCCGAGGCCCATCCGCTGGCCGTGAGCGCGATCACCGAAGCAGAACTCGATGCCAATCCAGCACTGGTCAAGAGCATGAGCGTGCAGCCACCGCGCGGCACCGGCACGGTGCGGACCATCCGAATCGGCGATGGCGAGCTGATCGACTTCCAGCCTTGCGGCGGCACGCATGTGGCGAATACGCGCGAGATCGGCGCCGTCGTGGTCACGAAGATCGAGAAGAAGAGCGCCAATTCCCGCCGGGTGGTATTGGGATGGGCGCCATGATTTCGCCGGAACTTCGACCGGTGCACCCGCTCCGACTGACGGCATGACCGTTACCTTCCCTTTCTCGCTCGTCGCCAGCTTTCGCCGGTTTCGCCTCGCGGGCGTGCTGCTCGCAGCATTCTCTGCCTTGGTTTGCATGCCGGCTGCCGCCCAATTGGCGTCCCGGACCGGGTCCGTCGTCACCACGGCCCACGTCCGCGCCGAACTGATCGCACACGCACCCGACGGCATCGCGCCCGGCGCGCCCGTCTGGGTCGGCCTGCAGATCACGCACCAGCCCGAATGGCACACGTACTGGAAGAACGCCGGCGATTCGGGCCTGCCGACCGAATTCGCCTGGTCGCTGCCGGCGGGCATCTCCAACGGCGATATCGCCTGGCCGGTGCCGAAGAAGATTCCGATCGGCAACCTGGCCAACTACGGCTACGAGAACACGGTGCTGCTGCCGGTGCCGCTCACAGTCGCGCCGGACTTCAAGCCGCCTGTGGCGCTCGCCGGTGCCGCCGAAATCGACATCAAGCTGAAGGCCTCCTGGCTGGTCTGCCGCAAGGAATGCATCCCCGAAGACGGCGAGTTCATGCTCAAGCTGCCGCTGAAGGGTTCGACGGCACTGCACAAGAGCGAATTCGACGCGGCGCTCGCCTCCGTGCCGGCGGCGCTCGCCCAGCCCGGCACTATCACTATCGAAGGCGCCATGCTGCAGGCCAGGATCGAAGGCCTGCCCGCCTCGGCCCGCGGCAAGACGTTGGAGTTCTTCCCCGAGACGGCCGAGGTGATCCACACCGCGGCGATCCAGGACAAGGACTGGACGCAAGCCTGGGACGGCGACACCTGGACGGCCACGCTGCCGCTGGCCGACCAGCGCAGCGCAAGCCCCGAGGTCATGCCGGTGGTGGTGGCGCTCGCCGAGGCCGACCGCAAGCCGGGCCAGCCCGTCGCATGGCGCACGGAGGCGGCAGTCAGCGGGAGCTGGCCGGCCACCCCCACCGTCGCCCACGTCACGCCCGCATTGCAGGCGGCGCTGGATTCCAACGCCGCCGCGCCCGCGCCACAACCTACGGGCACCCTCGTCGCCGCCCTCATCGGCGCGTTCCTGGGTGGCTTGCTGCTGAATCTGATGCCGTGCGTGTTCCCCGTGCTCGCGATCAAGGTCCTGAGCTTCACGCGGCGGGCCGAGGACGAGCGCGGCCATCGGCGAGGTGCACTGGCCTACACGGGCGGGGTGGTGCTTTCCTTCCTGGCACTGGGCGGCGCCATGCTCGCCCTGCGCGCGGCCGGCAGCGGGCTGGGCTGGGGCTTTCAGCTCCAGTCACCCGCGGTGGTGGCCGCGCTGGCCGGCCTCTTCACCCTGATCGGACTCAATCTCTCGGGCGTGTTCGAGTTCGGCATCGTGGCGCCGGCGGCGCTTTGCACCGCGCAGATCAAGCATCCCATTGCCAACGACTTCCTCTCGGGCGTGCTGGCCGTGGTGATCGCCTCCCCGTGCACGGCGCCATTCATGGGCGCGTCGCTCGGCTTCGCGATCGGATTGCCGGCCGGTCAGGCGCTGTTGCTCTTTGCCGTCCTCGGTTTCGGGCTGGCGCTGCCCTACCTGGCGGCCGGCTTCGTGCCCGCCTTCGCGCGCCTGCTGCCCAAGCCCGGCGCATGGATGAACACGCTGCGCAGGCTGCTTGCCTTTCCGATGTTCGCGACGGTCGCCTGGTTGGTATGGGTGCTCGGCCAGCAGAGCGGCATTGACGGTGCGGGCTCGCTGCTCGGCCTTCTGGTGTGCCTGGCAGCTATCGTGTGGGCACTGACCCTGCGCGGCCGCACGCGAGTCGTCGTGACAGGCCTGGTCGTTGCAGCGAGCGCAGCTCTTGCGGGCAGCATCGGCGGCAACGTGGTGCGGCCGATGGACCCCGCTGTCGCGGCTTCGCCTGCCGGGCGGTGGCAGCCCTGGTCGCAGTCGCGCGTGAGCGAGCTCGCTTCGGCCGGCCGGCCCGTGTTCGTCGATTTCACGGCCGCCTGGTGCGTGACCTGCCAGTACAACAAGCGGGCCACGCTGGCCGATCCAGGTGTGCTGGCCGAATTCGATGCCAAGAAGGTCGCCATGCTGCGTGCCGACTGGACGCGTCGCGACCCCGCCATCACCGCCGCCTTGAATGCCCTCGGCCGCAGCGGCGTACCGGTCTATGTGTTGCACGTGCCCGGTCGCGCGCCACTGGTGCTCACCGAAATCCTGAGCAAGGAAGAAGTCAGGACGGCGTTGGCGTCGCTTTGACCATGGGCGCCTACGGGTTGTCACAAGCAGTTGAGGAAAGCGTTCTAAGCTGTCGCTGTTGTTGAATATTTACCGCCAGGAGTTCAAGCCGACATGGCCCCATCGTCATCCTCGACCTCGCGTTCCTACCGCGCTGCCCGCAATGCCCGCGCCGCCTTGAGCCGCGCATCACGACGCGCCGTGATGGCCGCCGCCGTGGCGCTCGGCGCCACCTTCCTCATGGGCACGAACGCCCTCGCCGCGCCTGCTGTCGGGCAGCAGGCGCCGGATTTCGTGGCCGTCGACACCAGTGGCACCCAGCATCGCCTTTCCGATTTCGCCGGCAAGTTCGTGGTGCTGGAATGGACCAACCCGGGCTGCCCCTTCGTGCGCAAGCACTACGGAAGCGGCAACATGCCGGCAACCCAGAAGGCGGCCACCGCCAAGGGCGTTGTCTGGCTCGCCGTCAATTCGACCGAGCGCGCGGCAAGCGAATACATGAAACCGACAGCGGTGGACGCCTGGATGAAGGAGCACGCCGCCGCCCCGACGGCCGTGCTAATGGATGAGGACGGGGTGATCGGCCAGGCCTATGGCGCGCGCACGACGCCGCACATCTTCATCATCGATCCGAAAGGCGTGCTGGTCTACGCGGGAGGCATCGACAGCATTCCATCAGCGCATGTCGACGACATCCAGACTGCCACCAACTACGTGAACAAGGCGCTCGCGGAAGCACTGGGCGGCAAGCCCATCAGCGTCGCGGCGACCCGGCCCTACGGCTGCTCGATCAAGTACAAGACCTGATTTCGCGCGGCACTAGTCGATGGCCACCTTCCCTTCCTTCACCAGGATCGCGAACTTGGCCGTCTCTTCGCTGATCTGCCTGGCCATCTCCTGAGGCGTTCCGCCGAGCGCTTCCGCGCCGACAGCCTGCATGCGGCGGATGAAGTCCGGCGACCGGATGATCTTCACCATCTCGGTGTTCAGGCGTGTCAGCACGTCCCTGGGCGTTGCGGCCGGCGCCAGTACGCCGAACCAGGTCCCGATGTCGAAGCCCTTGAGTCCGGCTTCTTCGAGCGTGGGCACATTGGGAAGCACCGACGAGCGCTTGGCGGTTGTCACCGCCAGCGCACGCAGCTTGCCGCTCTGGATGTGCTGGAGCACGGGCGTGATGGTGTCGAAGGACATCGCGATCTGCCCGCCCAGCAGGTCGGTGGTGAGCGGCCCGCTGCCCTTGTAGGGCACATGAAGTAGTTCGGTGCCGGTGCTGGCCTGGAACTGCGTGCCGATCAGGTGCTGCGCGGTGCCATTGCCGTTCGATCCATAGGCCAGGCCGTTCGGCGAAGCCTTGGCCAAGGCGACCAGTTCGGCGACATTCCTGGCCGTCGTGTTGGCGGCGTTGACGACCAGCACATTGGGCACCATGGCGACCGTGGTGATGGGCGCGAGGTCTTTCTGAAAGTCGTATGGCAGCTTCTTGTACACGCTGGTGGCAATCGTGTGATGCACCGCACCCATGAGCAGCGTGTAGCCATCGGGCCTCGCCTTGGCCACGTAGTCCGCGCCCAGGGTCGCGCCGGCGCCCGGGCGGCTCTCGACCACGACGGGCTGCCCGAGGCTTTGCGAGAGCTTGTCGGCGAGGGCGCGCGCGAGCACATCGGTGGTGCCCCCCGCCGGGAAGGGCACCACCAGGCTGATGGGCTTGGTAGGCCACGCTTGCTGCCCGAAGGCGCCCGCCGACAAGCCGAGGCCGATCGCGATCGCGCAGGCCTGGATGAGCTGGCGGCGTTGAAGTCTGAAGTCGTCGGGCAAGGTTTGTCTCCGTGTCGTTGTTGATGCGTGGGCGGGCGGGCGGCTCAAGCCGCGCGGCGCTGGCCCTGGCCGGCTGCCAGGCACTCGCAGACGGCCCGTGTGACGTCCGCCGTGGTGGCACTGCCGCCGAGGTCGCGGGTGTGAAGCACGGGGTTGGCCGTGGCGTGCTCGATGGCCTGCATCAGGCGAGCGGCGACCGCCGTCTCGCCCAGGTGTTCGAGCAGCATCACCACAGACCAGAAGGTGCCGACCGGATTGGCCAGGCCCTTGCCCATGATGTCGAAGGCCGAGCCATGGATGGGCTCGAACATCGACGGGTAGCGGCGCTCGGGGTCGATGTTGCCCGTCGGTGCGATGCCCAGGCTGCCGGCCAGCGCGGCTGCGAGGTCGCTCAGGATATCGGCGTGCAGGTTGGTCGCGACGATGGTGTCGAGCGAGGCCGGGCGGTTCACCATGCGCGCGGTGGCGGCGTCGACGAGTTCCTTGTCCCAGCTGACGTCCGGAAACTCCTTCGAGATCTGCACGGCGATCTCATCCCACATCACCATCGCATGGCGCTGGGCGTTGCTCTTCGTGACGACGGTCAGCAGCTTGCGGGGCCGCGACTGGGCCAGCTTGAATGCGAAACGCATGATGCGTTCGACGCCGGCGCGCGTCATCATGCTGACGTCGGTCGCCGCCTCGATGGGATGGCCCTGGTGCACGCGGCCACCGACGCCGGCGTACTCGCCCTCCGAGTTCTCGCGCACGATCACCCAGTCGAGCTGCTCGGGCGTGCAGCGCTTCAGCGGACCGTCGATGCCGGGGAGGATGCGGGTCGGCCGGACATTGGCGTACTGGTCGAAGCCCTGGCAGATCTTCAGGCGCAGGCCCCACAGCGTGATGTGGTCGGGGATGTGCGGATCGCCGGCCGAGCCGAACAGGATGGCGTCCTTGTCGCGCAGGGCCGCGAGGCCGTCGTCCGGCATCATCACGCCATGCCGGCGGAACCAGTCGCCGCCCCAGCCGAAGTCCTCGAATTCGAAACGCAGCGCGCCATCGGCCGCGGCCAGGGCCTGCATCACCTCTCGGCCGGCGGGTATGACCTCCTTGCCGATGCCGTCTCCGGGGATGGTTGCGATTCGGTATGTCTTCATGGGGCGGTCCTGCGCTCGAGAATGGAAAGGATCGCCGACTTTAGGAACTCGACGGGCTGATGACGCAGCACTGGATTCAAGCCGCCGTTAACCTGGGTTCAACAATCAACCAGCCCGCAAGCTTGTGAAGCTGCGCCGCTGCCGTCGAATAGCGCCGGCGCAAGCCGCCCTGCGACAATTGCGCAATGCCCTTCGCGCCTCTCCAAAACGACACCTTCCTGCGCGCCTGCTGGCGACAGGCGACCGATCACACGCCCGTCTGGCTGATGCGCCAAGCCGGACGCTACCTCCCTGAATACGTGGCGACACGGGCCAAGGCGGGCAGTTTCATGGGCCTGGCGACCAACGTCGACTTCGCCACCGAAGTCACGCTGCAACCGCTCGAACGCTTCCCGCTCGACGCCGCGATCCTTTTCTCCGACATCCTCACGGTCCCCGACGCGATGGGCCTCGGCCTGTCCTTCGAGGCTGGCGAGGGCCCGCGCTTCGCACGCCCGGTACGCGATGAAGCGGCGATCTCGGCGCTCGAGGTGCCGGACATGGAGAAGCTGCGCTACGTATTCGACGCCGTGGCCTCGATCCGCCGCGCGCTCAAAGGCCGCGTGCCGCTGATCGGCTTCTCGGGCAGCCCGTGGACCCTGGCCTGCTACATGGTCGAGGGCGCGGGCTCGAGCGACTACCGACTGGTGAAGACGCTGCTCTACAGCCGCCCCGATCTCATGCACCGGCTGCTCACGGTGAACGCCGATGCGGTCGCTGCCTATCTCAATGCGCAGATCGACGCCGGCGCGCAGGCCGTGATGGTGTTCGACAGTTGGGGCGGCGTACTGGCCGACGGCGCCTTCCAGGAATTCAGTCTGGCCTATACCGCGCGCGTGCTGGCGCAATTGAAGCGCGAAGGCGCCGACGGGCAGCCGGTACCGCGAGTCGTGTTCACCAAGGGCGGCGGGCTGTGGCTGGAGGAGATGCGCGCGCTCGAATGCGAAGTGTTGGGCTTGGACTGGACGGTCAACCTGGGCGCTGCCCGCGCCCTCGTGGGCGAAGGGCCCAGCGGGAAGGCGCTGCAAGGCAACATCGATCCCAACGTGTTGTTCGCGCCGCCGACGCGGATCGAAGCCGAGGTGGCGAAGGTGCTGCGAAGTTTCGGCAAGCCGCACACGGATGCATTGGCGCCCGGAGCCACGCATATCTTCAATCTGGGCCACGGTATCAGCCAATTCACGCCGCCGGACCACGTCGCGGCGCTGGTCCACGCAGTACATGCCCAATCGCGTGCGCTGCGCATCTGAGTATTGTTATCGGATGTAAGCAAACGAGATCGCCTGCTTTGCATTTGTCAAGGGCGGAAAAGGTAAGGGCCGACTGACTTATGCACAAAACGGCTGTTGCGGTGCGCAAAATTATCCAAGGCCTTGTGGCCCGTGCTCCTAAAGCGATAGCGACGCTAAGTTGTTGATTTATATGGATTTCGAACTTTGCTTTTTTTGCGGGCATTCCAGTCGGAGCCTTGATTTTCAAGGGCTGGCGACGAGTCGAGCCGGGATATCAACAAAGTTATCCACAGAAAATCTGGACGGCCCACAAAGTGCAGAGAAATCAACAACTTAGGCCGTTTTGCTCAAAGCAGCGTTAAGAAATCCACAAAGCTGGAGCCAGCCTTGAACTGGTGCATCGACGTCGCAATCCAGACGCCGGCACACAGCGCACTAGGGGATGTACTGAGCTATGCCAGCGCGGTGCCGTTGGCGCCGGGGACACTGGTGCGCGTGCCACTGGGGCGCCGCGAGGTGCTGGGCGTGGTCTGGGGGGCGCGTGCGCAAGATGCGAATTCGGCGCCAGCCATGGAACTCAAGGCAATCGGCGCGGTACTGGATGCCCTGCCGCCGCTGGCCGACGCGTGGCGTGACATGGTCGCGTTCGCCGCGCGCTACTACCAGCGTTCGCTCGGCGAGATCGCGCTGGCCGCGCTTCCACCCCATCTGCGCGATCTCAGCGCGGTGCAACTGGCCCGCCGGCTCAAGCGACAGGCCTCGTCGGTGGCAGCAGGTGCCGCCGACGAGGCGCCGGCGGGCGTTGAGCTCAGCACGGAGCAGGCAGAGGCACTGGCCAGATTCGACGCCGAACCCGGCCCCTTTCTGCTGTTCGGCAGCACGGGTAGCGGGAAGACGGAGGTCTACTTGCGCAGCGTGGCAACGCTGCTGGAACGGGACCCGGCCGCGCAGGCCCTGGTGATGGTGCCGGAGATCAACCTGACGCCTCAGCTTGAAGCGCGCTTCAAGGCTCGTTTCGACGCGAAGTTCGGCGTCGGCGCGGTGGTTTCCCTGCACAGCGGCATGACGAACCCGCAGCGCCTGACCAGCTGGCTGGCGGCGCATAGCGGCGCGGCGCGTATCGTGCTTGGCACGCGCATGGCGGTGTTCGCCTCGATGCCGGCGCTGAAGCTGATCGTGGTCGATGAAGAGCACGACCCGAGCTACAAGCAGCAGGAAGGCGCGCGCTACTCCGCGCGAGATCTCGCGGTGTGGCGCGGCCAACGCGAAAGCGCCAAGGTCATTCTGGGATCGGCCACGCCCTCGCTCGAGAGCTGGCATCAGAGCCGTCCGCCTGAAGGACAGGACGCAGGCGGGCGATATCTGCGCCTTTCAATGCCCTCCCGCGTCGGTTCGGGTGCACTGCCCGCCGTACGGATGGTCGACATGAACCTGCAACCGCCCAGGACTGTGTTGTCGGGGGTGCTGCTCGACGCCATCGGGCAGCGCATCGCACGCGGCGAGCAGAGCATGGTGTTTCTCAACCGGCGGGGCTACGCGCCTGTGCTGGCCTGCGGCGACTGCGGCTGGAAGAGCGAGTGTCCGCACTGCAGCGCCTACCGCGTGTTCCACAAGATCGACCGCACCTTGCGTTGTCATCACTGCGGCTTCACCGAACGCGTGCCGCGCGCCTGCCCGGCATGCGGCAACCCGGACATCGCACCGGTGGGCCGCGGCACGGAACGGCTCGAGGAACATCTGGGCGAGCTGTTCGCCAGCGTGCAGCGCCCCGACGGCAGCGCGGTGCGCATCGCACGTATCGATGCCGACAGCACGCGCAAGCAGGGCGCCCTTGAATCGCAGCTTGCCGCGGTGCATGCGGGCGAGGTCGACGTGCTTGTGGGCACGCAGATGATCGCCAAGGGACACGACTTCCGTCGCGTCACGCTGGTGGCGGCCATCAATCCGGATGGCGCGCTCTTCTCCAGCGATTTCCGGGCGCCGGAGCGGCTGTTCGGCCTGCTGATGCAATCGGCGGGGCGGGCTGGACGTGACGCCGCATACCTTGCGACGCAGGGCGCGACGGCCGAGATGTGGATCCAGACCCATCATCCGCAGCATCCGCTGTTCGAGGCGCTGCGCCGCCACGACTATGCGGCTTTCGCCCAACGCGAACTCGAGGACCGAGCCGCCGCCGGCATGCCGCCGTTCGCCTATCAGGCACTCTTGCGCGCCGATGCCCGCTCGCAAGAGACTGCGCAGGCCTTTCTCAATGCGGCTAGTGCCTCGGCGCAGATGCTGGAGGCCGCAGACCGGGTGACGTGCTATCCGGCCGTGCCGCTGGCCATCCAGCGCGTGGCCAATGTCGAGCGCGCGCAGATGCTGGTCGAAAGCAGGTCGCGCGCAGCCCTGCAGCGATTGCTTGCAGGCTGGCAGCCACTGCTTCACGAGCTTCGCCGCCAACCGGAGGGCAAGGGAGTGATCCGCTGGCTGGTCGACGTGGACCCGCACAGCATCTAGGCAGACAAGGCCCGCCGGGTCGACGGAGGCCGACTCGCGTCAGCGCAGGCCCATCGGCTGCTTGCCCATCTCGACGTAGCGCAATTCAGTGCGCCGGCGGCGGCCAGCAGTGTGCGGCCATAGAAAGACCAGAAGGCTCATCGCGCCAATCAACAACGCGCCGCCGACACCCAGGTCACCATGTGTCCACAACCAACCCACGCCGATGAGCCAGACCGCCCAAAGCACTCCGCGCATCAAAGTCGTCATCGCGTACTCCTGGTTTGTGACACCACTGTAGCAGGCTCTTGAAAACGGAAGCATTAGTCAAAAGCAATAGTTAACACTATCCACTGCGCATTGGCCCGCGCGTGTAGGAAATACTCTGAAGTCGCTACGGGTCGCCGACTGACGCGGTTAACAAAGCTGTGCAACAGTTGGGGCTCGTCCGAGCTCATGCAGAAGGAATCGCCGTGAAGACGCCGTCCAGGATCTTGTTGGGGGTTTGGGTTGCTTGTGCGGCGGCCGGCTCGCAGGCGGCCGAGCTCGAGCTCGAAGGCAGTCGCCTCGTGGTGCGAGGCATGCTGGATGGCAGCGCGATCAAGGACTTCGCGGCTCATCTGGCGAGCGGCCAGGTGCGGACGGTGGTGTTCGAGAACTCGTTGGGCGGCACGGCCCAGGTCGCGGGCGAATATGCGCGCGCAATCAGCGCCGCCTCGGTCAATACGGAAGCCAAGGGCCAATGCCACGCCGCATGTGCATATGCGTTCCTCGCGGGCAAGGAACACCGCTTCGGACGCGGGTTCCAGATCAATGGCCTGCTGATCCCGGTTTCGGCACGTCCTCAACCCGGCGAACTCACCAGCCGCTGGCAGGGCGAGGGCGTCTACAGGACATTGGCCGAATTCACCACCCCGCACAGCGAAGCCCAGGCCACCTCCGCGGCCACTGCCGGTCCCGCACCCAAGGAGAGCTGGCGGCCCGACCGGGGCGTGCTCTTCACGTCCACGCCCACGCTGTTCGGCCGCGTCTACAACACCTACTATTGCGACGGCAACCAGGGGCGGGATGTCTCGCGCTGCGAGGCGCTGTCGGACGCCGACCCCTACAAGCTGGGCGTCCTCACGCCTTAGCGCAGCCAGCCGGCAACCGCCGGGAAGGTGAAGAAGGCGGCCACGGTGGTCCAGAGGATGATGCGGGCGATGCGGCCGTTGTCCGCACCGAAACGCTCGGCCAGCATCGACACATTGCTGGCGCTCGGCAGCGCCGCCACGAGCACGATGGCGACCAGCGCCGGCTGTCCCAGCGGCAATCCGAGCGCCATGACGCCCCTGCCGGCGGCGTAGATCAGCAAGGGATGCGCCACCAGCTTGACAGCCGCCACGGGCAGCACGTCACGCAAAGGCGCCAGCTGAGGCGCCGGCGCCGCGCTCCCCATGGCGTTGGCGACGACCGCGCTCGCGCGATGCTCACGGGCCAGCAAGGCAGAACGCGCCAGTACGGCGCCGATGGTGAACAACGCGACCGGCGATGCCGCATCGCCCAGCATCGCGATCGTGCGGTCGAGCGGCCCCGGCAGGCCGAAGCGCGTGGCCGACACCAGGGCGCCGAGGAGGATGGCCCACGGCATCGGGTTCTGCAGGATGCCTCTGAGCGCCTGGCGAGCCGCCTTGGCCGCTCCATGCTCGTCCGCGCCATCGAGGCGCGAGAGAGCAATGCACAACGAAGAGGTCACGACGAGGTCGAAGGCGATCGTGATGATCATTGGCGAAGCGGCCTGGGTGCCGAGGATCGCCACCAGCAACGGAACGCCCATGAAACCGGTGTTCGGGAAAGCAGCCACCAGCGCACCGAAGGCGGCATCGTTCCAGCCGATGCGCGGGTTGCGGCTGAACGCGACCGTGGCGCCAACCACGGCCAGCGCGCCCGCGCCCCACACCAGCGCCACGCCGGCATCGAGAAGCTGCCCGATCGGCGCGCCCGCGCCGAAGCGAAACAACATGCAGGGCAATGCGAAATAGAGGACGAAGACGTTCAATCCGGGGATGGCCGGCAGCGGCAACGCGCCGGCACGCGCCGCCGTATAGCCGGCGGCGATCAATGCGAAAAAGGGGATTGTGACGAGGAAGATCTGGAGCACGCGGCGATTGTCGACGTTGGCATCGACGTTCTGGCGCCGACTGCGAGGCGACGTACTGCCGCCTGTATTTCCCGGGTGCGCACATGAGCACACATGTCTAACACAGCCATACATACCAGTGGAGGTGACGACGGCCCGTATCATTGCCCGCTTTGCGCCTTCCGTTCGCTCAATGTCCTCTGGCCTCAACCTCGCGCAACAAGAAGCTGTCAACTACATGCATGGCCCCTGCCTCGTGCTCGCCGGCGCGGGCTCGGGCAAGACGCGCGTGATCACGCACAAGATCGCGCGCCTGATCCAGGCCGGCGTCGAGCCCAAGCGCATCGCGGCCATCACCTTCACTAACAAGGCGGCCAGCGAGATGCGCGAGCGCGCCAAGGGCCTGATCGGGCGGGACGCGAAGCACGTGGTGGTCTGCACCTTCCACGCGCTGGGCGTGCGCATGATGCGCGAGGATGGCGCCGTGCTGGGTCTGAAGCCGGCCTTCAGCATCCTCGACAGCGACGACGTGACGAAGATCCTGAAGGATGCCGGCGGCACCACCGACGCGGCAACCGCACGCATCTGGCAGTGGACCATCAGCAAGTGGAAGAACATGGGACTGAATGCCGCGCAGGCCGAGGCGCAGGCGGCTGACGACAACGAGCGCATCACGGCCCGCATCATGGCGCACTACGAAGAGCGCCTGGCCGCCTACCAGAGCGTGGACTTCGACGACCTGATCGGCATGCCGCTCAAGCTGCTGCAGCAGCATGACGAGGTACGCGCGAAGTGGCAGGCCGCGCTCGGCCACGTGCTGGTGGACGAGTACCAGGACACCAACGCGACGCAGTACGAAGTGCTGAAGGCGCTGGTCGGCGAGCGTGGGCGCTTCACCGCCGTGGGTGACGACGACCAATCGATCTACGGCTGGCGTGGCGCAACGCTCGACAACCTGAGGAAGCTGCCGATCGACTATCCCAACCTGAAGGTCGTCAAGCTCGAACAGAACTACCGCAGCACCAGCGCCATCCTGCGCGCCGCGAACAACGTGATCGGGCCGAACCCGAAGCTCTTTCCCAAGACACTCTTCAGCGAACTCGGCGAAGGCGAGCCGGTGCGGGTGGTCGATGCCGACAGCGAGGCGCACGAGGCCGAGCGCGCCGTGGCCCGCATCCAGAGCCTGCGGGCGGGCGATGCCACCACGCAAGGCGCCCAGCACAAGGAGTTTCGTGACTTCGCGATCCTCTACCGTGCCAATCACCAGGCACGGGTCTTCGAGCAGGCCCTTCGCAAGGCCCAGATTCCTTACAAGGTGTCGGGCGGACAGAGTTTCTTTGACCGCGCGGAGATCAAGGATCTTTGCGGCTGGTTTCGCCTGTGGGTCAACAACGACGACGATCCCGCCTTTCTGCGCGCGGTGACCACGCCCAAGCGCGGCATCGGACACACCACGCTGGCCAGTCTCGGGACCTTCGCGAGCCAGTACAAGCTGAGCCTGTTCGAGGCACTGTTCTCATCCTCGCTGCCGAGCGTCGTGCCCAAGCGTGCACTGGAAGGCCTGCATGAGTTCGGGCGCTACATCAATGACCTCGAGTACCGCGCCCGCCGCACCGTGGGCGCGGAGGACGCGCGCGCCTTCCTCGCCGAATGGCTGAAGGAAATCGACTACGAGAAGCATCTCTACGACGGCGAGGACAGCGAGCAGGTCGCCGCGAGCCGATGGACCAACGTGCTCGAGTTCTGCGACTGGATGTCGCAGCGCTGCGGCGGGCAGATCGACGACGCTTCCGGCGCAACGGTCGAGAGCGAACGCAAGAGCATGCTCGAAGTGGCACAGACCATCTCCCTACTGTCGACCATCAGCGAGCGGGAAAAGGACCAGGACGTCGTCACGCTGTCCACGCTGCATGCGTCCAAGGGACTCGAGTGGCCGCATGTGATGCTCGTCGGCGTGACCGAAGGCCTGCTGCCCTTCAAGCTGGACGACGATGGCGGCAGGCAGGAGAAAGTCAGCGAGAGCACGCTGGAACGACTACAGGAAGAGCGCCGATTGATGTATGTCGGCATCACGCGCGCGCAGCGCAGCCTGGCCGTGAGCTGGACCAAGCGGCGCAAGAAAGGCCGCGAGATGGTCGCCGCCCAGCCGAGCCGCTTCATCGCTGAAATGGCCCTCGACAAGACGACGGCCAAGGAAGACCCGCGCGAGAAGCTGAAGGCCTTGCGGGCCGAGTTCGCACGCAAGGCCCAGGACAACGCAGCCGCGGCGGCGGCCGCCGCGGGAGCACCATGAGGGTCCGGATCGCGTGCGTTCTGATCGCCGCCTGGGCCGCGTGCGGCGGCGCTGCGGCACAGGGCACAGCCATGCAGCCCATCCCTGCAGCCCCCTGCCCCACGGACGGCCGCGACGTGCCGCTCGAGGCGCTGTTCGGTAGTTGGGAAGCCCGCTTCGACGGGATTCCCGGCATCGCGAAAGTGCGGCTCTCCCGGCACCCCGAATACGCCGGCGTGCGAGGTACCGTCACCCGTGACCGTGGGACCGCGCCGCCATCGGTCGCGCAACTTGCGGGCGACATCGACGATGACGGCGTCCTCAACATCGACGAATCACAGGATGGCCGCAGCATCAGCCGCGTCTGGACGGCCGAATTGCAGTCCGGCTCCTGCGGCAGGGCCTTCAAGGGGACATGGCGTGATGCTTCCGATGGAAGCACGCACCCCCTCTTGCTCAACAAGACTGGCAGCTGGCAATGAAGACATGGACCATCGCCGTCACGGCACTGCTCATGGGTCTGGGCGCCGCGGGCGCGCAGGCACAGCCTGCCGACAAACCGGCCAGTCCCCTGGCCAGCGCCCAATTGACATGGCAGCAGTGCCAGAAGTTGGACGCGAACAAGGAGGCACGGCTGGCATGCTTCGACCGTTGGGCGCAGCAGCAGACGCTGCCCGCCCAGGCGGTCCCCGCAGCGCCGCCGGCACTCGCGGCCGCCCAGTTGCCACCGCCGGTCGACGCCGCCCTGCCTGCCACGCGCGTGGTGACCGTCACGACGGAGCAGGGCTGCCGAGATCGCCAGTACTCGGAACTGTCACGCTTCTGGGAGCTGGAAAATGGCAGCGACTGCGGCACCTTCAACTTTCGTGGATACCGGCCGCTGAACGTCTCATTCTCCGCGGCCACCCATGCGCCGCAGACCCCCACCTCGCCGGCGCCGGACCACACCGGCACGGACATCGCCTACCAAGCCAATGAGATGCGTATCGGCCTGTCGGTGCGCACCAAGCTCGCGCAGGGCCTGTTGACGCAGGGCGAGCCGGCGAAAAAGGATTCGCTGTGGTTCGGGTACACGCAGCAGTCGACATGGCAGCTCTTCAATGGTGGCATCTCCCGGCCCTTTCGAACCACTGACCATGAGCCTGAGCTGATCTATGTCTATCCAACCGACGTGAAGCTTCCGGGCGATTGGCGTTGGCGCTATGCGGGGCTCGGCCTAGTGCACCAGTCGAACGGCCAGAGCCTGCCCTATTCGCGCAGCTGGAATCGCGTCTATCTGATGGGCGGCGCGGAACTGGGCGACGAATTCAGTATCACGGGGCGCATCTGGAATCGCCTGTCCGAGAACGCCGCCACCGACGACAACCCCGATATCTCGAACTACATCGGGCGCGCCGAACTCACCGGTCGCTGGAACCTCAACCGAGACAACACGCTCGGCATTACGGTGCGCAACAACCTGCGCGACAGTGGACGCGGCTCCGTGCGTCTCGAATGGCTGACCGCGGTCGGCGACTCGGTGCGCAGCAACCTGCGCTTCCATACGCAGTTGTTCTACGGGTACGGCGATACCCTGGTGGACTACAACCGCAAGCGCACGGTACTCAGCATCGGCCTGAGCTTGGTGGACTTCTAGTCTGAAGTTCCACGCCCCTTCAGACGAGATTCCCTTGTGATTCAAGCACTTGCCTGAATTTGCGGGGCTGGTTTCTGTCTACGGCGTGATGGCCTGCGCGAGCGCGAGGGCGCGCTGATGCAGAGGCTGCGCGGTGGTGACGATGTCGAAGGTCGGCGCATCGGGCGC
>NZ_JBFTPS010000070.1:0-29986 GCF_056398605.1 Variovorax sp. 01T432
GTTCAAGCAGTTCTACCAGCGCCTGGTCGTCGCCGGCAAACCAAAGAAGGTCGCCCTCGTGGCAGCCATGCGCAAGCTCCTGACGGTGCTCAACGCCATCGCCAAGAGTGGCAAGCATTGGGACGATTCGCTTCATTCGGCTTGACTTGGAAGACGGTTGCTCAGCGCTTTGCGGCCGCGCGCGCGCCGATGCGGGTCTGCAGGAAGTCCAGCAGGGCGCGCAGGGCCGCGCTGTTGTGCCGTCGCTGGAGATAGGCCGCGAACAGCCACATGTCGTTGCGCACGAAATCGTGCAGCGCCGGTACCAGCTCACCGTGGTCGAGCTGCGAACGCACGGTGATCTCCGGCAGGTAGACCACCCCGAAGCCCTGCATCGCGACCTGGACCAGCGGGGTGTTGTCCGTCGAATCCATCCGGCTCTTCACCGGGACGTCCAGTGGCTTGCCCTGGACCTCGAATCGCCATTGCGGATGCGGGCCGGCGTTCGAATGCGTCAGCGCGTCGTGCCCGGACAGTTCCGAGGGGTGCGTCGGCATGCCGTGCTTCTTCCAGTAGGTCGGGGAGGCGCACACCGTGAGTTTCACCCGCGCGAGCTTGCGCACGATCAGGTTGTCGTCCTCGATCGGGCCGAAGCGCAGCGCCACGTCGATCGCTTCCTCCGCCATGTCGATCGTGTTGCTGGTCAGCCGAAGGCTGATGCTGACTTCGGGATAGTGGCCCATGAACTGTCCCAGCAGCTTGGGCAGGTCGCCCTGGCCCATGCCGGGCAAGGCGGCGATGCGCAGGCGACCCGTCGGGCGGCTGGCATGCTCCTGCAGCTCGGCCGTCGTGTGCTCCACCATTTCCAGCACCGGCTTGCTGCGCTCGAGCAACAGCGAGCCGGCGTCGGTCAGGCTCACGGACCGCGTGGAACGGTTCAGCAAACGCACGCCGAAGCGGGACTCCAGCTCGGCCACGTACTTGCTGACGGAAGCTCTCGACATGTCGAGCCGCGTGGCCGCGCGCGAGAAGCTGCCATGCGTGGCGACTTCGCGAAAGGTTCTGATCAGGTCGAGGCTGTCCATGTGTCTCCGGTCGGGTGAGGGCCGTGCTGCTTCGTGAAGCACCAATGTACCCAGAAAGAGCGAGAGCCCGCTACCTGAGGCCGCTGAGGATAATCGGCCGCGATGGACCGCCTGAAGCAACTCGAATCCTTCGTCGCGATCGCGACGCGCGGCAGTCTCACGGGCGCGGCCAAGGCCGAGGGTGTGGCGCCGGCCATCATGGGCCGCCGGCTGGACGCGCTGGAAGAGCGGCTCGGCGTCAAGCTGCTGCTGCGCACGACCCGCCGCATCACGCTCACGCACGAAGGCAGCGCGTTCCTGGAGGACTGCCAGCGCCTGCTGGTCGAACTCGCGAACGCGGAGGCCAGCGTCAGCGCCGGTGGCGTCAAGGCCAGCGGGCACTTGCGCGTGACCGCGCCGGCGGGCTTCGGCCGGCGCCATGTCGCGCCGCTCGTGCCGCGCTTCCACGAACTGCATCCGGAGGTCACGATCTCGCTGAACCTCAGCGATCGGCTGGTCGACATGGCGGGAGAGAGCTTCGATTGCGCCGTGCGCGTGGGCGACCTGCCCGATTCTTCGCTCGTGAGCATGCGTCTGGCGGACAACCGGCGGCGTTGCGTCGCGACGCCCGGATTCGTTCGCCGGCACGGCGCGCCGCGCCACCCCGGCGAACTGGCGCGCTTCGCCTGCCTCAGCCTCTCGAGCGACGCATCGCAGACGCGCGGCTGGGCGTTTCGCGTGCCGACCCCGAACGGCGAGCACGAGGTCGTGCACCTCAAGCCCACAGGGCCGCTGGACTGCTCCGACGGCCAGGTGCTGCACGATTGGTGCCTGGCCGGCCACGGCATCGCATGGCGCAGCACGTGGGAGGTGGAAGCGGAAATCGATGCCGGCCTGCTGGTTCCCCTGCTCGACGAGTTCGCCGCGCCGCCCAATGGCATCTACGCCGTCTTCCCGCAGCGCAAGCACCTGCCGCTGCGCGTGCGGCTGTGGCTGGATTTTCTGAAGGCGCAATATGCCCGGCCCGAATTCTGGGGCGGCACAATGACCCCGCCCGCAACGCTTGCACCCCCCCAGGAAGACCCACGATGACACTCGAAGCGATCCTTGCCTACCTGCACATCCTGGCCATCCTCACCATGGTGGTCTTCATCTCGAGCGAGGCCGCGCTGTGCCGTGTGCAATGGCTCAATGCGGCCGTGGTCGAGCGGCTGGCCAGGGTCGACATGGTCTACGGCATCGCGGCCATCGCCGTGCTCGCCACCGGCGTCGCGCGCACCTGGTGGGGCATCAAGGGCACCGCCTGGTACTGGACCAACCCGCTGCTGCACGTGAAGCTCACGCTCTTCATCATCGTCGGCATCATCTCCATCTTCCCCACGCTCACCTACTTCCGCTGGCGCAAGGCGCTGCGCGCCGACGGCACGCTGCCCAGCGAAACCGACATCCGGAAGACGCGCAAGCTGGTGATGATCCAGGCGCACCTGATCGCGCTCATACCGCTGGTCGCCGTCTTCCTGGCGCGCGGCTTCGGCGCCAGGGGCTAGCACCCCGATGCGGCCGGCATACGTCAAGGCACTCTTTGCCGGCACCATCTTCACCAGTGCCTTCCTCCTCTTTCTCGTCCAGCCGCTGATCGCCAAGCAGATCCTGCCCTGGTTCGGCGGCTCGGCCGCGGTGTGGTCGATCTGCATGGTCTTCTTCCAGGTCGTGCTGCTGGCGGGGTACGCCTACTCGGACTGGATCACGCGCCGCCTGGGCGTGCGCGCGCAGACGCGGCTGCACGTCGGCCTGCTGCTGCTGAGCCTGGCCTTCCTGCCGATCGTGACCAGCGCGCGCTGGAAGCCGACCGGGTCCGAAGACCCGACGGTCTGGATCCTCGGCCTGCTGCTCGGCACCATCGGCCTGCTGTACTTCCTGCTCTCGACCACCGGGCCGCTGGTGCAGTCCTGGGTGGCGCGCACGCCCTGGGGCGCGCAGGTGTACCGGTATTTCTCGCTCTCGAACCTCGCTTCGCTGGTGTCGCTGTTGAGCTATCCGGTCCTCATCGAGCCACACAGCGCGTTGATGCAGCAGGCCCGCGGCTGGTCGGTGGCCTACGCCGTGTTCGTGCTGCTGTGCGCCGGCACCACGCTCTACGTGTCGCGCCACTGGGCGGGCGGGCCGGCGATCGCTGCGGCGGCGGCCAGCGAGGCGACGCCCGCCGCGAAGCCTCGCGCCACCGACTACCTGACCTGGCTCGCCCTGCCGGCGCTGGGCTCGTGGCTGCTGCTCGCCATCACCAACCATATCACGCAGAACGTCGCGGCCATTCCCTTCCTGTGGGTGCTGCCGCTCTCGGTCTACCTGCTGACTTTCGTCCTGTGCTTCGAGAGCGACCGGTGGTACCGCCGCGTGGTGTTCCTCCCGTTCGCCGCCGTGATGCTGGCCCTGTGCGCCTTCGGGCTGCAGGACAGCCTGGGCTCCAACGTCAAGACCGCGCTGCCGATCTACATCGTCGGGCTGTTCGCGTTGTGCATGTTCCTGCACGGCGAGATGGCCAGCTTGCGGCCCGCCGGCGCGTACCTCACGCGCTTCTATCTCATGCTCTCGCTGGGCGGGGCGATCGGCGGCGTGAGCGTGGGGCTGGTCGCGCCGCACGTCCTGCCGGCGTACTACGAGCTGGGTCTGGGCCTGGTCCTGTGCGCGCTGCTCGCCGCCCTGCTGTGGCGAAGCCGGCGCCTGGGCATGGTGGCGTCGCTGGCGCTGGCGGCCTGCTGTGCCTGGTTCCTTGCGCTTCAGGTCGAGGGTGACACCTCCGGCGCGCGGCGCATGGAGCGCAACTTCTACGGCACGCTGATCACGCTCGATTCGGACGGCGATGCGGTGCGCGACAGGGTGCGGCAGATGTACCACGGCTCGGTCAAGCACGGCGAGCAGTACCTGGCGCGCGAGCGCCGACGCGAGCCCACCGCCTACTACGGGCCGAGTTCGGGCATCGGCCGGACCATCGCCGCCGCGCCACAGGCGGCGCGGCACGTCGGGCTCATCGGGCTGGGGGCGGGCACGCTGGCCACCTACGGCAGGGCGGGCGACGTCTACCGGGTCTACGAGATCAATCCCCAGGTCTTCGAGCTCGCCGACACCGAGTTCAGCTTTCTCGCCGATAGCCGCGCCCACATCGACCGCGTGCTCGGCGACGCCCGGCTGGCACTGGAGCGCGAGAGCCCGCAGGCCTTCGATGTGCTGGCCGTCGATGCGTTCTCGGGCGATTCGGTGCCGATCCACCTGATTACCTCCGAGGCCATGGATGTCTATCTGCGGCACATGCGGCCGGACGGCATCATCGCCTTCCATGTGACCAACCGCTTCCTCGCGCTCGCGCCCGTGGTCGGGAAGATCGCGCTGGCGAAGGGCCTGCACGCGGTACTGGTGCACGACGAACCGCCGCAGGAAGGGCTGCGCAGCACCGACTGGGTCCTGGTCGCGCGCGATCCCCAGGCGCTGACCCGGGGCACCCTTGCCGCGGCGAGCTCGGCGATCACGCCGATCCCCGGCCTGCGCGCCTGGACCGATGACTTCAACAACCTCTTCGGCGTGCTGAAGTAGCGTCGGGAAGAACACTGAAGCTCTGGCACTGGCCAATGTGCCGCTCCCGCTGGCCAATGCGCCACTTCGAATTGACGACACACACGAGCAGGCGCGAAGATCAATTCACACCCGAGGATGCGCGCCGCGTGCCGAGCGGCGAGAATCCCGACCCCCCCGGGTGTTCTTGCCTGGTGTGGAAATGTCGAGTAATACAATTTTGTCCGTGCGAACCAAACGCAGGATCCAGAAAAATGAAAGTCTTCATGCATCGATTTCCAGGTAACAGAACGTCTCTTGCGGTTGGCGCCATCGCCTTCTTCGGCGCTTTCGCTTCCTTCAGCGGCAGCGCCCACGCCGCCGATCTGAAGATCGGTGTTGCCGAAGCCCTGTCGGGCGGCGCCGCGCAGTACGGCGTTGCCATCCGCAACGGCTTCGAACTGGCCGCCGACGAGATCAATGCCGCGGGCGGCATCAACGGCAACAAGATCCAGCTGGTCGTCGCCGACGAGCAGGGCAAGAAGGAAGAGGCCATCAACGTCTTCAAGAAGCTGATCTTCCAGGACCAGGTGCTGATGGTTTTCGGCCCCACGCTGTCGAACTCCGCGCAGGCGGGCGACCCGATCGCGC
This sequence comes from Variovorax sp. 01T432, assembly GCF_056398605.1. Taxonomy (NCBI): domain Bacteria; kingdom Pseudomonadati; phylum Pseudomonadota; class Betaproteobacteria; order Burkholderiales; family Comamonadaceae; genus Variovorax; species Variovorax sp. 01T432. Next base: position 5,241 of record NZ_JBFTPS010000070.1, read on the forward strand.
AGGCCGCCAAGACGGTGGCGTTCGGCACGTCCAACACCGCGGACGGCATCACGTCCATCGGCGACTACGTCTTCCGCAATTCCGTCACCGAAGCCGACGTGCTTCCCGAAACCATCAAGGTGGCCGTGAAGAAGGCGGGCATCAAGAAGGTCGCGGTCCTCTACGGCAACGACGACGTGTTCACCAAGAGCGGCTATGACAACTTCAAGAAGGCGCTCGAAGACCTGAAGATCCCGGTGACCACCACCGAGACCTTCGCCAAGGGCGATGTCGATTTCAAGGCCCAGCTCACGAAGATCAAGGCCAGCGGCGCCGATGCCATCGTGCTGTCGGCCCTGCTCGCCGAAGGCGCGCCCATCATGGTGCAGGCCCGCCAGCTCGGCCTCAACGTGCCGTTCATCGGTGGCAACGGCATGAATTCGGTCAAGGTGTTCGATCTTGCCAAGGGCCAGTCCGACAACCTGTATGTGGGCAGCCCATGGTCGGCGAGCAACGCGACGCCGGAGAACACCCGCTTCATCAAGGCCTACCAGCAAAAGTACAAGACGGCGCCCGACCAGTTCGCCGCGCAGGCCTACGACGCCATGTACATCTCCGCGCAGGCGCTGAAGGCTGTCAAGCTGTCGGGCAACCTGCCGGCGGACCGCACGGCTGTCCGCGACGCCCTGCCGGCCGTCAAGTGGACCGGTGCGACCGGTGCGTTCCAGTTCCGTCGTGCAAACGACAAGGCGGGCAAGCCGGCTGGCTACGACGCCCAGCAACTTCCCATCGTCAGCGTGACAAAGGGAACCGAGTTCGTCATCGAGAAGTAATTGCCCAGGCTCCGGCGAGGCGGGCGCGACTGGCTTGGCCATCTCGTCGCACTTCGTCGGAGGAGCGCGCCATCCGGGTGCTCTCCGCGAGATCGGCTTCAGTTTGTCTTTTGCGGTGCGCCGTCGTGGCGCGCCGGAGGTGTCTTCCTTGCTTGAACAGCAACTCGTCAATGCCCTCTCGCTGGGGTGCGTCTATGCCCTCTTCGCGCTGGGCTTCACGCTCATCTTCGGCGTGCTCGGCGTCATCAACCTGTCGCACGGCGCGGTCTTCATGGTCGGCGCTTACGCGGCGGTCGAGGCCATGGCGCGGTTCGCGTTGCCGCTCTGGGCCGGCATGCTGTTTGCCTTTGCCTTCTGTGGCGGGCTCGGTCTGTTGATCGACTACCTGGTGCTCAGGCCGCTGCGCGCGCGCAACGCCCCGCACCTCATACCGATGATCGCCACGATCGGCGTGGCCATCATCCTGAACAACGGGGTGCAGGGCATCTTCGGCGCACAGAACATCCGCTTCCCGCAAGGCGTGATCTCCGACCAGTCGATGAGCCTCGGCGGCATCCACCTGACCGCGCTCGAACTGGGCATCATCCTGCTCTCCTTCGCGCTGATGGCCGTCCTGCTGCTGGCACTGAAGCGCACGCAGCTGGGGCGCGCGCTGCGCGCCATTGCCGAATCGCCCAAGGCGGCCTATCTGGTGGGCGTGAACGTCGAGGGTCTCTTCTACATGACGTCCTTCGCCGCGGCGGCATTGGGCGGGCTGGCGGGCGTGCTCATCGGGCTCTATTCCAATGCGGTGTTTCCGCTCATGGGCCAGCCGATGCTGCACAAGGGCATCGCGGTCATCATCCTGGGGGGCATGGGCGACATCCGCGGCGCGCTCATCGGTGGCCTGTTCCTCGGTTTCGCGGAAGTCCTGTCGGTCGCCTACATCGGCTCGACCATGCGTGACGCGGTCGCGTTCGGGCTGCTCTTCCTCGTTCTGCTGGTGCGGCCCAAGGGTCTGTTCGGCACCTTGCAAGAGCGCAAAGTCTGATGGACGCGCTCGCCAACTTCTGGTCTGTCTACAGCAACCTGGTGCTCTCGCTGGGCACCAATGCGCTGCTCGCGCTGTCGATATGGCTCACCCTGTCATGCGGCATGCTGGCGATGGCCAATGCCGCATTCATGGGCATCGGGGCCTACACGTCGGCCATCCTCACGATGAGCTGGGGCGTGCCATTTCCGGTCGCCATCGCGGCCGGCATGGCGGCGCCCGCGCTGATGGCCTTCATCATCGGCAAGCCGACGCTCCGGCTGTCGGGCGTGTACCTCGCCATGGCCACGCTCGCCTTCGGCGAGGTGGTGCGCATCGCGATCCTCAATGCCGAATCGCTCACCGGCGGTGCGCTGGGCCTGAACGGCATTCCGCCTTCGACCCAGTGGTGGCACGTGGTGCTGGCGTTGGTGTTGGTCCTGTTGGCCTTGTGGCGCTTGAGGCGCTCGAAAGTCGGCCGCGCTTTCGAAGCCATCAAGGAAGACGAAACGGCAGCCGGGTTGATGGGCATCGACGTCGCCGCGCACAAGATGCTCGCCTTCGTGCTCGGCGCCGCCATCGCGGGGCTGGCCGGCACGCTCAATGCGCACCTGACCTTCTTCATCGGCCCGAACGAGTTCGGCTTCGACCGTGGCGTCGACATCCTGACGATGGCCGTGCTCGGCGGCATCAACGGACTCACAGGCCCCGTGCTCGGCGGCATGATCCTCACCGTGCTGCCCGAATCGCTGCGCGCGTTCGGCGATTTCCGCCTGGTGCTCAACGGCATCATCCTCGTGCTGATCGTGCTGTTCCTGCCCAAGGGAATCTGGGATCCGGCGCGCATACGGCACTGGTTCGGGCGCAAGGGAGCAGTCGCATGAGCGCCGGACTTCTCACGCTCGATGGCGTTTCGCGCCACTTCGGTGGGCTGCGGGTGCTGCAGGAAGTCCACCTGGAGGTGCCGAAGGGCGGGATCTTCGGGCTGATCGGCCCCAACGGCGCGGGCAAGACCACCGTCTTCAATCTCACCACCGGGCTGCTGCCCGTGACGGGCGGGACGATCCGATTCGAAGGCAAGGATCTCGCGGGCATGAAGCCGCACGAGATCACCCGCGCGGGCATCGCGCGCACCTTTCAGAACATCCGCGTCTTCAAGGAAATGTCGCTGATCGAGAACGTGATGGTCGGCATGCACGCGAAGCTGGGCTACGGTGCCTTCGGGTTGCTTGCTTCATCGGGCCTGTTCCGCAGCGAGGAGCGCCGCGCGCGGGAACGCGCGCGCGAGTTGCTTTCCTGGGTCAAGCTGGACCACAAGGCCACCGACACGGCGGACAAGCTCTCGTACGGCGAGCAGCGCAAGCTCGAACTCGCCCGCGCATTGGCGACCGAACCCAAGCTGCTGCTGCTCGACGAGCCGGTCGCGGGCATGAACAGCACCGAAAAGACCGACCTGATGCACGAGATCCGCAACATCAGCGCGCGGGGCTACACGGTCTTCATGATCGAGCATGACATGCGTTTCGTGATGGGCCTGTGCGAGCACATCGCCGTGCTGAACTTCGGCCGCATCATCGCGCGCGGCGGGCCGGACGCGATCCGCAACGACCCGCAGGTGATCGAGGCCTATCTGGGCCGCGAGGAAGACGAGGCGACGAGCCACGGGGAGGCCAGGTCATGAGCGCGCCACTCCTGAAGGTCGAGGGGCTGAAGGTCGCCTACGGCCACATCGAAGCGGTGAAGGGCATCGATTTCGAACTGCACGAGGGGCAGATCACGACGCTGGTCGGCGCCAACGGCGCGGGCAAGTCCACCACGCTGCTGGCCTTGTCGGGCCTGGTCAGGAAGGCGGCGGGGCGCGTCGTGATGCAGGGCCAGGACCTGACTTCGCTGTCGCCGCACAAGATCGTCGCGGCCGGCCTGGTGCAGGTGGCGGAAGGGCGCGCCACGCTCACGACGCTCAGCGTGCGCGAGAACCTCGAACTCGGCGCCTACACGCGGCGCGACGGCAGGGCGCAGCGCCTCGAGGACCTGGACCGCATCTTCACGCTCTTCCCGGTCTTGAAGGAGCGGTCCGAGGGCCTGGCCGGCAACCTGTCGGGTGGCGAGCAGCAGATGCTCGCCATCGGCCGCGCGTTGATGGCGAAGCCTCGCGTGCTGTTGCTCGACGAACCTTCGATGGGCCTGGCGCCGATCATCGTGCAGGACATCTTCCGCACACTGCGCGAGATCAACAAGAACGGGCTCACCATCTTCCTGGTCGAGCAGAACGTGCGCCAGGCGCTCAAGATCGCCGACCGCGCCTACGTGATCGAAACCGGGCGCATCGTGCTGTCGGGCAGCGGGCACGAATTGCTCGGAAACCCGAAGGTGCAGGACGCGTACCTGGGCGGATAAGAAGAAGCCCCGCATGCGGGGCTTTTCTTCAGTCGTTCAGGCCTTGTTGCAGGTCGAGAGGTACTTGTTGCGCTCTTCGCCCTTGAGTCCCTTTTCCTTGGCTTCCTTGCTGCAGGCGCCCAGCTTGTTGACCGGCTTGGCCGGCGCGGCGGCGGCGGTAAGACCCTTGTTGCAGTCCGACAGGTACTTGTTGCGTTCCTCGCCCTTCAGACCCTTGCCGGCGGCTTCCTTGCTGCACGCGCCGAGCTTGCTGCCCGGTTTGGCGGCGGCAGCGGCGGCGGGGGCCGGGTCGGCCGCGTACGCGACGCCGAAGGAGAGACAGGCGCCCATGGCGATCGCGGAAAGGAGCTTCTTCATGATGTGTGTGTCCTCGGAGAATTGAGTGGGAAGGCAGCCCCGGCCCACCGGGGTCGCCCCCACTAACGGCTGTCGGCGTCCGGCGGATGACGGCCGGCGCGGGGGCGGGGTTTGCCCCCGGTAAAATCCCGCGATGCTATTGGTCAAACAGGAGCTGCTCGCGGCGCTCGCGAACACGCTCGAATCCCTCTCACCCGGCGCGGGCAGCAAAGCCGCGTTCGAATCCCCCAAGGTCGCGGCGCACGGTGATTTCGCCAGCACGGCGGCGATGCAGCTCGCCAAGCCGCTGGGGCGCAAGCCCCGCGAGCTGGCCGATGAGCTCCGCGCCACCTTGCTCGCCACGCCGGCTTTCGGTCAATGGGTCGACGCCATCGAGATCGCCGGCCCCGGCTTCCTCAACATCCGCCTGAAGACCGCCGCCAAGCAGCAGGTCGTGCGCGAGGTGCTGGCGGCGGGCGAGGACTTCGGCCGGCAGCCCCAGCGCGGCGATCGTGTGCTGGTCGAGTTCGTCTCTGCCAATCCCACCGGCCCGCTGCACGTCGGCCACGGTCGCCAGGCCGCGCTCGGCGACGCCATCTGCAACCTGCTCGCCACGCAGGGCGACAGCGTCTATCGCGAGTTCTACTACAACGACGCGGGCGTCCAGATCCAGACCCTCGCCACCAGCACCCAGCTGCGCGCCATTGGCCTCAAGCCCGGCGACGCCAAGTGGCCCGAGCAGGCCTACAACGGCGAATACATCGCCGACATCGCCGCGGACTTCAAGGCGAAGAAGACCGTGCGCTCAGACGACCGCGAATTCACCGCGAGCGGCGACGTGGAAGACATCGACGGCATACGCCAGTTCGCTGTCGCCTACCTGCGGCATGAGCAGGACCTGGACCTGAAGGCCTTCCAGGTCCGGTTCGACAACTACTACCTCGAGTCCAGCCTCTACACCAGCGGCCGGGTCGCCGCCACGGTGCAGAAGCTCATCGACGCCGGCAAGACCTATGAGCAGGACGGCGCGCTGTGGCTCAAGTCGACCGACTACGGCGACGACAAGGACCGCGTCATGAGGAAGGGCGACGGCACCTACACTTACTTCGTGCCGGATGTGGCTTATCACATCGCCAAGTGGGAGCGCGGCTTCCACAGGGTCGTGAACATACAGGGCACCGACCACCACGGCACCATCGCGCGCGTGCGCGCCGGACTGCAGGCGGCGGGCGTCGGCATCCCGGCCGGTTATCCGGACTACGTGCTTCACACCATGGTGCGCGTGATGCGCGGCGGCGAAGAGGTCAAGATCAGCAAGCGCGCCGGCAGCTACGTCACGCTGCGCGACCTCATCGAATGGACCAGCACCGACGCGGTTCGCTTCTTCCTGCTCAGCCGCAAGCCCGACACCGAATACACCTTCGACATCGATCTCGCGCTGGCGCAGAACAACGACAACCCCGTCTACTACGTGCAGTACGCGCATGCGCGGATCTGCTCGGTGCTGGCGGCGTGGGGCGGCAATGCGGCCACGCTAGCGCAAGTCGACCTTTCCCCGTTGCAGAGCCCCGCGGCGCAGGCCCTCATGCTGCTGCTGGCGAAGTACCCGGACATGCTCGGTGCCGCAGCCAAGGATTTCGCGCCGCACGACGTCACCTTCTACCTGCGCGAACTGGCCGCGAGCTACCACAGCTATTACGACGCCGAGCGTATCCTGGTCGACGACGAGCCGGTCAGGCTGGCCCGCCTGGCGCTGGTCGCCGCCACCGCGCAGGTGCTGCACAATGGCCTCGCAATTCTCGGCGTCAGCGCGCCGCGCAAGATGTGAATTCCACTCTCTCCATGAAACAACGACAAAGCGGCAACACCATCATCGGGCTCATCGTCGGCTTGGTGCTCGGCCTCGGCGTGGCGCTCGGCATTGCGGTTTATGTAACCAAAGTGCCGATACCGTTCATGACCAAGACCCAGCGCGGCGGGGCCGAGCAGGACGAAGCCGAAGCCCGCAAGAACCGCGACTGGGACCCGAATGCGCCGCTCGCCGGCAAGTCGAACGCCCAGCGGCCGGCGACGGCCGCCGTGCCCGAGGTATCCGCCGCGCCCCCGCAGCCCGCGTCGGTCGGTCCCCTCCATCCTCCGAGCGGGCCGGTGCCCGTGGTGGTCGCACCCAGCGCCGCGCCGCGCCCGGCGCGCACGGCGCCGGTTCCGGCCGAAGCGAACGCGCTGCCGCCGTCGAACGATCCGATCGGCGACCTCGCCAGAGCGCGCTCGGGCGGCGGCACGAGCGTGGCCACCGCCAACGCCAGCTCGGGTGTCAGCGCCGCCACCGATCCCTTCGTGTATTTCGTGCAGGCGGGTGCCTTCCGCACGCCCGAGGACGCCGAGGCGCAGCGCGCCAAGCTGTCGCTCATGGGCGTGGAGGCGAAGGTGACGGAGCGCGAACAGGCCGGGCGCACTGTCTACCGCGTGCGCGCGGGGCCTTTCAACAAGAAGGACGAAGCCGATCGGCTGAAGGAGCGGCTCGACGGCGGTGGCCTCGAATCGGCCCTGGTCCGTGTTCAACGCTGAGACTTGATTCTCCGTTACTGTTGTTCACCGGGAACTTCGATCCGCGGGGCCGGCTCTTTCTGCCCACACTGTAGGACTTCTTCTTATGAAACGTCGTGATTTTTCGCTGGCCGCGGCAACGCTCGGCCTTCTTCCACTGGCCGCCCCGACGCATGCGCAATCGCCGCGCGTGCCCAAGGAAGGCACCGAGTACATCGCGCTGAAGAAACCCGCGCCCATCGACACCCCCGCAGGCAAGGTCGAGGTGCTCGAATTCTTCTCTTACAACTGCCCGCATTGCGCCGCGTTCGAGCCGCGGCTCGAAGCCTGGGTCAAGCAGCTGCCGCCGCATGTGGCGTTCAAGCGCGTGCCGGTACCCTTCGTCGGCAACGACGTCGAAGCCAAGCAGCGCCTCTACTACACGCTGGAAGCCTTGGGCAAGGTCGACGAATTCCAACTGAAGATCTTCGACGCCATCCACAACAAGCGCCAGAACATCAACGGGGACGACGCGATTCTTGCCTGGTCCGCGAACCAGCCGGGTCTGGATGCCAAGAAGTTCGCCGACCTGTTCAAGTCCTTCTCCGTGGTCGGCAAGGCCAAGCGCGCGACCCAGCTCACCAACGACTACGCGGTCGCCGGCGTGCCGGCTTTCGGCGTGGCCGGGCGCTGGTACCTGGACGGCGACACCTCCGGCTCGATGGAGGGCGCGCTGAAGGTCGCGGATTACCTGATCGGCGAGGCGCGCAAGGGCTGACGGCCTATGCCGGGACGGGCAACCATGCTCTGCCTGGATGCCCTAAAGTCGATGGAGCCCGCTTCGGCGGGCTTTTTCATTCGGGCCGCGCCGAACCGGGACCCCCGGCCGCATACAATCGCGCAGCAAGTTTCGTGCCTCTATGAAGTCGCAACCCTCATCCTTTTCCCTTAGCCAGCTGGTTAGTGCTTTTGTCCTCACCCTGTGGTTGGCTGGCTTCGCGCCGCTCGCCCAGGCGGAGAAGGCCGACCGTACCAAGCCGATGAACATCGATGCGGACGCGATGCGCTACGACGATCTCAAGCAGACCAGCGTCTTCACGGGCAACGTGCTGGTGACCAAGGGCACGATCACCATCCGCGGCGCGCGCATCGACGTGCGGCAGGACCCGGATGGCTACCAGTACGGCGTCGTCACCGCGGCGCCGGGCAAGCTGGCCTACTACAAGCAGAAGCGCGACGCCGGGCCCGACGAATGGATCGAGGGTGAAGCCGAAGTGATCGAATACGACAGCCGCGCCGACAACGTGAAATTCATCCGGCGCGCCGTGATGCGCCGGCTGCTGGGCGCGACTGTCAACGACGAGAGCAGCGGACCGCTGATCGTCTACGACCAGAGCAACGACACCTTCAGCGTCAACGGGTCCTCGCTGCCGCCGAACGCGGGCGTCGCGACGCAATCCAGCGGCCGGGTGAGGGCCGTCCTGACGCCCAAGCCCGCGGCGCCGGCAGCGGCGCCGGCAGCGGCGCCGGCGCCTGCCCGGGCCGCCGCGCCCGCCACCCTTCCCGCCGCCGGTTCGGGTCTGCGCCCGAGCACCACGCTCAGCGGCGAGCAAGGCAAGTGATGGCAGCCCTCGGCCTGAACCCCCATGCAGCCACGGCGGGCAGCCGCCTGGAGGCGCGCGGCCTGAAGAAGAGCTACGGCAGCCGCACGGTCGTCAAGGACGTCTCGCTGGCCGTGCAGAAGGGCGAAGTGGTCGGCCTGCTGGGCCCCAACGGCGCGGGCAAGACCACCTCCTTCTACATGATCGTCGGGCTGGTGCGGGCCGATGCGGGCGAGATCACCATCGACGGCGAGCCGATCGCGCACATGCCCATCCATCGCCGCGCGCGCATGGGGCTGAGCTACCTGCCGCAGGAAGCTTCGATCTTTCGCAAGCTCACGGTCGAGGAGAACGTGCGCGCCGTGCTGGAGCTCCAGTACGAGCCCGATGGCTCGGGGCGGCCGGTCTCCTTGTCGAACAAGCGGATCGAGGAGCGGCTCACCGAACTGTTGACCGACCTGCGTGTCGATCACCTGCGCGATTCGTCCGCGCTCTCGCTGTCGGGTGGCGAGCGCCGGCGCGTCGAGATCGCGCGCGCCCTCGCCACACAACCGCGCTTCATCCTGCTCGACGAGCCCTTCGCCGGCATCGACCCGATCGCGGTGATCGAGATCCAGCGGATCATCAGTTTCCTGAAGGAACGCGGCATCGGCGTTCTCATCACCGACCACAATGTGCGTGAAACGCTGGGCATCTGCGATCACGCATTCATCATCAGCGACGGGCATGTGCTGGCACAAGGCACGCCTTCGGAGATCGTCGACAACGCCGAGGTGCGAAGGGTGTACCTGGGCGAACACTTCCGGATGTAATGTTGCTTACCCCCAGGCTCCGCACATCGTGCCTCGCCGACCCCCTGCCGGGGACGGGCCGGCCGCATCGCGCGGCCGTGTGCGGCGGCCTCACTTGTTGTCGTGCGCCATGAAGCAAGGTCTTTCGCTGCGCGTATCGCAGCATCTCGCCCTGACGCCGCAGCTTCAGCAGTCGATCCGGCTGCTGCAGCTGTCCACGCTCGAATTGAGCCAGGAAGTCGAGCAGATGCTCGACGACAACCCCTTCCTCGAGCGCACCGCCGAGGAAGCCACGCGCGAGGAATTCGGCCTGGAGTCGGCCGATGCGCCGGTGCGCGATGACGACCGCCTGGCCGAGGGCGAGGGCGAATTCAGCGCCGGGCCGTCGGCCTCCGTGGCCGAGGCCGCTGTCGCAAGCCCGGCCGAGACCGAGGCCGCCTCCACCACCGATACCGCCGACGGCGAACCCGACTGGGAAGGCGACGGCACCATCGACCTCGCGCCCGACGATACCGAATGGGGCGGCGACGCTCCCGCGCGTGCCAACAACCTCGGCGACGACGAGCGCACCGATGCGACCGAACTCGCGCGCAGCCAGGAATCGCTGCAGTCCTTCCTGCATCGCCAGGCGCTGGGCCTGCGCCTCAACGAGAACGACCGCGCCGCCCTGCGCTTCCTGATCGAATCCCTCAACGACGACGGCTACCTCGAAGACTCGCTGCCCGCCCTCGCCTCGGGCCTGGCGGGCGACGACAACGACCAGTTCGACGATCTGGTGCACCACTTCCAGGTCGCGCTCGGCTTGCTGCAAAGCCTGGAGCCGGTCGGCGTCGGCGCGCGCAACCTCGGCGAGTGCCTCAGCATCCAGCTGAGGGCCCTCGCCCACGAGGGCGAAAGCCCCGACGAGGCCCAGGTGCGCAAGACCGCCCTCGCGATCTGCAAACAGCCGATGGAGCTGCTCGCCCGGCGCGACTTCAAGCGCCTGGCCACGCTCACCCGCAGCAACGAGGAAGAAGTCCGCGCCGCCCTGCAACTCATCGCCCGGCTCGAACCCAAGCCGGGCCGCCGCTTCGTGGATGTCGAGCGCAACGTCGTCGTGCCGGACGTGATCGTCACGCGCGTAGGCAACGGCACCAACGCCAAGTTCCGCGTCATGCTCAATCCCGAGGTGATGCCCCGCCTGCGCGTGCACGACATCTATGCCGGCGCGCTCAGGCAGCACAAGGGCGAGGGCAGCCAGGCGCTGTCGCAGCGCCTGCAGGAGGCGCGCTGGTTCATCAAGAACATCCAGCAGCGCTTCGACACCATCCTGCGCGTGTCCAACGCCATCGTCGAGCGGCAGAAGAGCTTCTTCGTGCACGGCGAGCTGGCGATGCGTCCGCTGGTGCTGCGCGAGATCGCCGACGAGCTGGGCCTTCACGAGTCGACCATCAGCCGGGTGACCACCGCCAAGTACATGGCGACGCCCTACGGCACTGTCGAACTCAAGTATTTCTTCGGCTCCGCGCTCGGCACCGAGACCGGCGGCAACGCGTCGAGTACCGCGGTGCGCGCCTTGATCAAGCAGTTCGTGAGCGCCGAGGATCTCAAGAAGCCGCTGTCCGACAGCCAGCTCTCGGAGATGCTCAAGGAGCAAGGCATCGAATGCGCTCGCCGCACAGTGGCGAAGTACCGGGAAGCATTGCGCATCGCGCCAGCCAATCTGCGCAAGGCCCTCTAGGAGCGTCCGGCCGCAAGCCGCCGGTCAGACGCGCGCCAGCTGCAACACCGCACGCAGCGCGGCCGGCTGCACGGGCTTGCGCAGCGCGTGCCAGCCGCGCGCCTCGGCCAGCTGCCGTGTCGCTTCGTCGATGTCGGCCGACACCAGGGCGATCGCCAGTTCCGGCCTTTGCCGCTGCAGTTCGCGGGCCAGTGCGATGCCGTCGAGCGCGCCCGGCAGGCGGATGTCGCACAGTGCGAAGTCAATGGCGTGCAGGTCGGCCAGCGCGAGTGCCTCGGCCGCGCTTCCGTACACGCGCGGCCGCGCGTTCCACAGGCGCAGCAGCGCGGCGATGCTGTCGGCCACCACCGCGTTGTCTTCCACCACCAGCACGGCAAGCCCGGGGCGCAGCGGTCGTGATGCGTGCGTCGCGTGATCCATCGCATCCCCCGCCGGGGCTGCCACCGGCAGCACGGCAGCATGCACCGGCGCGGCCGGCAGCGTGAATCCGAATACCGAGCCCCGTCCGAGCCTCGAACGCAGCGTCACCTGCACGTCCAGCCGCTGCGCCAGGCGCCGCACGATCGCGAGGCCCAGCCCGTGGCCGCGTTGCAGATTGCGCTCCACGTTGCCCACCTGCTCGAAATCGCCGAACACGCGCTCCTGCGCGTCCGGCGCGATGCCGATGCCCGCGTCGCGCACTTCCACGCGCCAGCCGTTGCTGCGGCGCCGACAGGCCAGCAGCACGCGGCCGCGCGGCGTGAACTTGAGCGCGTTGTCCATCAGGTTGCCGAGAATGCGCCGCAGCGCCACGGCGTCGGTCCACGCCACCGCGCCGTCCGGGCAGCGCACCCGCACCCGGCCACCGCCGCCCTGGCGCGCGAATTCGTGCATCAAGGGTCCCAGGGCCACCGCGACCGGCGTGATGGGATCGGCCGCCGCCTCGATGCGCCCGATCTCCAGGAGCTGGTTGGTCAGCCCTTCGAGCGCCTGCTGCGCCCGCGAGAGCGAGGCGACCGTGTGCTGTACCGTCGCCATGTCCTCGCCGGCGTTCAACTGGTGGCGCAGCACCTCGGCCTGGAGACCCATCGCCATCACCGGCTGGCGAAGGTCATGGTTGGCCGCCGAGAAGAAGCGCAGGCGGTCGGCCTGCGCCTGCTGCGATTCGCGCAGTCCGGCCAGCGCCTGCTCGCGCAGCGTGCTCTCGTTGTGCCGCAGGCCGATGTTCTCCTCCAACTGGCGAGAACGCTCCGCCACCAGTTTCCACACCATCGCGAGCAGCCCGACCCCCAGCACCGACAGCGCCACCATCGGCGGCGCGCCGTGGATGATGCCCATCGCGATGATCGGCGCCAGCAGCAGCGTGATGGCGAGTTGCATCGCGGGCGTGTGGTAGGACACCGAGAACGCCGAGGACAGCGTCATTGCCATGATCACCACGCCCAGCAGCAACTGCGCCGTAGGGTCGGCCGGGTTGAACAGCAGCACCCCGGCCAGCCCGTGCGCCGCCTCGTGGACTGCGATGCGCGCCGTGTGCAGGCGCAGCGCCGGCGGCAGATTGGCGGGCGTGAGCGACGCGGGCAGCCGCTGCGGAAAGAAGCCGCGCAAGGCCGTGCTGACGGCGATCAGCGCAATCCAGACCAGTGCGCGCGCGACCGAGTATTGCCAGGCAAAGAGCGCCGCCACGCCGCAGTCGAGCAGGAACTGCACCAACAGCACCGGGCCGCTCGGCTGGGCGCTCAGGCGAAGCACCTCGCATCGGATGGCAAACGCGTCCGCCTCGAGCAGCTCAGGATGGGCAGGGGCGGGTGGTGGGCTCATCGGCGGATGCACTATAGAGCAGCCGGGTCCATTCGGGGTGGCCAGCGGCGACAATGGTCGCGTGAACGACCTCTCGCTATTCCTCCCCTGTGCAGCCGGTGTCGAGGATTTCCTCGCGCAGGAAGTGCACGCCCTCACCGGCCGCGCCGGCCAGGACCTGCTGACCTTGCGCGGCGGCGTGCGCGTGCAGGCCGACTGGCGCGACGCCATGAAGCTCAACCTCCACAGCCGGCTCTCGCAGCGCGTGCTGATCGAACTCGCCCATGCGCCCTATCGCAACGAGCACGACCTCTACGCCATCGCCAGCGGCGTGGCCTGGGAGATCTGGTTCACGCCCAAGCAGACCTTCAAGATCGAGACCACCGCGCAGCACAGCCCGCTGCAGAGCCTCAACTTCGCCACCCTGCGCATCAAGGACGCCATTGCCGACCGCTTCCGCGCCAAGGCCGGCGGCGTGCGCCCCAGCATCGAGACCCAGTGGCCCGACAGCCGCGTGTTCGCGCACCTGACCACCGACGCGTGCACCCTCTACATCGACACCTCCGGCGAGCCGCTCTTCAAGCGCGGCTGGCGGCAGGACAAGGGCGATGCGCCACTCAAGGAAACCCTGGCCGCCGCCATGCTCGCCGCCAGCGGCTGGTGGAACCCGGAAACCGGCGCGGTCTCGACCCAGCCGTTGTACGACCCCTGCTGCGGCAGCGGCACCATCGTTATCGAGGCCGCGCAGATCGCGCTCGGCATCGCGGCGGGATCGTTGCGGCGCTTCGGCTTCGAGAAGCTGCTTCCCTTCCAGCCGCACGTGTGGGCGGCGCTCAAGGCCGAGGCACAGCCCGCCGCGCCGCCGGCGGAAGCGGCGGCTCCCGTCATCTTCGGCTCCGACGTCTCGCACCGCATGGTCGACTTCGCCGAACGCAACGCCGAGCGCGCCGGCGTCGCGGCGGCGGTGCAGTTCCGCGGCGGCGACGCCTTGCAGCGCATGCCGCCCGCGCCCTCCGGCGTCATCGTGCTCAACCCGCCCTACGGCGAGCGCATCGAGGTCGGCGGCGTGGCGCGTGCCCAGGGCCGCGAGGAAGCGCAGACCGAGGACGGCGGTGAATTCTTCGTGCAGCTCGCCAGCCACTGGAAGAAGAACTACGCCGGCTGGACCGCCTGGCTGCTGACGCCCGACCTCCAGCTCCCCAAGCGCATGCGGCTGAAGGAGTCGCGCCGGGTCCCGATGTGGAACGGGCCGATCGAGTGCCGGCTGTTCAAGTTCGAGATGGTCGCCGGGTCGGCGCGCGGGCGGAGCTGAGGCCCCGCGCCTCAGATGCTCGCGCGTCGCTGCGTGACGTCGACCACGGGCGGATGGGGGCGCCTGGGCCTGTCGCCGTCCATCCGCGCGCGCTGTTCCAGGAACGTGGCGGTCGTGAAATAGCCCTTGGCGGCGCCGAAAAGCATGGACGCGACCATGCCCATCGCGGTTTCGATCGAAGTCGGCACACCACCGCGGGTGGAGTAGCCGTTCAGCGCGATGGCCAGGTCGAGCCCCGCGTTGACCGCGCTGCTGGCCAGGCCGGCGCGCAGGCGCGTGAGCGATTCACCGTCGCTCGGACGCACGCGATTGGGCCGCCGCAGCGAGTCAGGGTTGGGCACGCTCACGCGCGTGAAGACCATCGGCCGCTTCTCCGGATTCCGCAGAATGATGATCGACTCCGACAAGGCGCCTGACACGAGACGGCCCACGCTGTCGATCGTGTATCGGCGCATCGCGTTTCCGGCCGTCGCGCCCGCCACCGAACTGAACGGAAAGACGGCTTCCTTCACGGCCCCCATCAAGGCGGACGAGAGCTTCTGAATCTGTTCCTGGTCTTCCCGCGCGTTGCGATAGGCGTGGCCGGGGGAGTAGTCCACGCCGCTGAACCGGCCCGGCACGAGCACGCCCTTGTCTTCCCGCGTCCCGAGGGCTCGTCGCGCCTGGATGAACTTGGCTTCGACGAAGCGGTGCACGATGCCGAGGAATGGCGCGAGCAGGGCCGAGACGATCACGCTGCCCATGGCGCCATAGAGCTGCTTCAACTCCTCCTTGTTGGTCACCGAGGGGTCCTTGCCCCACAGGTCTTCGAAGAGATACTCGCCGCCCATTTGGCCGAAGCGCGACAGCTTGTAATACAGGCCGGAGGTGACCATGCTGGCGGTGCCTTGCTGGAGGATGTCGGCGGCGGCGGCTTTGCGCTGCTGTGCCTTCGTGAGCCTGAGTTCGCCACGGTTCGATTCCAGCAGCGCGGGATTGAAGCGGAGTTCAACGGTATCGCCGAGGTTCACATGAAGCACGGGCGGCTTCGGAGCCGGGCCAAGCCCGCTCAGCAATGGGTTGGGCATCTCGACCCGCGCGCTACCGCCTCTGTCCTGGCCTGCCGCATCCGCCGCGGGGCCGGCCGCGTGCGGGATTCCCTGCGGCGCTGGCACGGATGGTGGCGATGACGTGATGGGGCGGATGGGCACGGCAGCACACGATAGGCCAGGCCCTCGTCGAACTCGAATCGAACAGGCGAACAAAGCAACTCGCCCGCGAAAGGGGCGAGCGCTCGTCGTCAATTCAATTGAAGGTGACGCTCTCTGCCAGCAATACGCCGTCGACCACCTGCGCGCCCACCACGGTCACCTTCGCGCCGTTGCCCAGGCTTGCCGCCGTGCCATTCACGAACACGACGCCCGGCCCGCTCGCGTTCACGAGCTGGCCGCGGACGCGGAAACTGGCGGGTGACGAGAAGGCGCCGACGGTGCCGATCAAGGTGAATGAAGAAGGCCCGCCGGTGCCCGGAACATGCCGGATCTTGAATTTCGTCGCCTTGAGAACGCCGTTCGAGAAGACGCCTCCGACTTCCACTCTCACGCCATTGCCGACCGAGCCTGGAAGCCCTCCCGTGACCTGCGCCGCGGATGCGTCGACGCTGATTCCAAGCACGCGGAGGGAGCCCAGCCCCGCAAAGTCCGTGACGACACCCCCGAACTGGGCCGGCATGCCGTTCCCCAGCCCAACCGGATACCACCACTGCACGAGCGTTGCCATCAGCGTGCCCACCGAAGGCTGGCTGTTGGCGCGCACGCGCACGATGGTCCCGTTGGCCAGCGGGCGCCCGTCGATGCTGCCGGAGAGCACTGCCGCGCCGTAGTTCACGGAGATGCCGCCCAGCGTGAAGGTGCGCGCGCCTGTGTCGAGGTTCTGCACGGTGCCCGTCAGGATCGGCGTGGCCGCCGCACGCTGTTCGACGCGCGTGGCCAGCAGCACGCCCGGCCCCGCCGGCAGGCCCCAGACCTGCAAGGTCGTGCCCGGCACCAGCGACGCGAGGCCCGCCGAATCGGCCCAGACGGTGGACGGATCCGTGCTCACCGTCGTTCCCAGCACCACGAGGCTTGCGCTGGCCGGGTCGACCGATGTCAAGGGTCCGCGCATCTCGGCGGCGGAGGTGATCAGATTGGCCACGCCGCTCGTGAAGTCGGCATTGACCGGCCCGCTGACCGCGACGCTCATCCCCAGCTGCAGTCCGGGCGCGTCCTCGATGTTCAGCGCCGCGCTGTCGGTGTTGTAGCGCAGCCCGTTGACGAAGATGCTGCCCGCGCCATCGGCCGCGCCGACGCCTGCCGCGCTGGCGGAGGTCGCGCCCGTGCCGCCGGACCCCACACCGCCGGCACCGTTGCTGGACCCATCGCCGCTCGAGGCCGTCGTCGCCGCGCCGCTGTCGCCACCCGCGCTGGCCGTGCCAGCCGCGCTGCCGTCCGAGGCACCGCCTGGGCCGGCCGATCCGGCATCCGGGTCCGTCAGGAAACCCCCCGCACCGATCGCGGACGAACCCGCCAGTGATATGCCCGGGCCGCTTCCGCCGCCGCCGCCGCATGAAAGTAGCAGCGTGAACGACAGTGCCAGGAAGCCACCGCGCAGGAGTGCGTTCTTCATGGATTCCCTTTCGAGGGCGTCGAAGTTCGCCTGGGCGCCGCTGGATCCTGAATCAATGAACTGTCCTCGTAATAGGTGTAAATGCCGACCCGCATGCGGCCTGCGGCCGCGCCGCGAGCACTTTCCACCGCGCGTGTCATCTCATGCGTCAACTCGTGATGAAGGGTACTCCAGCGCTGCCGCACCAGGTGCTGGATCTTTTCGCAGTCTTCCAGCGACAGGCCCGTGGCGAACACCGAGCGCTCGAGCATCGGCGGCTGCGCGCCCAGGACGTTGGAAACCCCCGCCAGCAGGTGGTCGCGCGCGTTGTCGCCCAGAAAGGCGAGCATTCCTCGCAGATCCTCGACTGGAACGAAGCCCGTCGCATGGAGTTCGACGCGCCCATCCTGTTCGCTCGCCATGTTGAGCCGTACCAGCTCGTCCAGGATCGTGCGGTGGTGCACGTTGCCGCGGCTCGCCTGCCGGGCCACGGCCTCGAAGGACGGCGCGGCCGCGTCCGCGGTGGCCACGGGCAAGGACCTGCAGGCCGGATCGTCCGCCAGCATCTGCAGCCACAAGGTGACTGTCTTGGCCGCGGCCGAGGTCTCGGTGTGCGGCAGCGCATCTACCGCTTCCCGGACCTTGGCCGCAACCGCCTTGCGATTGAGGCCCGTCGTTACCGAGAGCTGACTGACGTTCGGCTCCACGCCCTTGGCCGCCCAGGCCCGGCGCGCCTCGTCCAGGAGAAGGTCGCGCAGCAATTCTTCGAGGTCCGCATGCTTGAGGCCCATGGCCAAGGCGAGCCTGACCATCGGCCGCAGGACGCGCGCGCAAGCCGCCAGCACCCAGGCAAGCCGGTCTTCCATCAATCTGCCCGAGTTCCCGCGTCGCGGTCACCGGCAACAAATACCTTCAAGCCCTGCCTCCAGTCTCTCTGTTGCTGGAGCGCCGTTCCCTCATGCCTGGCGCTCTTCGATCCAATGTGTTTCCTGGCCATAGAGTTCGTTCGCCGAGTCGGCGGCCAGAGCCAAACGCTCGCGATTCCGGGGCGTGTCCGGAAGCCACAAGCAGCCCGGATACGCCGCCCCCGTTTCGTGCGGCACTTTGTCCGACCAGCGCAGCCGGATCTCGGTCATGACACGCAACTTTCGATGCAACGCAATCCTCCCGACGAGGGCGTTCGCGCTCTGCTAACGCCTGGTTACCAACTGGACAGCGACACCCGTCGTTGTCTTACAAAGAAGCGAGGGCCACTATACGACAAGAGTTTTATGTCTGTGAATCTTTCACATTGGTTTGTAAGTGGAGTAAGTGGAGTAAGAGATGCCCAAACTTTTCGTGTTCGTGCTGGGTCTGCTGGCGGTCCTCGGACTGCCCCTGTACATCGCCCTTCCTTTGCTCCTGATCTGCGCGGTCTGCTTTTTCTGGGGGAGCGCGGAGTCCGATGATGTTCCCGGCGCGATGGAAACCCGGCAGGCCCTCGAGCGCACCCGGACGGTGCTGGGCGAGTTGGACGACCACCGGCGCCCCGCCGATGCGGCAACCTGAGGCGTCACCCCATGAAGGCTTCCACTGAAAGCGACCTCATGGCGATGACGCGCTCTGCCGAGTGCGTCGCGACAAAGCGCAGGCAGGCAGCGGCAACCCGGATCGTGCGTTCGTTCAGGGCGCACGTCGATGGTTGCGGCAGCGGCCCCACGGACGAGGACGTCAAGACCTTCGCGCGGCTCGTCGCCGAGGAGCATCGATGGGGCCGCCGCCTCGCCCAGTGCGTGCTCAAGACGGAGGTCCTGAGTCAAGCCATGCTCAAGGAGAGTCTCGATGATCGCCGCCTTCGCAGCCTTCGCTGATCCCCTGTCCCCTGCACCCGTTGCCTACGGGAGCTTGAGCGACTTCGCCAGGTTCCGAGGCGACCGCTCCGGCGCAGAGATCTGCGATGCCTGCAGCACCCTCAACAGCTGCCATGCCAGGTTCTGCAAAGGCTGCGCCGGCAAGCTGCCTGCCTACTACGCCACGACGGTGCATGGCGAAGCGGAGGCCCCCGCGCACAGGCGCGACAGGGGCGCTCGTTTCGTGGCCTTGCGCGCCCGCGGATTCGTGCTGGCGATGTTGTGGGTCCTGCCGATGATCCTCATGGTGCTTGCGGCATTCGGACTCTGGCTGACGGGCCCTTCCACGGCGGCCACGCTGGTGAGCGAGCACGCTCGGGCGCCCGTTGTGGGCGACGTGCCGCCTGCGCAGCCGGCCCAACCGCAGCCGCGGATCAAACTGACGCAGGCGGAAGCGGGCGCGTCTTTCGATCGAATCGGAACCCTCGAATCGCCCGTGCCGCGCTCAGCGCAAAACGAGGCCGTTCCGAAGTCGCCGCGCGCGTTCGCGCCGATGCGAGCGCGCGCCGCCGCTTCGGTCCTCGTCCGTGGCGCGGCAAGGGGGCCGCAAGCCCGCTGCGACGGACTGAACTTCTTCTCGCATGCCATCTGCATGAACAACGCCTGCGCCCAGCCAGTTGCTGGCCGCAGTGCGCAGTGCGTCGAGGCCAGGCACCAGCGCCGGCTCGACGAAGCCCGCCGCGACCCGACGCTTCTGGGCTGAGCCCGTCGCGCGTCGTGCTGTCCCACAAAGATCTTTGACATGCCCGCCTCCTGCGCCCTCTGTGGAACCCGGAATCGCGACAACGCCATGTTCTGCCTCGGCTGCGCCGCCCGACTGCCTGCCTTCGCGCCGACCGGGCCTTCGGCCCTGAACAGGAACACGATCGCCTTCTCGCCGCGGCACGACGCCTGGCCACCGCCGGAGCGCACCATCACGCCGGAGCTGCCGGCCGAGACCGCCGGGTTCTGGATCCGCCTGGGCATCGTGCTGTTGCTGATGGGATTGGCGTTCCTCGTCTGGTACGCGTTCGTCACGCGCACGGGCGGGTCGCCGCCGGTGCAGGCGGAGTCGGTCGCGGCGCCGCCCTCCGCGCTGCCCGCCATCGCGGCCGTCACCTCTTCGCGGCCGCCGCCGGTGCCCGCATCCGTCCCGGCGGCGCCGGAACCGCTGCCGTCGCGGGAAAGCAATCCAGCCCCTACGCCTCGGACAGTCTCCGCGCCGCCAAGTCCGGCCGCCCACCAGCCCCGCCCGGACTTCGCGCGCCGCGTCCCCGCCGGTGCCATGGACCCGAGCACCCGCGCGCGGCCCTCATTCCGAGGGCGAACGAATGAGCCGTATGCGAGTGCGTTGGACCCGACCTTCACTTGCTCCAACCTCGACTACGTTTCGATGCGCCGCTGTCTGCAGGCGCAGTGCAGCAGGGCGGAGTACCGAGGGCACCCTCGCTGCGCGGGCCCGAGCGAGCGGGAGGAGCCATCCGCATCCTCGACAGCGGCCGGAGCGCCCGACATCGTGTGGCAAGGCTCCAGCGCCGCCGGGCATGAAGATCCGGCCCGCGCGGAGCGCGCGCGCCAGGCCAGGCTCCTGCTGCTGCCGTAGGACCGATCAGGGCGGCGGCGCACCTGGCGCAGGCATGTCGCCCGCGTCCCCCGTGTTTCCTGCGTCCGAGTCGGGCGCCGACATCTCGCGCATGCGCTGTTCGATCTGCGCATCGCTCATCGTGTTGCCGGGAATGCGGGCCGGCATGGTCCGGGCCCATTGCGTCGTCGCCGGGAACACAAACACCAGTGCCCCCACCGCGAGCAGGCACAGCAGATAGGGCGCCAGCGCGCCGACCACGCCGCCAAGCGCCGGCCGCTGCCTGTGCAGCCCCCGCGCCAGCACCACCGCATAGCCGAAGGGCGGCAGCAGGAAGCCGGCCTGGAGCACCAGCAGCGTGAGCGCCGATACCCACGCCGCGTCGTCCACCAGCGCCAGCAGCGGAGGCATCACGATCGGCACGATCAGGAAGATCAGCTCGAATGCATCGAGCACGAAGGCGCAGCACAGCAGCAGCACGATCACCGCGAGCATGGCGGCGAGCGGGTGCCCCGCCATCGCCAGCATCCATTGCGCGACCAGCAGGTCGGTGCCGAAGGCGCGCAGCAGCAGCGAGAAGGTCGTCGCCGCGACCAGCAGCGCGAAGAGGGCGCCCGTCAGCGCCATCGCATCGTCGAGCGAGCGCCACAGCACGGCGCGCGTGAGCTGGCGCGACACCACGCCCCACGCCAGCAGCAGCATACCCGCCGTGGCCGCCGCCTCGACCGCGCGCACATGGCCGGAGATCACCAGCCCGAGCAGAACGGCAATGACCAGCGGCACGACCCCCAGCGTCCAGGCTTCGCCGCGCGACAGTGCCACCGGCGCGGCCTTGGCGCCGGCGCGCGGCGCCAGCCACCAGGTCAACAGCAGCCAGCACACCACCAGGATGGCGCCCGGCACCATCGCCGCCTGCAGCACATCCTGCGAGTTGATGACCCGGGTGGCCGCTTCGGCCGCCGGGGTGGCGAGCCTGGGCACCATGTTCAGCGCCTCGGTGTGGGCGCGCATCATCGCGTCGCCGAGCAGCAGCAACACCAGCGACGGCGGCACCACCACGCCGAGCGTGCTGCCGACCGCGATCAAGGCGGTGCGCCGCGCGGCCGGCATGCCGTCCTGCGCCCAACGCGCGCCGGCCGTGCGCGACAGCGTGATCAGACTCGCGCCCACCGAGCCGTTCATCGGCGCCAGCAGCACCCCCAAGCCGAGCCCGGCCAGTTCGGGCGCGCCGCGCGATGCGACCCGGCCGAAGGCCTTGCGCAAGGCGCCGTACAACGCGTTCGCCAGTCCGAGGCGCCCGAGCAGCGCACCCACGAGCGCGTAGAGCGCCAGCGCCTGTATCAGGTCCTGCTCCAGCAGGCCGATGATGCGCACAGGAAGGCTGCCGAGCAGCGGCGCATCGAAGGCGCCGATGGCCAGCCCGCCCAGCGCGCCCAGCGTGCTCACGCCGAGCAGCACCGCGTAAGTGGGCCATCCGGTGGTCATCATCACGGCCAGCGTGATGGCCAGCAGGATCAGTCCGACCCAGCCCACGGGGCTTCCTCCTCGGCCTGGGCGGGGTGGCACCATGCGCGCCACAGGCCCTGCGCGGCCTGCAGCAGCAACAAGGCGGCCAGGAGCAGCAGCGCGAGCTTGATCATGAAATAGCCGGCGTTGAAGGTGTCGGGGAAGCGCTCGAGGCTGGCGACGGAGCGCCAGACCTGGGGCGCGCCCGCGACGATGACGAACAGTGCCCAGGGCAGCACGCACAAGGGCGCGCAGATGCGCCGCAACCTGGCGCCGAAACCGGCGGCATGGACCAGGTCGGGCCGCGCCACCAGGTGTGCGCCGCGTTCGCCGGCATGGCGCAGCGCGACGGCCACGTACAGCGCGAAGACCCATTGGGCCATGTCGTTGGCATCGGTCGACCATGCGCCGACGAGTTCGCGCAGCGGCCATTGCAGGAACAGCAGCAGCGTGACGGCGATCGACAGCGGCATCGCCATGCGCGTGAGGATGCCCGGCGCGGGCGGGGGGCGCGAAGAGGCGGGCGAGTTGGCGTGGTTGTGCTGCATGGCGGCGGGGCGCGGCGGATTCTGGCATGGGCTGACTGACGCGTTGCCGACGCAATCCTGGCGCTATTTCGGAGCGCTGTGCCCTCAGCCGAGTTCGAAGGTGGTGATGCCGTAGAGCCTGTCGAGCTCGCAGGCGGGCGCCGGGCCGGCGTACATCCGGCCTGTTTCGAAGACGCTGCGCAGGCCTTGCTGGCGTGCCAGTGCCAGCGCATGGGTGTTCGTCGTCGGGACGTCGAGGTACACGGTATCGCCGGGCGGCACGCTGTCGCAGAGCGCCACATGAAGCGCACTCGCGATCCGCGGGCTGTCCGCGACCAGCGGGCCGATCTTGTGGCCCTCGCGGCAGCGGCGGATGACGCCCCATCCGGCGAGCCGCCCCTGCTCCATCCAGGCGAGGCCCGTCGCGTCGGGCATCGTGGTCCAGCAGCGAAGGAAGGCCTCGCGCGGGGCGGGGAAGATGCGGGCATCGTCGGCGCGCAGCATCGCGAAGTCGACGGTGGAGAGCGGCACGATCGGGGCGGCATGCGGGTGGCCAGCCGATGCGGCGGTGCCGGCGAAGCGAGCGTTCTGCCAGGCCAGCTCGAAGCCGTTGCGTCGGTAGTAGGCCTGCTGGGCCTTCACGCCGTCGAGTCCGACGACCTGCCCCGCGAGCCGCGCCATGCCCGCGTCCCACAGGCGGCGCCCGATGCCTTTGCCGCGCCATGCGGGAGCGACGATGAAGAGGCCGATGAAGCCGAAGCGGCCTGCGTAGGAGACGGCGGCGATGCAGCCGATGATCTCGGCTAGGTGCTCGGCGGCGAGGAAGCCGTCAGGGTCGGCGGCATGGAAGCAAGCGGCATCGTGAAGGCCGGGGTTCCAGCCTTCGAGGGCGGCGAAGTCGATCGCAATCGCGATCTCGTCGCGGTGCATGGGGCGGATGGTGCAGGGCATGAGGGGGTTTCTTGCTTGCATGCGAGGCTCTTTGGCTGTGCTCGTCGAGGTCGAGAGGCGCAGTGCATCGGCCGAGCTCAATGGCCGCGCGGAGGCAGAAAAAGACATGCAAAATGTCAATGACTATGTCTTGCTTAATGTCGTGGAAAAGCGCATATTCCGTCCAAGGCCGATCCCTCCAAGCCTGATGTACTGTCGAATTTCTCAAACCATTGACGAAGGCCTCTCATGAGCACCAATGCGATTGCGCGCCGCCTTGAAGCCATTCAGACAAAGGGCGCCATGCGCTCGGCGGATGTGGCCAACGTCTTGAATGTTCGCCCTGAAACGGTTTCTCGATGGAACAACGGCAAGGCGCTGCCCCATGCGAGCACCGAGAAGCAACTGCTCGAGTTGGAGTTCGTCATCGACAAGCTCGCGGATATCTATGAGCCGCATGATGCTCGCCTCTGGCTGTTCTCGCGTCAGCGATTGATGGGTGACCAAGTGCCAGCAGAGCTGATTCAACAGGGGCGGGTTGACGAGGTGTTGGCTGTGGTCAACCAACTGCTGGATGGCGTTCATATCTGAGAGAGGCCGGCCTTTTCAATGATCCACGCCCCCGATTTGCTGGACCGGTTGGAGGGGCTGCCGAAGGAACCGTTCGACGGCAAGGTATTTCGAGGGACCCGGCAGAGCCTCGATCCTCTGGCCAGTTCGTTCAGCGGGGGGCGATGGATGCGACGCGACGGGGCGGGAGTCCTATATACGAGCCTGGCTCGCGAGGGTGCGCTGGCAGAGATTTCATTCCATTGGGGGCAGCTCACGCCCCGTCCCACGAAGCCCGTCATGCTCCATACGCTGCGCGTCGTTGCACACCGCACACTGAAGTTGCTGCGAGTCGATCTGGCCACACTTGGAGTCCCAGAAAGCGCGTTCGGGGGCGTTAACCTGCCGCGTACGCAAGAGATAGGAGCCGCCGTGGAGTTTCTCGGGTGCGATGGTCTTGTCGCACCCTGCGCGCGATGGCATTGCGACAATCTGATCCTGTTCCCGGACAGGATGAGAGCAGGTGCCACGCTAGACTGAAGTTCCTTGTACTTCGTAGTCACTCGAGAAGCGGCAAGTGGTTGTCGTGGTTCACGAATCCTCCTCTTCGGAGGATTTTTTTGGTGTCAATATGTAGTCACTAAATAGTTGACATTATGGCTCTTGTTGTATATATTTGCATTCATGGCAGCCCGCACCGGAACCGCTCACGTCGTCACTACGACCCGCMAGTACAAGGACCAGGTCTATCGCACCCACCTGCTACGCCGCAGCTACCGCGAGGACGGCAAGGTCAAGAACGAGACCCTGGGCAACCTGTCGCACTTGCCCGATGCGCTGATCGAGATCATCCGCCGCTCGCTGCAGGGCGAGACCTTT
>NZ_JBFTPS010000071.1:0-27986 GCF_056398605.1 Variovorax sp. 01T432
CTCAACAGCGTGCTGAACATCGCCTGGTTTGACCGTATGGGACTACCCAGACTCTCATGACCTAAAACTCTCGAACCGCCCGGTGCGGACCCGCATGCCGGGTGGTGTGGGAGGGGCGCAGTCTAGGAAGACTGCCCCCTATCCCGATCGGCGGCTGCGGGGTCAGTGCAGCAGGCCGTTGCCCGGCGCCATCGAGGGCACCTTGAAGAAGCCGGTGCCCGCCGTGCCCTTGCCGATTTCTTCCTCGGTGGCTTCCCGCACCGACTTCACGGTCATGTCGAGCCGGATGGCGATACCGGCGAGCGGGTGGTTTCCATCGAGCACCAGGTGCTCGGGGTAGACCTCGCTTACGGCGTAGAGCACATCCTTGGGCATGTCGGGATTCACGCCCGGCGGCAGGGCCGCGCCGTCGAAGGTCATGCCTTCTTCGGTGCCCTCAGGGAAGAGCGCGCGCAGCTCCAGGAAAAGCAACTGGTCGTTGAAGTCGCCGAAAGCCTGCTCGGGTTCGAGCTGCAGCTGCACCCGCGCGCCCGGCTCATGGCCCATCAGGGCCGCCTCGATCGCATCGAAGAGATCGTCGCCGCCGACCAGAAATTCGACCGGTTCGTCCAACACGTCGAGCACTTCGCCGAGCGTGTCTTTCAGTGTCCAGGTCAGGCCGACCACACATTGTTCAGAGATTTCCATTGCAGAATTCTCCCATGGAGATAAATCAACCCTTGCCCATGCTCGGCGGCTTGAGCGCTCAGCAGTTCATGCGGCGTCACTGGCAGAAGAAACCGCTGCTGGTCCGACAGGCCGTACCCGACATGGTGCCACCGATCGACCGCCGGGCCCTTCTTGCCCTGGCCGAGCGTGAGGACGTCGAATCGCGGCTGATCCGCCGCGGCCGGAAGGGCTGGACGCTGCGGCACGGTCCGCTGCCGCGCCGGGCCCTGCCTTCGCTCAAGGAGCCGGGCTGGACGCTGCTGGTGCAAGGCGTCGACCTTCATCACCAGGGTGCGCATGATCTGCTGCGGCAGTTCCGCTTCGTGCCGGACGCGCGGCTCGACGACCTCATGATCAGCTATGCCAGCGACACCGGCGGCGTCGGCCCGCATTTCGACAGCTACGACGTCTTCCTGCTGCAGGCGCAGGGGCGGCGGCGCTGGTCGATCGGCAAGCAGCGCGATCTGCGCCTGCAGCCCGATGTGCCGCTCAAGATCCTTGCGCATTTCGAGCCCGAGCAGAGCTTCGTGCTCGAAGCCGGCGACATGCTGTACCTGCCGCCGCGCTATGCGCACGATGGCGTGGCCGTGGGCGACGACTGCATGACTTACTCGATCGGGCTGCGCTCGCCAGCCGCCGCGCCGTTGGGCGCGGACCTGCTGGTGCGCATCGCCGAAGCACAGGCCGAGGCGCTGGAGGACGCGACGGCGCGCGCCGCGGTGCACTACCGCGATCCGGACCAATCCGCTGCGCAAACCCCGGCCGCGATGCCGCCGGGGCTGCAGGCTTTCGCACGCGAGGCGGTCAAGGCCGCCCTGCGCGATGTCGATGTCGTCGACCGCGCGCTGGGCGAATCGATGACCGAGCCCAAGGCCAGCGTCTGGTTCGAGCAGGGCGAGCTGCCTTCCGCATGGAGCGGCGTCATGCTCGACCGCCGTACGCGCATGCTCTACGACGAGCGGCATCTCTACATCAACGGCGAGAGTTTTCGCGCCTCCGGCCGCGATGCGCGGCTCATGCGGCGCCTGGCGGACGAGCGCGTGCTCGGGCCGCGCGATCTGGCCGGCGCGAGCGACGATGCGCTCGCGCTCCTGAGCGATTGGTGCGAAGCGGGGTGGCTGCATGCCGAGTGAACAGGCCGAACTGCCGGAAGGTGCATTCGACGGCCGGCAGGCCTTCGTGGGCCACTTGCACCTTGCCTTTGCGGCCGCGGCTCAGCAGAACTGGCGCGAGATCGTTCTGTGCGATCCCGATTTCGGCGACTGGCCGCTGGGCGAGCGCGAGGTGGTCGATGCGCTGCAGGCGTGGTCCGCGGCGGGTCGAAGCTTCGTGATGCTGGCGCAGCGCTTCGACGTCTTCGATCGCGAACATGCGCGCTTCGTGCACTGGCGCAGGATGTGGAGCCACATCATCGATTGCCGGGCTCGCAAGGGTCCGGGGCTGCCGCAGGTGCCGAGCGCCATCTGGACACCGTCGTGGTTCATGAACCGCATCGACGTCGAGCATGCGCGCGGCGTCTGCGGCCGCGCGCCCGAAGACCGGCGCGCATTGCGAGAGCGCATCGACGAATGCATGCGTCATGCGCGGCCGGGCTTTCCGGCATCGACACTGGGCTTGTAAGCCAATGCCGCGCTCACGTTTCGATACGCGATTCGACGGAGGCGGGCACCTAGAATTTTCTCTTTGAGAACCCTTAGGAGCCATGCCATGCAAAAGTCCGTCCTGCTCGCCTCATTGATCCTCGCTGCCGCCGCATTGACCGCTTGCGGCAAGAAAGAGGAGCCTGCTCCGGCCGTCGTCACGCCACCGCCCGCCGCGGTGACGCCGCCCGCGGCGCCCGCGACCCCGGATACTTCCGCTGCGGCACCCGCGCCTTCTCCCAATGCGTCCTCCGCGCTGGATGCGGCGAATGCCGCGACCGACGCGGCAAAGAAGAAGGATGAGACGAAGCAATAGTCGTACGGCCTTCGAAGCAAGGCCGCCCTTGGAGGCGGCCTTTTTTCATCCGGTCAGAGATCGAGCCAGGGCGAGCCGTCCGCCGCGGTGGCGGTGAGCATTTCATGTTCGCTGGCGCCGAGTGCGTCGGCCATCATCCGCCGCACGATGTCGGGCCTGTTGTTCTGCTCGCTCAGGTGCGCGGCCAGCACATGGCGCAGGCCATCGTGGTGCACCGCGCGTGCGATGTCCGCGGCCGCGGTATTCGAGAGATGGCCATAGTTGCCACCCACGCGCATCTTCAGGAAGGGCGGGTAGGACGATCCGGCCAGCATGTCGCTGTCGTGATTGAACTCGAGGAGCAACGCATCGAGTCCCATGAGCCGGCCGAGCACATGCGGTGTGGCATGCCCGATGTCCGTCAGTACGCCCAGGCTGCGCGCGCCGTCCGTGCAGCGCAACTGCAGCGGTTCGCGCGCATCATGTGGCACGGTGAAGGGTTGCACGACGAGCTCGCCGACCGTGATGTCGGCGCCGTCGCGCGCGAGGTGGAGCCGTCCTTCGAAATCGCGCGCACCGGCGGCCAGCCAGGTGCCTTCGCTCATCCACACCTGGATGCGATCGCGACGCGACAGGGCGTGCGCGCAACCGATGTGGTCGCCGTGCTCGTGGGTGACGAAGATGGCATCGATGTCGCCGGCCACAAGGCCCGCGCGCGCCAGCCGCGCGTCGAGATGCCGCAGCGCGAAGCCGCAGTCGATCAGCAGCCTCGATGTGCGGCCGCCGCTGGTCGCTTCGACCAGCGTGGCGTTGCCGGTGCTGCCGCTGCCAAGACTGCGGAAGCGCAGCATGGGTCTACTTCAAGTCGTCGGCGATGACCTGAACGATGCGCTGCGCGTTGGCGGAGGTCTCCGGCGCACCGGCTTCGCTCAGCACGGAGACCGTGCTTGCGTTGCCTGAGCCCTTGACCAGGATGCGGAACTTGAGCGGCGCTTCGGGCTTGCCGGAGCCGAAACGGTCGAACAGCTTGCCGAAGAAGCCGGGCTCCTTCTTGTCCGGATTGGGCGTCACGTAGCGCACGAAGTAGGTGCCGGCGCTGCGATCGCGGTCTTCCACCGTGAAGCCGGTGCGGTCCAGCGCGAGGCCCACGCGGCGCCATGCGCGGTCGAAGTCCTCGTTGATGTTCAGTATCGGCTGGCCGCCCACGTTGGCGATGGTGGCGGTCTTGGTCGCCGCCGTGGTCGAGGCCGCGATGATCTTCGACTGCTCTTGCGAGACGCCCAGCTTCACCATCAGGCGGCGCAGGAATTCAGTCTCGAGCTCCGGGTCGGAGGGGCGTGGCTGCCAGGTGGTCTGGTCCTGCTGCTTGGTGGTGTAGATCTCCTGCATGCCGCGATGGCTGATGAAGATGTCGGTGCCACCATCGGGGTTGCGCTCCAGCCGTGTGCGGAAGCGATCGAGTTCGCCGGTCGAATAGACCGAGTCGAGCAGCTTGCCCACGGTGCTGCGGATGATGTCCTGCGGCAGCTTGGCCCGGTTCTCGGCCCAGTCGGTTTCCATGATGCCGAGATTGCGCTGGTCGGTGGTCAGCAGGAAGCCGTTCTCCTGCCAGAAGTCGCGCACCGGCTCCCAGAGCTGGTCGGCGGGCCGCTTGATGACCAGCCAGCGCTGCGTGCCGTCGCGCTCCATGCGCACGTCGCCCACGGCGCTCACGGCCGTGGGGGCGCCGGGCGCGTTGTTGATGCCTGTCTGGTATGCATTGGCGCTCACGGCACCGCCGGGGACGGCATAGCGGTTCTCGCGCGACAGCTGGGTCAGGTCGGGTGGCACCTCCAGCGTGGGTGCCTTGCCGGCGCTCTTGTAGTCGATCTTGTCGCCCTCGAAGGCCGAGCATGCGGCGAGGCTGGCGACCAGGGCCAGCATTGCGAATCGCGAAATGGTTTTCAACGTCGTCTTCCTTGTTGGAACGTTTGGCGCAGTCAATGGGGTGCTGCGCTCGGTGTGTCAGAGCATGGCGCGCGCAAAAGGTTGCCGGCACCCCCGCATGGCGCCGTAAAGAGGGATCAGTCCTTGAGCAGCCCGCTGGCGCGCAGCGCCGACTCGACCACGGGGCGGCTGGCTTGCGAGAGTTCGGTGAGCGGCAGGCGCATCGTGCCGCCGCACAGGCCCAGGCGCGCCATGGCCCACTTGACCGGAATCGGATTCGGCTCGACGAAGAGTTGGCGATGCAGGGGCATCAGCTCGAACTGGATCTGCATCGCGCGCCGCGTGTCGCCGGCGATCGCCGCCACGCAAAGCTCGTGCATCTTGCGCGGCGCGACGTTGGCCGTGACGCTGATATTGCCCTGGCCGCCGCACAGCATCAGCGCGACCGCCGTCGGGTCGTCGCCGGAATAGACGGCGAAGGTCTTCGGCAGGTCGCGGATCAGCCACTGGGCCCGCTCGATGTTGCCGGTGGCTTCCTTGATGCCGATGATGCCGGGCACCTGGGCGAGGCGCAGCACCGTGTCGTGCGCCATATCGGCGACGGTGCGGCCGGGCACGTTGTAGAGCACGGTAGGCAGGTCGCCCACGGCTTCCGCGATCGCCTTGAAGTGCAGGTACTGGCCTTCCTGCGTGGGCTTGTTGTAGTAAGGCACCACCTGGAGCTGGCAGTCGGCGCCCACGCCCTTGGCGAACTTGGCGAGTTCGATGGCTTCCTTGGTGGAATTGGCGCCGCAGCCGGCCATGACCGGGACGCGTCCTCGCGCCTGCTCGACCGCGACGCGGATGATTTCGCAGTGCTCCTCGACGTCGACCGTCGGCGATTCGCCGGTGGTGCCGACCACGCCGAGACAGTCCGTGCCTTCGTCGATGTGCCAGTCGATCAGCCGGCGCAGGGCAGGGTAGTCGACACTGCCGTCATCAAGCATCGGCGTGACGAGCGCCACGATGCTGCCTGTCAGTTGCTCCAAGGGGGATCTCTTTATGGGTAGACCAAAAGCAGGCATTCTAACGGGGCCCTCCGACCGGCCCCTTCGCGCACTTCGCGACCCTCCCGAGCGATGGTGAAGGCCCGGCATCCTTCCGTCAGCCGGCGGCTTCCGGGAGGCGTCAGTCGGGGTCGAGCCGATGGCGCGGCGGCTGCGGCATCGACGGGAGGGGCCTGACGGCGGCGATGCGCTGGACGAAGCGTTCGGGCTGCGCGAGGAATCCATCCTCATAGGCCACCACCCGCAGGCCGGCGCAGGCTTGGAGCAATTCACCGGGCTGCAGCAGAAAGTCGGCACGGGCGGGCTTGCCTACGGTCTCGTTGCCCGCGGCGAAGGTCTCGTACAGCAGCACGCCGCCTGGCGCCACGGCAGCCACGATGTCGGCCAGCCGGGGGCGCCAGAGGTAGTTGGTGACGACAACAGCCCCGAAGGCCCGTCCGGCGAAGGGCCATGGACCCTCTTCGATGTCGGCCAGCACGCTCTCTCCGAAAGCCCGAGCCGCCTCGACAGCTTCCGGTGAGCGGTCCACCCCCGTCACGGAACAGCCGCGCCCGGCGAACCAGCGCATGTGCCGGCCCGACCCGCAGGCCACGTCCAGCACCGTGGCGCCGGGCGCGAGCAGATGCGACCAGCGCACGATCCACGGCGAGGGTGTCAGCGACGAATGTGCGTGCGCGCTCAAAAGCAGGCCCAGATCTGGTCCACCAGCGTCACGAGGAAGGCCGCACGCGTGTAGAGCGCGAAAGCGCCCGCCAGCGCCAGTGCCGCCGCCGCGAACCAGCCGGCCTGGACAAGTGCATGTCGGGTATGGACGCGCATCGCTCAGGCCGGTTGGCCGACCGGCCGCGCGATCGCGCTTTCCTTGACCGGCAGGTTGATCAGCGCCGCGAACACGCCCAGCGCGATCGCGATGTACCAGACGATGTCGTAGCTGCCGGTGCGGTCATACAGGAAGCCGCCCAGCCAGACGCCCAGGAAGGAGCCCACCTGGTGCCCCAGGAACACGAAGCCGCTGAGCATCGACAGGTGGGCCACGCCGAAGATCTGCGCCACCAGTGCATTCGTCGCCGGCACCGTGGACAGCCACAGGAAGCCGATGACGGCCGCGAACACGTAGGTCGAAAGCGGCGAGATCGGCACCAGCAGGAAGAGGGCGATCGCGATGGCGCGGCCGAAATAGATGCCCGCCAGGATCTTGCGCTTGGCCAGACGCTGGCCCAGCGAGCCCGCGATATACGTGCCGAACACGTTGAACAGGCCGATCAACGCCAGCGCATAACTGGCCACTTCCGGCGAGAGGCCCTTGTCGCGCAGGTAGCTGGGCATGTGCACGCCGATGAAGACCACCTGGAAGCCGCAGACGAAATAGCCCGCCATCAGCAGGCCGAAGCTGGGGTACTTGAAAGCCTCGGCCACGGCTTGTGCGATGGTCTGGTCCCTGTGGGCGTGCGCGGCGCCGCGCTGCGGCTCGCGCAGGCCGAAGGCCAGCGGCACGATCACGAGCACCAGCATCGCCAGCACGAGCAGCGCGCTGTGCCATCCAAGGTGCCCGATCAGGAGGCCTTCGATCGGCACCATGAGGAACTGCCCGAAGGAGCCGGCCGCCGCCGCCACGCCCATCGCCCAGGAGCGGCGTTCCGGCGGAAGTTGCCGGCCGATCACGCCGTAGATGACGGCGTAGGTGGTGCCGGCCTGCGCGGCTCCGATCAGCACCCCCGCCGTGAGCGCGAACAGCAGCGGGGTCGGCGACAGCGCCATGCCGGCCAGGCCCAGCGCATAGAGCGCGGCGCCGATCAGCAGCACCCGGAAGGCGCCCAGCCTGTCGGCCAGCATACCGGCGAACACGCCCATCACGCCCCAGGAGAGGTTCTGGATCGCGATGGCAAAGGAGAAGGTCTGGCGCGACCAGCCCTGCTCCTGGGTGATCGGCTGCAGCCAGAGCCCGAAACCGTGGCGGATGCCCATCGAGAGCGTGACCACCATGGCGCCGCAGAGCAGGACCTGCTGGAGGGAGAGCGGTCTTGTCGTCGGTGTTGTTGAATTCATCCGGGGAATGTAGCGAAAAAGCCAGGGATTCCGTGCGCCGGGGGTGCGGGGACACTGTTGATATTTTTCGTCGGCGCTGATGCCGGCATCGCATGGGCACGTCTGTATGTTCATACAGCCTTTCGCCGATCGGACGTACATGGACGCCCCCTATGCCAGGTTCTCAATTCGTGCGGCTCGAAGGTAAAGATTGCACCCGTACATTCGGACTTTGATTGCAGCTTTTGGCTGCGGTCCCTGATGGGATGAGCTGGTTGACGCCTCGATCGCATACACGCACTCTGGGTGCCTCGTCCGGCGCGGGCTTTGCCAACCACGGTCTGACCTGTCTTGCCATCACTTCATGATTGCCTGAGCAACCGGTGGTTCGTTCTTCCCTGGAGCTGTTGTTGTCGTTTGGATTTCCGGCCTATGCCGCCACCCCTTGGCGCACGTATCCGGCGTCGAAGCAGCGGTCGTGCGCGAGAAGAGCCCAGACGATCCGAGCGTTCTTGTTCGCCAACGCCACCGCCGCCACGTTCTTGTTGCGCCGGGTCACCACGGCGGCAATCCAGCTACAGGCATCAGCCCTCTGGCTGACGCGATAGATCACAGAGCGTGCACCGTGTATCAGCAGCGTTCGTAGGTAGGTGTCGCCTCGCTTGCTCATGCCCAGCAGGTTGGCTTTGCCACCTGAGGAATGCTGTCTGGGAACCAGGCCGAGCCATGCTGCAACCTGGCGACCACTGTCGAAGTTCTTCGCGTCACCGATCGAAGCGACCAGCGCGCTTGCAGTGATGGGACCGATGCCCGGGATTTGGGCCAGCTTCCGACTGACCTCGTTGCCGCGATGCCAAGCCTGGATCTTCGCTTCGAGTTCCTCGACCTGGTGATCCAGTTCCTTGAGGTGGTCGAGCAGGCGTTGAACAAGCAGGCGAAACGCACCGGGTAGCTCATTGGCACCGTCTTCGATCAACTCGGGGACGCGCGTGGCGATGTAGCCTATACCCTGCGGAATGATCAGACCGAACTCGCCGAGCAGCCCACGAATCTGATTGGCTTGCGCTGTGCGCGCCCGTACAAACCCCTGCCGGACCCGGTGCAGCGCGAGGACCGACTGCTGTTCGACGTTTTTCACCGGGACGAATCGCATGTTCGGTCGTCCGACCGCCTCGCAGATCGCCTCGGCGTCGGCTGCATCGTTTTTGTTGGTCTTGACGTAGGGCTTGACGAACTGCGGCGCCATCAGCCGCACGGTGTGACCCATGCTCTGAAGCTTGCGTGCCCAGTGGTGCGCACCGCCGCAGGCCTCCATGCCGATCAGGCACGGCGGCAGATTGACGAAGAACGTGGCCATCTGGTCGCGCCGCAGCTGCCTTTTCAACACAGCCTTGCCGCGCTCGTCGCTACAGTGAACTTGGAAGACGGTCTTTGCCAAGTCGATGCCAACAGTCGTAATCTTCATGGTGGACGCCCCTCTCGGTTCAAGTGGTTGGTGACACTTCCACTTTGGCACGTTGATGCCGTTACGGGTGGGGGCGTCCATCCCATTGCATACAATCCGCCCCCATGGCGACTCCTCCCAAGACATCTCCCGCTCCTTCCGCTCCTCCCGCGTATTCCGAAGGCTCCATCCGCGTCCTCAAGGGCCTGGAGCCCGTCAAGCAGCGGCCGGGCATGTACACGCGCACCGACAACCCCCTGCACATCATCCAGGAAGTGCTGGACAACGCCGCCGACGAAGCGCTCGCGGGCTACGGCAAGAAGATCAAGGTCACGCTCCATGCCGACGGTTCGGTCAGCGTGGAGGACGACGGCCGCGGCATTCCCTTCGGCCTGCACCCGGAAGAAAAGGCGCCCGTGGTCGAACTGGTCTTCACCCGGCTGCATGCCGGCGGCAAGTTCGACAAGGGCTCGGGCGGCGCCTACAGCTTCTCGGGCGGGCTCCATGGCGTCGGCGTTTCCGTGACCAACGCGCTGTCGAAGCGGCTCGAAGTCATTTCCTACCGTGAAGGCGCGGTGGCCCAGTTGGCCTTCTCGGCCGGCGATGTGATCGAGCAGCTCCGGGTCCGGCCGCAGGAAGGCGCGGGCGCCACCAACGGCGACGGCCCGCGCGATCGCAAGCAGGGCACCACGGTGCGTGCCTGGCCGGACGCCAAGTACTTCGAGTCCCCGGTGCTGCCGATCAACGATCTCACCCATCTGCTGCGCAGCAAGGCGGTGCTGATGCCGGGCGTCACGGTGACGCTCGTCGTCGAGAAGACCAGGGAAACCCAGACCTGGCTCTACAAGGGCGGCCTGCGCGACTACCTCATGCAGACCCTCAACGGCGAGCCGGTGATTCCGCTATTCGAAGGCGCCGGCCATGCCGACCGCAACGCCGACAACTTCGCCGAGGGCGAGGGCGCCGACTGGTGCGTGGCCTTCACCGAGGACGGCCAGCCGGTGCGCGAGAGCTACGTCAACCTGATTCCCACCAGCGCCGGCGGCACGCATGAAAGCGGCCTGCGCGACGGGCTCTTCAATGCCGTCAAGAGCTTCATCGAACTGCATTCATTGCTCCCCAAGGGCGTGAAATTGCTGCCCGAGGACGTGTTCGCGCGCGCCTCGTACGTTCTCTCGGCCAAGGTGCTCGACCCGCAGTTCCAGGGCCAGATCAAGGAGCGGCTCAATTCGCGCGATGCCGTGCGGCTCGTGTCCAGCTTCGTGCGGCCGGCGCTGGAGCTGTGGCTGAACCAGCACGTCGACTACGGCCGCAAGCTGGCCGAGCTGGCCATCAAGGCGGCGCAGACGCGCCAGAAGGCCGGCCAGAAGGTCGAGAAGCGCAAGGGTTCCGGCGTGGCCGTGCTGCCCGGCAAGCTGACCGATTGCGAGAGCAAGGACATCGCGCACAACGAGGTGTTCCTGGTCGAGGGCGACTCGGCCGGCGGCAGCGCGAAGATGGGTCGCGACAAGGAAAGCCAGGCCATCCTTCCCCTGCGCGGCAAGGTGCTCAACACCTGGGAAGTGGAGCGCGACCGCCTCTTCGCCAACACCGAAATCCATGACATCTCGGTCGCCGTCGGCGTCGATCCGCACGGGCCGGACGATACGCCGGATCTCACCGGCCTGCGCTACGGCAAGATCTGCATCCTGAGCGATGCCGACGTGGATGGCTCGCACATCCAGGTGCTGCTGCTGACGCTCTTCTTCCGGCATTTTCCGAAGCTGATCGAAACCGGGCATGTGTACGTCGCCAAGCCGCCGCTCTTCCGCGTCGATGCGCCGGCGCGCGGCAAGAAGCCGGCGTCGAAGGTCTACGCGCTGGACGAGGGCGAGCTCACGGCAATCCTCGACAAGCTGCGCAAGGATGGCGTTCGCGAAGGCGCATGGAGCATCAGCCGCTTCAAGGGGCTGGGCGAGATGAGCGCGGAGCAGTTGTGGGAAACCACGCTCAATCCCGATACCCGCCGCCTGCTGCAGGTGCGGCTGGGGCGTTTCGATGTCTCGGGCACCCAGGACGAGATCACCAAGCTCATGGGCAAGGGCGAGGCGGCCGCCAGGCGCGAGTTGATGGAGTTGCGCTTCGACTCCGTCGAAATAGATGTCTAGCTCGCCCCCAGGCTTCTCGCACTTCGTGTCGGTGCGCCTGCCCCCTGCCGGGGGCGGGCCGGCCGCTTCGGGCGGCCGGGCGCGGCGCCCTCCACGCAAGGGAGAGGAGAATGAGCGCCTCGATTCTTCGACCGTTCGCGACTCGTCGTTGCACTGATCTTCGTGAAGCTTTCACTTCATCTCCGCTCGTTGTTGCTGGCCTTGCCGCTGCTGGTCTCGCAGCAGTTCGCCCATGCCGCGGACATCTTCGGCTACATCGACGAGCGGGGCGTGGCGCACTTCGCCCCGGAGAAGCTCGACGAGCGCTACCAGCTCTTCTTTCGCGGCGACCAGAGCTTCGACACCGCGAACGGCATTTCGCCGCTGGGCCGCGGCGCGCGCAGCATCGCTGGGGCCGGCGGCAAGGTCCGGCCGGCTTCGCAGACGCTGCTCGCGCTGTTCGACGCCTCGCCCAGCTACAAGACGGCCAAGGCCGCGCTGCGCGATGCATCCCAGAAGCACTCGATCGATTACGAACTGCTCCAGGCGCTGATCGCGACGGAGTCCGGGTTCGATGCCCAGGCCGTCTCGCCCAAGGGGGCGCTCGGCCTCATGCAGCTGATGCCGGCGACAGCGCAACGCTACGGCATCGCGGCCGACAAGCGCTCGTCGATCGAGACGAAGCTCTTCGACCCGCGCATCAACATCGCCACCGGCGCACGCTACCTGCGCGACCTGATCGCGATGTTCCCGGGCGAACTCGAACTGGCGCTCGCGGCCTACAACGCGGGCGAGGGCGCGGTGCAGCGCGCGGGCAACAGGATTCCCAACTACCGTGAGACGCAGGACTACGTCAAGACGGTGCTGCAGCTCTACGCCTATCTCAAGCCCTCGGCCGGTGCTGGCGGCAAGGTGCCGGGTCGCATCCGGATGGAGCTGCCCCCGCCCCGGGGCGGCGCGATCGGCCGGGGCAACCTGCCGTCGGAATCGCGCGGCATGCCCTCCATGCCGGAGGCCGCCCCAGAGGCGCAACCGGCCGCGCCATCCTTGCGCATCGACTCTCGGCTGCGCTGACGCGCGCTCGATTCATTCTCTTTCTCTTCTCTTTCTTCCATGGACTCCCAACCCCCGCTCGACCTCCAGAGCCCCGGCGATGAAGACAACGACGGCGCACTCACGCTCGCCGACTACGCACAGACCGCCTACCTCGAATACGCGCTGAGTGTGGTCAAGGGCCGCGCGCTGCCCGACATCAGCGATGGCCAGAAGCCGGTGCAGCGGCGCATCCTGTATTCGATGTCGCGCATGGGCCTCGGCTTCGGTGGCGCCAACGGCACCGTCGGCGCCAAGCCGGTCAAGAGCGCACGCGTGGTCGGCGACGTGCTCGGCCGCTTCCATCCGCACAGCGACCAGGCCGCCTACGACGCGCTGGTGCGCATGGCACAGGATTTCTCGCAGCGCTATCCGCTGGTCGACGGCCAGGGCAACTTCGGCAGCCGCGACGGCGACGGCGCCGCGGCCATGCGCTATACCGAGGCGCGGCTT
Organism: Variovorax sp. 01T432; assembly: GCF_056398605.1. Taxonomy (NCBI): domain Bacteria; kingdom Pseudomonadati; phylum Pseudomonadota; class Betaproteobacteria; order Burkholderiales; family Comamonadaceae; genus Variovorax; species Variovorax sp. 01T432. The sequence continues at coordinate 12,756 of NZ_JBFTPS010000071.1, forward strand.
GCGCGCATCACCAGCCTGCTGCTCGACGAGATCGACGAAGGCACGGTCGACTTCATTCCCAACTACGACGGTTCGACCGAGGAGCCGCGCCTGCTGCCGGCGCGGCTGCCCTTCACGCTGCTCAACGGCGCGAGCGGCATCGCCGTCGGCCTGGCGACCGAGATCCCGAGCCACAACCTGCGCGAGATCGCCGACGCCTGTGTGGCGCTCATCAAGTCGAACGGCAAGCTGAGCGAAGAGGAGCTCCTCACGCTCGTGCCCGGTCCCGACTACCCGGGCGGCGCGCAGATCATCAGCAGCGCCGCCGACATCGCCGATGCCTACCGCACCGGCCGCGGCTCCCTCAAGGTGCGCGCGCGCTGGAAGATCGAGGAGCTGGCGCGCGGCCAGTGGCAGCTGGTGGTCAACGAGCTGCCGCCGGGCGTCAGCACGCAGCGTGTGCTGGAGGAGATCGAGGAACTCACCAATCCGAAGATCCGCGCCGGCAAGAAGGCGCTGTCGGCCGAGCAGACGCAGCTCAAGGCCGTGCTGCTGTCGGTGCTCGACGTGGTGCGCGACGAGTCCAGCAAGGACGCCGCCGTGCGCCTGGTGTTCGAGCCCAAGACCTCGCGCATCAGCCAGGACGAACTCATCACGACGCTGCTGTCGCAGACCTCGCTGGAAGCCTCGTCGCCGATCAACCTCACGATGGTGGGCATCGACGGCAAGCCGACGCAGAAGTCCTTGCGCCAGATGCTCAACGAGTGGATCGCCTTCCGCGAGATCACGGTCGAGCGCCGTTCGCGCCACCGCCTCGGCAAGGTGCAGGACCGCATCCACATCCTCGAAGGCCGGCAGCTGGTGCTGCTCAACATCGACGAGGTGATCGCCATCATCCGCGCGGCGGACGACCCGAAGGCGGCGCTGATCGCCCGCTTCAACCTGAGCGAGCGCCAGGCCGAGGACATTCTTGAGATCCGCCTGCGCCAGCTGGCGCGGCTGGAGGCCATCAAGATCGAGCAGGAGCTCAAGGGCCTGCGCGAGGAACAGAAGAAGCTCGAGGACATCCTTGCCAGCCCGGCTGCGCTGCGCCGGCTGCTGGTCAAGGAGATCGAAGCCGATGCCAAGAGCTTCGAGGACCCGCGCCGCACGCTGATCCAGGCGGAAAAGCGCGCCGTCGCCGAGGTGCGCGTGATCGACGAGCCGGTGACCGTGATCGTGTCGCAGAAGGGCTGGGTCCGCACGCAGAAGGGTTGGGCCAGCGAGCGCGCCGCGGGTGCGCCGGCGCCCGAGTACAGCTTCAAGTCGGGCGATGCCCTGTACGGTGCCTTCGAGTGCCGCACGGTCGACACGCTGCTGGTCTTCGGCACTGCCAAGGACAAGGGTGTGCGCGTCTACAGCGTGCCGGTGGCCTCGCTGCCGGGCGGACGCGGCGACGGCCAGCCGGTCACCACGCTGATCGACCTGGACAGCGGCACGCAAGTCGCCCACTACTTCGCGGGCCCGCTGGGCGCCAACCTGCTGCTGGCGAACACGGGGGGCTACGGCTTCATCGCGGCGGTGGAGAACATGGTGTCGCGCCAGCGCGGCGGCAAGGCCTTCATCGACGTCGGCGAGGGCGAGCAGCTTTGCCGGCCTTCGCTGGTCGGCGGCGCAGGCGGCGCCGAGCCGATGCCGGTGGCGACGCACGTGGCTTGTGCCTCGACGGGCGGGCGCATCCTGACCTTCGAGATCGGCGAACTCAAGGTGCTCCCGAAGGGCGGACGCGGGCTCACGCTGATCGATCTGGATGCCAAGGACACCCTGGCGGGTGCGGCGGCCTACACGCGCAGCGTGAAGATCGAAGGCATCGGCCGCGGCGGCAAGGAGCGCGAGGAGACGCTGGAGATCCGCACACTCAACAATGCGCGCGGTGCCCGCGCGCGCAAGGGCAAGGCGGCCGATCTCGGCTTCAAGCCGACGAGCGTCGTGCGCGTTCAGTAGGCCCCGCCGCAGCCGCAACCCACAGGAACTTGCATGGAAGTCGGAGTCATCGGCGTTTTCGTCGCCGTGGTCAGCGCGATCGGCAGCTTCGCGTTCGCCCGCTGGCTGTCGCGCCAGCGTCGCGAGAAGAAGGCCCAGCGCGAGCGCGAGCTTGCCGAAGCAAGACAGAGCCGCCAGGTGCGCCGGGCCCGCCAGCGGCAAGACAGGCGCTGAGGGCGGCCTGCCTTCAGCTCGGCTGGGCGGCGCCCCCGGGGCGCCGCCCAGCCGCATGACCAATGCGGATAGGCCGTTTGAGCCATTGATGCGGGCCCTCAGGCGTGAAATATTCCACGCCGAACGATGAGGAGCTGCATGGACGACGCCATCCGCAAGCTGGTGAACAAGCGTCGCGTGGCGCTCAATGGCGTCGACGATGGCGGACGGCCCTGGGGCCTTGCGCTCTCGGGAGGCGGCATTCGCAGCGCCACCTTCTGTCTCGGTCTGCTCAAGGCCCTGGCGGCGCATCGGCAACTGCTCAAGTTCGATCTGGTGTCCACGGTCTCGGGCGGCGGCTACGTCGGCGCCACGCTCGGGCGGCTGTGCACCAACGCCAAGTCGCCCGATGAAGTGCGCGATATCGAGCGCGCATTCGCCGATGTCGACCGCGCGCGATTCGGCTGGTGGCTGCGCGGCAACGGCCGCTATCTGATTCCGGGCGGGATGCGCGACACGCTGTTCGCGACCGCGCTCTATCTGCGCAACCTGCTGGGCACGCACGTCGAACTCGCCATCGCCGCGAGCCTGATCGGCATGGTGCTCGCCGCCACCAACCTGCTGCTGTGGGACGCGGTCTTCCGGGCGGTGGATCTCAACAGCGCGCCGGCGGAGGGGATGATCGGCGTGACCGACCTCGCCAGCGTGAAATCGCTGCGCCTGCTGGTGCAGTGGGCCACGCAATGGCCCACGCTGTGGTTCACCCTGGTCGGACCCTTCATCGCGTCGCTGGTGCTGGCCTGCGCCTACTGGTCGGTGCGCGACCGGGCGTCCAACTCCGCCATGCTGCTGCAGGTGGCGATGTGGTGTGCGCTCGGCGCCGGCGCCTGCTGGATCGGCCCCGAGCTGGTCGCGCACTACGACGGCGCCTTCTGGCTGGCGCCCGCTTTCGTGGGCTTTGCGCTCTGCTGGGTGGCGGCGCTGCTGTGGGTGCTGTGGCGCGGCCGCAAGCGCAGCGCGGCCGAGATGCGCAACGAGCTGACCGACAGGCTCGCCTCGGTCATGAACACCGCGCTGCTGATCGTGGGTCTCGGCGTGCTCGACCGCAGCGCGTGGTGGCTGGCTGCCGAAGGCCAGCAAGTGCGCGCCTCCTATGGCGCCGTGTTGCTGGTGGTGGCGGCCGCGCTGCGGGGCGTGCTGCCCATGCTGCTGTCCCACAAGAACCAGGCGCCCGGCATCGCCAAGGGCTTGATGCTCACGCTCGCGAGCCTGCTGGGGCTGGTGCTGGCCTTCTGTCTTGCTGCCTGGTGGGTGGGCGTCGTGTATTCGGCCGTGATGCTGCCGGTGTTCACCCCCGAGGGACTGGATTTCTCGCGCGGCTGGGTGTGGCTCGGCACCATCGCCGTGATCGTCGGCAGCTACGCGCTGGTGACAGGCCGCAACTTCGCCTTCCTCAATGTCTCGTCGTTGCACATGTTCTACAAGGCGCGCATCGTGCGGGGCTACCTCGGCGCCGCCAATGCCAGGCGGCTGGGCGCCAGCCCGACCGACGAGGTCTCGGGGCTCGAGCCGCCGCAGGTGCCGGTCGGCGAAGTCGATGCGCACGACGACATTTCCCAGCTTCACTACGCGCCGCACCTGCATGGTGGGCCGGTGCACCTGGCCAACGTCTGCATCAACCAGACGCACGACACCAAGCAGCGCCTGTTCAACCGCGACCGCAAGAGCGAGCCGCTCACCGTCGGGCCGCTGGGGCTGATGCAGGCGGGCGGCGCCGACTGGGCGCAGGCGCACGGCGAGGGCGCGCTCACGCTCGGTGCGTGGACGGCCATCTCGGGCGCTGCCTTCGCGCCGGGATTGGGCCGACTCACCAAGCGCGGCATCTCGGCGCTGTCGGTGTTCGCCGGGCTGCGGCTGGGCTACTGGTGGAACAGCGCCGAGGCGGGCATCGCGCAGCGCGGCGCGGTGGTGCACAGCAGTCCGCTGCTGATGAAGACGCGCTTCATGCTGCTCGAGTGCTTCGGCGCCTTTCCGGGCAGCAGCTCGGCCAACTGGTACCTGAGCGACGGCGGCCATTTCGAGAACACCGGTGCCTATGCGCTGCTGCGGCAGCAGGCCTCGCTGATCGTGATTGCCGATTGCGGCGCCGATCCCGACTACCGCTTCTGCGACCTCGAGATACTGATCCGCCGGGCGCGTATCGACCTGGGCGCTGAAATCACCTTCATGAAGCCGCGGCCCGGCGCCGAGTGGACCCACCTGGGCGCCTTCGGCTCGCTCAACGACCTCGCCTCGGCGGACAGCCAGGCCTGTCTCGCGCTGGCCCAGGTGCGGTATGAAAGCGGTGCCACGGGGCAGATCGTGCTGGTCAAGCCCAATGTCTCGGCCGCTCTGCCCGTCGACCTCGTGAACTTCAAGGCCGCCAACCCGCTCTTCCCGCAGCAGCCGACAACCGATCAGTTCTTCGACGAAGCGCAGTGGGAAAGCTACTTCCGCCTCGGCGCCGAGATCGGCGACCGGCTCGAGGAGGAGATGCTCGATCACGTCGCGCTGGGTGCGGTCGGCATGTTCGTCCCCGATGACGGCCAGCCACTGGTTGCCGCGCAGGCGCAGGCCTCCCCCGGCGGCGATGCCGGCAAGAAGGACAGCGCCGCCGCGGCCGCGGTGGGCTCGATGAGCCGGCTGCAGGCGCGCGTCATCAAGGCCGGCGCGGTGACGGCCTCCGTCGGTATCGGCACCGCCGCCACCTTCGGCGTCGCGGCCTGGCAGGGCATCGACAGCTGGCGTGCCCAGCGCGCCCAGACGGAACAGTCAGAGAACAGCTCCTTCAAGGAACTCACCGAGCGCTGGGCCCGGCTGCGCGCCGGCGCGCAGCCGGGCGAGGCGCCGGCCCTGCTGGCGGCCGAGCTGCTGCGCACCGGGGATCTGCTGTGTCGCGAGGGGGGCGACAACTTCATGGCGAGGTTCCGCCTGTCGGTGAGCATCGTCGACGATGCCAAGCGGGCCTGTGCCGGCGAAGCCCCTGAACAGCGCGCGCCGGCCTGCACGCGGCTGCTCGATCCGGGCAATGGCATCGACTGCCTGCAGCCCACGCAGGCGCCGCCCTGCGCGCCGCGCTACTGGGCTCGCGACTACACCGGCCAGACGGGCTCCAAGGAGAACTGCAGCGGCACCTTGCCGCGACCGTGGCCATTGGTGGTGAAGCTCAGGGACCTTGTCATGGGGCCGCCCGAGGTACAGATCGCGGCCGCTCCGCCGCTCCCGCAGGCGGCGGGCCCGTCCTATCCGACGCCGACACCCGGTGCCACCGGATCGGCTCCAGCCCCGAGTCCGCAGCCGCCGACCGCGCCACCGGCCGGCGTGTGCAAGGACTCGGTCGTCTACATCCAGATCTACGGGCCGGCGTTGCGAGACGCTGCGCGCGCCTGGCGCGGCACCTGGCGCGAGCTGGGCGCCTCCGTGCCACCGGTCGAGGACGTGCTCAGCACCTCCCGCAAGGAGGGCCGCGCGCCGCCCGCGGGCCATGCCGATCCGAGCGTGATCATTCGCGACGAATCCGAGCGCGCCTGTGCGCAAGCCCTGATCCAGACGGTCGCTTCGCCAACCGGCCAACCCTGGGTCATCAAGATGCTGCCCCGTTCGATCCGGTCCACGCCCGGCGTGATCGAGGTCTGGCTCCCGCGGACCCGGGAATCGTCCGCGAGCTGAAAAGACGCTGGGCCACCCCACAAGGAGCAACACCATGGCCACCACCGGCAAACCCGTCCGCCTCATCCGAGCCCAGCAACTGGGCTTCGGCGACAACAGCGTCAGCCCCTCGGACTTCGGCTGGCACCTGCTGGCCGAAGGCGACTCGTGGTTCTCGTTCGGCTCGCTGCTGGGCAACAACATGCTCAACCGTCTGGCCCTGACGAAAAAGACGCTGGTCACGAGTTGTGCGCAACCGGGCGACACCCTCGCGCACATGGTCGAGTGGTGGCGCGATCCCGACTTCGCGCCGCTGATCGATGGCGGAGCGCACGGCGACCGGGCCTGGAAGTTCGACGCGATCCTGCTGAGCGGCGGCGGCAACGACCTCATCGACGCGGTCAGCGACAAGCTGGTCGGGCAGCAACTGCTGCACAAGCTGCCCGCCGGGAGCGACCCCGCGACGCCGGATGATTGCATCAACGCGGACAACTGGGCCTTGTTCGAGCGCTACCTGCGCGCGAACTTCGGCATGGTGTCGCAGTTGGCGGCGAACAGTGCGCTCAACAGCGCCACGCCGATCTTCATCCATACCTACGACTATCCGACGCCCAACGATGCGCCCGCCGCGCCGGGCAGAGGCCCCTGGCTGCTGCCGGCGATGGTGGCACACAACATCCCCGAGCCGATGCGCCAGCCCCTGTCGGACCGCCTGATCGAGCGCCTGGCCGGCGTGACGCGCACGCTGGGCCTGGCCAACATGCACCTGATCGACACGCTCGGGACGCTGACCCGCGCGGCGTCGGGCAGCACCGGCGACAGCAACGACTGGCTCAACGAAATCCATCCCAACCCGGGCGGCTACCGCAAGCTCGCCGCGGTCTGGCGCAAGAAGATCGAGTCCGTCATCGCGCCCGCGCCGTAGCAATCGGCCGCAGGCCGGGGGGCGCCGACGGCCCGGCGACGCGCCCGAAGCTGAAAATCGATTTCAGGTTGGCTTCACAACCGGGCAGTACCATTGCGCAATGCTGAACACCCGACTCCGTCGCCTTACCGCAAAGCATTGCGTATGGTGGTGTCTCGTCGGCATTCTGCTCACCGCGATTCAACCCTTCCTCGCTGTTCACTTTCGCCGGGATGGCTGGGAGGACGAACCGGGGTTCCGCATCCGCGGCGCGAGCCAGACCCAGTTCGAGGCCGATGATCGTGCCGATCACGCCAAGGACCTCGAGACGACCCTTTTCGTACCCACGGCGGCGAGCATCGATCTCCCCGCCGCGCTGGAGCACGGCCTCGCCGGGCTGATGGCGCTGGTGCTGCTCCTCTTGCCGCTCACCGTGACGCTGACCAGGGTGGTGGAAACCCGCCAGCGCATCCAGCCCGAACGAGTGCCCCCGACCAGCGGTGCGCCTCCGCCCACGCTGCTCTGGCGGGGCCGGCCACCCGAAACCGCGCCTCCCCACCCCCTCTGAGAAGCGACGCCGTTGCGCGTCGATACGTCCTGCCGGCCCTTTGCGCGGCGGGCCATTTGCTCATGGTCGGGAGGTTTTTCTTGTGAACATTGTTTCAATCGGCTTGTATGGCCCGGCGCATCGCGCCCGGTCATCAAAAAGGGCGCGCCGCACAGGCGCCGCCCCGGCGATTTCGCCACCGGAGGCGTCATGGATGCGCTGAATCTCGCACTGTTCCAGTGGATGGCCGCCGGGGACCACCCCGGTCGCTGGCTTCTGCCCCTGGCGCGCGCCATCGCGCAGGACGGCGCGTGGGCAGGCGCCGCCCTGATGGCATGGGCCGCATGGCACCAGCCGCGGGAGCGGGGCTACGTCTTCGCGGCGCTCATCGCCGCTGGCGTGACCGCCCTGGTGGCCCACAAGCTCGCGGCCGCCTTCAATCTGCCGCGGCCCTTCATGCTGGGCTTGAGCCCCGATTACATCGACCATGGCAATCGCGGATCGCTGCCGAGCGCGCATGCGTCCGTCATGTTCGCGATCGCCTTGATCTTCGCTCTTCGCCAGCGGTTGCGCGTCTTCGGTGTGGCGATGGCGGCTCTCGCTCTTGCCACCGGATGGGCGCGGATCTACGTCGGCGTCCATTTCCCCCTCGACATCGCGGCCGGACTGCTGCTCGCCGTGGGGGTCGCGGCCATCTTCCAACTGCTCAACCATCTGTCCCGACGCTATCTCGCACCGGCCATCGCCAAGGCACGATCATGAACGACGCAATCCACGCAACCGCCGAAACGCCTGTCATCACGCCATCTTCCGATGCGCTCCAGCAGCCTCGCCGCGAAAGCGGGGCGGAAGAACGATCGCAACGCAGCGTCTCCTGCGTGATCCCCTGTTTCAACGAAGGCGGCAACCTGAGCGAGCTTCTGCCGCTGCTCGAAGAGATCCTCTGGTCCACCGAGCTGGCCTGGGAAATCATCGTCGTGGATGACGGGAGCACCGACAACACGGCCGCGGTGGCGGCGGAATGGTGCCAGCTCTCGGGCTTTCGATGCATCAGCCTGTCGCGCAACTTCGGCAAGGAGGCGGCCATGACGGCCGGCCTCGAGGCTTCCCGCGGCGATGCCGTGGTGCTGCTCGACGGCGACCTGCAGCACTCGCCGCGCCTGATCAACGAAATGCTCAAGCAGTGGAAGGCCGGCGCCGACGTCGTGTACGCGGTGCGCGAGGAGCGACGCGACGAAAGCGCGATCAAGCGCTTCGGCGCGGACATGTTCTACAGGCTGGTGAACTCCTCCTCCCGCTTCACCCTGCCCAAGGATGCGGGCGATTTCCGCCTCATGGACCGCAAGGTGGTGAACGCGCTGCTGAGCCTGCCCGAGAGAAGCCGCTTCATGAAGGGGCTCTATGCATGGGTCGGGTTCAAGGCCGTCGCGATGCCCTACACGCCGGCGCCTCGCGCCCGCGGCGTGAGCACCTTCAAGCTGATGAACTTGCTCAACCTGGCGATCGACGGTCTCACATCCTTCACGACCTGGCCCTTGCGCATGGTCAGCGTGATCGGCGTGCTGATGGCGGTGCCGGCCTTCGCCTATGGCGGCTACCTCATCATCGAGCACATGTTCATCGGCAACGCCGTCTCGGGCTGGGCCACGATCGTCGTCAGCCTCATGTTCTTCATCGGCATCCAGATGATCTCCATCGGCATCGTCGGCGAGTACGTCGGGCGCATCTTCGAAGAGGTGAAGGCACGGCCGCTTTATGTCGTCAGGAAGGATCTGGGCCGGGGCCTGGACGTGGACGCATCATGAGGCTGTCTCTGCGCACTCGAGCGGTCGCCAGGACCGCACTCGTCCTGGCCGGATTCTTCGTCTGGCTCGCGGCAACGGCCTGGCTGCGGAACTTCACGGCGCCCGACGAAGGGCGATACGTGGGTGTCGCGTGGGACATGCTGCGTTCGGGCGACTGGATCGTGCCGCGGCTCGACGGGTTGCCCTTCTTCCACAAGCCACCCCTGTTCTACTGGCTGAGTGCCTCGGCCATGGCGGTGTTCGGATACTCCGAGTGGGCCGCGCGCCTGCCTTCGATGATCGGCGCCATGTTCGCGGTCGGCGGACTCTTCGTCTTCCTTCGCCGCTGGGAGGATGCGCCAGGCGCGAAAGTCGCCGCGGGCGTGCTCCTCACGATGCCTTTCTTCTATGTCGGCGCGCAGTTCGCCAACCTCGACATGCTGGTGGCGGGGTGCCTCTCGGCGACCGTGCTTCTGGCGGCCGATGCGACGCTGGCGCGGGAGCGGGGGGCCTCCTGGCGTTGGACCTTGGCTGGCGCGTACGTGTTCGCGGCGCTTGGCATCCTGTCGAAGGGCTTGATCGGCCTGGTGCTGCCGGGTGCGATCTTCCTCGTGTGGTGCGGCGCGACGCGGCGGTTTCGTTCGGCCTGGCTGATGGCCTGGCTGCCGGGCTGGGTCTTGTTCCTGGCAATCGCGGCGCCCTGGATGGTGGCGATGCAAATGCGCTACCCCGCCTTCTTCGACTATTTCATCGTCACGCAGCACTTCCGGCGGTTCGCGGCCACCGGGTTCAACAACGCACATCCCTTCTGGTTCTACGTGCCTGTGATCGCCGTGCTGACGCTGCCGTGGTTCGCCTGGTTCGGGTGGCTCGCATCGCGCAAGGGGCGCGCGCGGCTTGAAAGGCGGAAGCTGTCCGACGTGGACTGGCTCATGTGGATCTGGTTCGCGACCGTGGTGATCTTCTTCTCATTGCCGCGTTCCAAGCTCGTCGGTTACGTGCTGCCCGCACTGCCGCCTCTGGCCTACCTGATCGCGAAAGTGGTGCGTCGCGCCGCTGGCGGAATCAACCCGGCGGCGCATCTGCCTTGGCGCTGGACCGTGGCGCTCTCCGGGGCCATGTGCGTTGCGAGTGTCGTTATCGTTGCGCGCCTGACCGTGCCCGCGGGTGCCGAGCTTCGCCTGCCGGCGTCGCAGACCATTGCGCCGGACGACCAGGTGCTGATGCTCGACAGGTACTACTACGAGCTGCCCTTTTACTGGAAGCTGAAGCAGTACGTCATGGTCGCGGGCGTATGGGACGCAGCCACGGCGCAGGTGCGCGATGACTGGCACAAGGAGTTCTATGACGCCGCGCAATTCGAACCTGAACGGGGAAGCAAGCTTCTGGTCGATTTCCCGAACATCCAAGCAAGCCTGTGCGTGCCGCGCACGACCTGGTTGATCGGCCCCGCCGATGCGCAAAGCCAATATGCCTGGCTTTCCAACACCCAGCTGGTCGCGCGGAACGAGCGGACAGCGGTATGGAAGTTCGCCGGCAATGCTTCCGGCAACGACCGCTGCCTCGAAGCCCCCCGGCCCGGCCCGGCGAGCGGATCGGCGCCGGCATGACGGCCAGCGTATCGAACGTGACCTATCTCTGCATCTGCGTCGATGATTTCGGCATGAGCGAGGGCATCAACGCGGCCGTGTTCGAGCTTGTCGAGCGGTCGCGGATCTCCGCGACGAGTTGCATGGTCGGCCGCGGCGCATGGGCGGCGGGACTGCCGGGCCTGCGTGAGATCGATCCCTTGCGCATCGACGTGGGCCTCCATCTCGATTTCAGCCGTTCGGTTCACGGCGACGCACCCGAGCCCAGCCTGGCGCGCTTCATCGCCCGGAGCTATCTCGGGATGCTTCGTCCGGCACCTGTCCTGGCCGAGATCAGGGATCAGTTGGCGCGCTTCGAGGATGGGCTTGGTCGCGCCCCCGCCTTCGTGGACGGGCATCGGCATGTCCACCAGCTCCCCATCGTGCGGGACATGCTGGTCGAGGAACTCGCCGACCGGTACCGCTCCTCTGCGCCCTGGCTTCGCAGCACGGCGCCGCCCCCGACCACCGGCATCGCGAAGACCAAGGCCGACCTGATTCACGCGCTCGGCGGCAGGGCACTCTGCAGGCTGGCGGCTCGCCGTGGCATCCCGACCAGTCTTGGCTTGCTGGGGGTCTACGATTTCGCCGGCGATACCGCAGCGTATCGGCTGCGCCTGGAGCGCTGGGTCGGCGCGTGCCGGACGGGCGACGTGCTGATGTGCCATCCCTCGCTCACGAACCTTCCCTCGGATCCGATCGGTGCCGCGAGGGTGCGCGAGTTCGACGTGCTGAGTGCCATCGGCCTTCCTCTTCGCACGGAGCACGGGGCGGTGGCGTTGATGCCTCTTTCAGGCGTTCTTCGTTCCTCGAGTCTTCCCCGGCCATGAGCAGCCCCGCCGGCCCTTGCCTTTCCATCCGCGACCTGCGCTCTGCTCTGGCGGGCCCGTTCCGGCTCGATATCGCATCCGGCGAGTGCGTCTCGATTCTCGGCAAGTCGGGGTCCGGCAAGAGCCTGTTCCTGCGCCTGATCGCCGACCTGGATCCGGGCACGGGCACGGTGGCGCTCCATGGGCGCACCCGGGACAGCGAATCCGCGCCGCAATGGCGGCGCCGCGTGGTCTACCAGGCGGCCGAGCCGGCCTGGTGGGCGCCGACGCCCATGCGCCATTTCGAGCCGGACGATGCGGCGCTGCTTCAAGGCCTGCTGCCCAGGCTGGGCCTGGCCCCGGAGATCCTGAATCTCGAGATCGCACGGCTTTCGACCGGCGAGCGCCAGAGGCTGGCGCTGGTACGCTCCCTCGCGCGGCGCCCCTCGGTGCTGCTGCTCGACGAGCCGACGGCATCGCTCGACCAATCCACGACCCTGGCCATGGAGGACTTGCTCCAGGACCAGCTCAAGGCCGGCCTGGCCATCGTCCTGGTGACGCACTCCCGCGAACAGGCCGGGCGCATGAGCAGCCGAAGCTTTGAAATGAACGATCGCCAGCTGCATCCGCTATGAACACCGTCCATCTCGACGCCATGGATGTCGCGCTGGCCGCGTTGCTGGTGCTCATCCAGGTGGGCGCATCGCTGATGCTGGACCTGCGGCTGCACCGCCAAGTGCTGTGGGCGGCCGTGCGGATGGTCGTGCAGCTCCTGCTGGTCGGCCTCGTGCTGCGGTGGGTGTTCCAGCTGGCGTCGCCCGCCGCGACGCTCGCCATCGTCGGGCTGATGATCGCCGCCGCCGCGCGGGAAGTCGCCGCCCGTCCTTCGCGGCGACTGAAAGGCGGCGGCAATTACCGGATCAGCGCCTTGGTGGTCGGGCTGTCGAGCATGGCGACAGTGATCCTGGCGCTCCTCACGGCGATCCGGCCCCACCCCTGGTACGACCCGCGCTATGCGATTCCACTGATGGGGATCGTGCTCGGCAGCGTGCTGAACGCCGCGAGCCTGGGGCTCGACAGCTTCTTCGAGGAAGTGTCCTCGGGCCGCGCGGCCATCGAGGCGCGACTGGCGCTGGGCGCCACCAGCCGGGAAGCCCTGGCCGAGCTGATCCGCCGCTCGATCCGCCGCGGCATGATCCCCATCGTCAACCAGATGTCCGCCGCCGGCATCATCACCTTGCCCGGCGTCATGACAGGTCAGCTGCTGGCCGGCATGGACCCCCTCGACGCCGTGAAGTACCAGATCCTCCTGCTGTTCCTGCTCACCGGCGCGGGAGGGCTGGCGGCCGCCGGCGCTGTCTATCTGGCGGCACGATCCATCACCGACGACAGGGACCGGCTGCGCTCCGATCGCCTGCAATAGGACCATCGACCATGAATCGACCCTTGCCCCTCGACGAACTCCTGCGCGTCGGCTTCTTCATCGCCGTCGGCGCCGCCGCGGCCGCCGTGCACTGGTGCGTCGTGGTGGGGCTGGTGGGGCACCTTGGATGGCAGCCGCAGATCGCCAACGTGGTGGGATGGCTGACGGCCTTTCCGGTGTCCTTCATGGGCCATCAGCGCCTGACCTTCAGTGACCGTGCCACGCCGCTGCTGCCGACGGCCTTGCGTTTCTTCGGGTTGTCAGCCGCGGGTTTCGCCATCAACGAGACGGCCTATGTCTTGCTGCTGCGGGCGGGCGTTGCGCGTTACGACGTGGCGCTGGCCGCGGTGCTGATCGGCGTGGCGCTCGCCACCTTCCTGCTGAGCCGCGGCTGGGCCTTCGCGCATCCCAGAATCCGGTAGAGGCAAAGAAATGCCCGGATCCCTTGTATCAAGTGGACCCGGGCTTTCCTCCCCACTGTTGTTGGGTGCTCGATCTCGAGCGGCCGGTCTGGCCCGTTCGTCAAGGCGTCTCGCCCGCGAGGTAGGCAGGGACACCTCGCGCGAGGTTGGCGCCTGCCGGCCGTGACGTTGTGTCGTCAGAAGGCCTCGATTTCGACGATGGAAGGGCCGCTGCTCGCCGCTTGTTCCACGATCACCTGAAACCTCGAGAAGCGTTGAGTTTCGAAGGTGACTGTGCGCTTGACGAGGTTGTTGCCTGTGACCCGCGCGAGCACGATCCATTCGTTGCTGCCGTCTTTCTGAGCCTCGATGCGGAAGTTGATCGCGCCATGCTGCGTGAAGACGGTGGAATCCGATGGCACGACGCGCGCGCCGTCATCCTGACGGCTGTAGACCACGACGGTGTTCATGTCGACGGCGCCCTTGCCCGGGGGCGCGCCGCAGGGGCCGTCGGAATCCTGGCATGGGGTACCGGTGAGGTCCAGGCCGTAGAGCAGTGGGCCGGTGAGTTGGTCTCCCCACTTGCCGGAGCCGTCCCATCCCTGGTGCACCAGGTCGCCGTCGTTGAGTTGCGGGTACGCGAAGAGCTTGCTGGTCGTCGAGATGTAAGCGGGTATGTTTCGCACAAGACTGACCGGCGGTTGCTCCGTCTCCACCGGGGCGGTCATCTGGAATTGCAGGTTGCGGAACTCATGATTACCGGTGAGATAGCCGGTTGATGCCGAGAGACCAACCTTCATTGAGGCTGGTGCGGGATATGGATAGTCCGCGCCTTCGATGACAAGCTCGCCATTGATGGAAAACTTGATCGTATAGCCCGGCGCGGCCTTCTTTGGCGTGAATTCGGCGACCACATGCTTGAGTCCGCCTGCGTCGATGACTTGCTGCCGCGTCGTGTATTCCGGCGCGTTATAGCAAAGAGGCGTCTTGAGCGGAAAGTTTCCCACCAGTTCGTACTTGCGCTCTTGCGAACCGCGAATCGAGACGCTGTGCGGCGCTAAAGGCTCAACTGTTGAAAGGGTTCCGATTCTATGGAGGAAGCCGCCGTATTCGTCCAATCCGATGCCCACATAAGCTCCGACCAGATTGAAATAGCCCAATCCGTTGCCCCAGAAACCATTGGTCCCTGCATTTGCCGCGGCGGCATCGAACAGGTAAAGCGAAAGGCCGTCCGCTCCATTTCCTCCCCAACTGATGTAGTCGAATTCAAGTTTCAGAACCTTTCCCGTCGGTTCAACCGGGTTCAGCAATTGGCAGCTGCTTGTCTCGGGATTTCCAGGCGCTCGCGTGAGAACGAACCACCCTTCATTGTTTTTGGGCGAGTTCTTGCCGTCTCCCAGCGAGTAGACCCATGCCAGGCCTTGTCCCTCGGCCGATGCCGTTTGAAATGGATTGCTCATTCCGATCTCCCTTGAAATTGACTGTGATAAATCCTCATGTGCCAATGCCATTGCATGGCGGGTTCGAGCAGCAAGTTGAATGCCAATTCCCTTATTCCCTTGGTTGGCGCGGCGTTTCGACCTTGGATACTCGCGTGGCAGCGCCGTGAGCTGATTTCCGGCGCCAATGGGAAGGGCAATCTGTCGCGCCGCCTTGACGGCTGACCGGGCTATTCTTGAGGCACGCCCTCGCGCTTTCCCCCGCACGCATGCAATCATACTAACTTGCGTTCAAAGATATAGAAATTATCCATTTGAACCCAGTCATTGAACGGGTTCGCGTTGGATTGGATTCCAGGGCGACGAGTCCGCTTGTCAGGGCGTCCTCGACTGCATCGAGGTTGGCGAAGACGTGGTTGGCGAAGCAATCCTCGCGCAGCGACTCCCACAGGTGC
>NZ_JBFTPS010000072.1:0-27458 GCF_056398605.1 Variovorax sp. 01T432
GCGCCAACTGCCGGCTGTGATCCGCCAGCGTCTTGCCAGTGAGGCCAAAACCGCTCAAGCTTGAGACCTTCGATGGTGCCCTTCAACCTCGTTAGAGCCGGCTCCAATATGCCGAAAACTGGTGGCTCCATTACGCCGAAAGGTGACAGCACCACGCGCCAGCCCGTGCCCTGCATGTCGAGCTTGCGCGTCGGCCGTGCCGCTTGACGCCGCCCCTGGCTGCAGGCCTGCGCCGAGTGCGAAGCGTAGGGCAATTCGGCCAGCGTGTTGCGCTGGAACTCCCGGCTGATGGTGGATGCCGAGCGCCCGAGCATGCGGGCCATGGCCCGCATGCTCGAACCCTGCTGAAGCATGCTTGCCATTGTCATCCGGTCCTCGGGTTGAAGCTGCTGGTACCTTGTTCGTTCATTCATGTGCACACCTTACGTGATGAGGTGTTGCACTTCAGATTTGAGGCCGCCCAATTATGACCCCGCCAATCAGGGGGCGTTTCTCAGCGATATCGGTCGATGATCTCGAATAGTCGACGACATGATGTAACGATTTGGGGTTCGGGCGCCGTGGCAACTCCGAGTAACAGGCCCGCTACAGCCCTGGATGGATCTGCGAACCACGTGGACAATGGCGAAGGTGCCATGCCGTGGGCCTTGGCCTCTTGAACGATTTGCAGGTCTGGCGCGCCGTCGGGGAGTCTGAGAAGTACCGCGAGGCCGGCGTTAACCCACTCCGCGTCGTGCATTCGCAACTGATCGCAAAGTGCTCCACGCTGGGCCGTGTATAAATGCTTGAGCCGACGCACGCGCCGGATGTAGTGGCCATCACCCATAAATTGAGCGGTAGCGAGTTGAACTACAGGTGAGGGGGCAGGGGCAAGCGTTGCGGCTACCTCGGAGAACGCGTTAATCAGTTCGGCTGGCACTACGACAAATCCTAGTCTCAGCCCCGGACTAACAGTCTTGCTGAACGACCCAATGTGTATAACTCGTTTGCCCTCATTCAAAGATGCCAAGGCAGGTGCCGGCCTGCCTTCTAGTTGTAGTTCACTGAGATAGTCATCCTCGATGATCCAGGCCTCACTCGAGGCCGCCCATTCAAGCAGCTGAAGCCGTCGCGTTAAGGACAGGGTCGAGCCTAAGGGAGCTTGCTGACCGGGAGTCACTACCGCTAAAGCGGCGTCCGCGGCGTGCTCAATTCCGTAGCGCACGTCAACGCCTTCCGCGTCTACGGGAACCGGAACGATATTCAAACGAGCGAGCTCCAATCCCCTCCGGGTCAAGAGGAAACCCGGCTCTTCCATCCACACCTTCTTTCCGTCCAAACTCAAAACTCTCAACGCGAGACCCAGACCTGAGCTGTACCCCGAAGTGATAAACACCTGCTCCGGGTAGCAGTGGAGGTTTCTAGAGATGGAGAGATAGCCCGCAATCTCTCGGCGCAGATCGAACTCCCCTCTAGGGTCGGGATAGAGTAGTGAAGAGAACGATCCCGTTTTCAATAGATTGGAAGCGCGGGCGCGCGCGAAAAGCTTCTCCAACACGCCTTCCAAGGCCGGAACGCCGAGTTGAAAGATAGCTGGCCCGGCGGTCATCTCCTCGTAGGTTCGCATAAAAGCTCCGGGCCGCAGCGCTCCTCGTGGACCCGTCGTCACGTGGCGTCGTGGCGCCACGCAGGTGCCCCTTGCGCCGAATGCCTCGATCATCTGGGAGTCAGATAGCCGTTCATATGCTGCTTGAACAGTACCGCGTGCGACGCCTAGGCGCGCGGCTAGAGCCTGCCACGAGGGCAATCGGGCCCCAGGGGCGAGAAGGCCTGACTCAATTGCCCTGCTGATACTCAGTTGGATTTGTTCTGACAGGGATAGCTTCGCTGCCCGGTCGAGCTGAATCTTGAGGTCGGAGTCCATACTCTTAAAGTACCGCTGAACAATGAATCGATCGCGGCATGGCATATGCATGCATGAGAGGAACAGTTTTGAGAGCCTGACGGACATAACCAAACACAGTTTTCCCAGTCCTGACTACGCATTGAAGAAGCTTCCTCGACACCAGAAGTTTTCGGCCCCCATTGAGCGCGTGGTGCCGTGGGCGCGCTTGATCCTCGGGAACAAACCGCTGTACCCGATGAATCGTCGTGTCGATCGTCAGCCGACCGGTATTGCCAGGATCCTGCGCTTGAATTGTCCCCAGCAATGGCGCGGGCTGGTCGATGAAGCGTTCGACGATGCGCGGTACGACAGCCGTGCGCAGCGCGCCTTCGCGGGCAGCGATCTGTCGCGCGAATCGGTGCCGGATGCCATCACGCTGCTGAAATTTAGGCGCCTGCTGCTGGAAACCGACCTCACAACGGCGCTCTTCGAGACCGAGCGACGGCGCCTGATGCGCGCGAGCACCATCGTGGATCTTCGGACCTTCATTGCGGCGCCGCGCTCGAACAAGAAGGAGGGAACTGCTGGAGACCCGCGGATGCATAAGACCAAGAATGGAACTGCTTGGCACATTGGAATGGATACTCACGATGGAGTTTATGCCGAATCGGGGCTTCTCCGGTCGGTAGGTGCTGCGGTCGCCAACGTCAACGACGTGACCCTTGCTGGCGCGCCGTTACACAGCGAAGGGACCGCGACGTTCGATAGTGCTGGCTACGGGGGTGCCAATATGCGCGTCGATGCGCTGGGACCGAATTCACGTGTGGCAATGCCACCCGGAGCGCCGACAACTCAGTCAGACACGCAAGTGCGCGCGCCTCCTTGAGGAGGCTGAATAACTGAGGCGGAACATTCGGGGCAAGGTGGAGCTTCCCTTCCACGTGATCAATAACTTGTTTCGTCACCAGAAGACTCACGACGCGCTTCATCTATTCGAGATACTGGGGTTTTGGCCTTAGAACCTATCCGTAAATAGGTAAACTATCGATCCGAGCCGCAGTTGACGCGGCGCTGGATCGAGATCTTCGTGAAACGTGTCGAGTCGTGGGTCGTAACCGATGAGTTCTGGCAGCGGGTGGAGCCGCTAATTCCTGCACGCTCGGCGGCGGACAAGATGTACATGCGCAAGCCTGGGGCTGGCCGGCCACCCAAGCCGGCTCGACTGGTGTTCGAAGCCATCATCTACGTGCTGCGCACGGGCTGCCAGTGGAAGGCGCTACCCAAGGAGCGCTTCGGCAGCGCGAGCGCCATCCACAAGCGGTTCCTCGAATGGGAGGCCGCAGGCTTCTTCGAAGCACTGTGGAAAGCGGGTCTGGCCGAGTACGACCAGATGCAGGGCATCGCCTGGCGCTGGCAGAGCGTCGACGGCGCGATGATGAAGGCGCCACTGGCGCAGGAAGCCGTGGGCCCCAATCCCACGGATTGGGGGAAAAAAAGGCAGCAAGCGCCACCTCCTGGTGGACGGCCGTGGCGTCCCGTTGTCGCTCGTCGTGACCGGGGCCAACGTCCATGATTGCAAGCGGCTTGACGAGGTGCTCACTGCCATCGTTGTCAAGCGCAAGGCTCCGCCACATCGGCGAAGCAAGCATCTGTCCGCCGACGCGGGCTATCGCGGCGCGCGGCACCTTCGCACCATCGAGGATCACGGCTACATCCCTCACGTCGCCGATCGGCGCACGGAGGCGGACATCAAGCAACGCGATCCGAGCAAGAGGGCACGGTGGTGGGTGGTCGAGGTCTGCCATAGCTGGTTCAACCGCTTCCGTAAGCTGCTCGTGCGCTACGAGAGACTAGAGCGCAGCTTCGTGGCGCTCAACCATCTTGCAGCCGCAATCTTCGCCTTCCGCAAGGTGCCTGCGGACGTCAACATAAGTTACGGATAAGTTCTTATTCTTGGTGGAGAAGCTCGGGCCGAATCCGAGCCCCGATTCATGGCCGCTATCGTCGCCCTGCTCGCGACCCGCGACCCGCGACCCGCGACCCGCGGCCTCCTCGCGACCTCCTCGCGACCCGGGTCAGCACTCAATACTGTTTGTTTAAATGACAAATTCTCCTTCGGGATTTGTTGGTGACCATGGCGGCCGACGTGATCGCTTGGCCTTTTGCAAAGGTGCACCTGGCGGTCCAGAGAACCTGCAGGGCGTGAAGCAGACGGGAACGCGAGTCGCGAGGTTGCGGCTGTGACCCGAGTACGGTGATGTGCGGCGTTTGACCATGCGCGGGGAGCGCCGATTGATGCTCCTGGTTGCGCGGATGCCACCACTGGCCAGCAGCAATTCACGGAACCAGCGTCGTCTTTTTGTGGGCCTCGCTGGGGGGAAAGGCCCCGGAGTGGGGCTGCGTACGCCTGAGTAGATCCACGTGTCCTTTGAAGGACAACTCGGCGTGAGGTATTCGATGGCTGGAGGCTCCTTGATGCAGCAGCCATCTCACCGAGTAGTGGGCGAGCACCCAGCCATAGAACTCTTGTCGCACCAGCTCCGGTGTCTTGCTTCGAAGCACTCGCCGGCTCTGCCGCAAATGCGTCTTGAGTTCATCAAATACGGACTCTATCTCCCAGCGCTGGTGATACACCGCCGCCAGCTCCATGGCGGGCGCCAGTTGCGGATCCAACAACGTCGTCAGGAGACGGTAGCGCGGCTGCGCGTCGTCCAAGCCCGGCAACTCATAGTCGATCACGCGCACCGTGATGGCCTGCTGCTCGGCCTCCGCTCGGGTGACATGGCTGGGACGGATGACGCTGAGAAACGACCCATCGTCGAGCACGCGTTGGACCGGCATCTTCCAGGTGCTGCCGCATCGCCATAGCAAGTCTGCTCCCGTGGCCTTGGCCTGGCGCCAGTGCTCAAATGAGTTGAAACCTCGGTCGGCCATGCAAAGCATGCCCGGCTCGAGACGCGGCAGCAACGCGGCCGCGAGCCCTCGTTCGCCATCGCGAAAGGCCCCGATGTTGGCGCCGAGGATGGCGTGTGTAGCGCACTCGATCAATACGGCGCAGCGAGCCTGTGGGAAGCCGGCAGGACCGGCGGTGACCGCACTGCTGTTCGGGTAGCCGAAAACCCGGGCGTTGTCGGCCTCATCGGGGAGCTCGAACGTGCTGCCGTCGATCGCCACGAGTCGCAGGTCGGCAAAGAAAGCTTGCGGATGATCCCGGGCGTTGGCCAGAGGCACGCAGCAGCGTTTGACCAAGTCACCCAAAGGAGCCGAGCCGATTCGGCTGCGCAACGAGCTGATGGAGGATTTGGCAACAAGCGCAGGCTGCGCGGCTCCACCGGCCCAGGCCAGCCCCTGGGAGACGACGGCGAAGACCTCTTCGTAAGCCGCCTCTGGATACAGGCTCAAGGCGATGCAGTAGTACACCCCGGCCACCGCTGGAAAGCTGCGAATGCGTTGACTGTTGCAACCGTGCTCGTCCAGAACAGCGTGCACAACATCGGCGGGCACCACCCGGGCCAGCAAACTGGCCGCCAAGAGATCACTCAGCCGGGCACCCGCGCCCAACACCGCCTTCGTCCGTGCCATGTCCCGTCCGTCGTCGAGTTGCCACGACGGTGATTGTAGGCAGATTTACTCTAAACGAACAGTATTGGGTCAGCACTGGGTGATGCAGACGTTCCTTTGGCGTGGTCTAGTCAATTCTTCTTTTCTTGGTCCTATGCCATGAGGCAATTCGGATCTAGTCTCGGAGTTTGTTGACCGGAGCACTTCACGCCGCGGGTGCTAAGAACCCAAAGTCAGCTTGAGACCTGAAGGGATATATGGCAGCGTCAACTATGAAAGCGATTCAAACAATGTTGCCGGCCTGTCGCCAGAGATTCATAGCCGCGGTCGCCGGGGCATCAATCGTGCTCGCCGCTGRCTGGGCATTGGTGCCTCACGCCGGCAAGGAGGAGACTGCTAACTGGTTCGCCGACCTATGCAGCAGCACAGGCCGCCCGATGTTCTCGTCAGCGCCCGTCCCCGCGGGATCTGGTGAGACGGCTAGGCCCGTCACGTCTTCCAAGGTACTGTCGTGCGAACCATTGCCAAACGTGCCCGGCAAGTCCCTCACCACTCTTCTCGTCGACTTCCCGCCGATGGCCTATTCGCCGGCACACCGTCACCCAGGGTCAGTCTCTGCAGTGATCCTCGAAGGGACGATTCGCTCGCAGGTGGCCGGTACGCCGCCAGGCGATTATCGAT
Organism: Variovorax sp. 01T432; assembly: GCF_056398605.1. Classification (NCBI taxonomy): domain Bacteria; kingdom Pseudomonadati; phylum Pseudomonadota; class Betaproteobacteria; order Burkholderiales; family Comamonadaceae; genus Variovorax; species Variovorax sp. 01T432. The sequence goes on from NZ_JBFTPS010000072.1 coordinate 6,107, forward strand.
TCGGCGAGACATTCTTCGAACCGCCAGGCGCACTGCACCTGTTCGCCGAGAATCCCGATCGGGATCACCCCGCCAGATTGCTTGCTGTGTTCGTAACTGAAGAAAACTGCGGCCCACTCGTATTGCCTCCGTGATCCGACGGATCCGACGGCCTCTCGCGGGCCGAATTTCTGCGGCGGGCGTCGGCCGATCCGAAAATCCCAGACCCCGCCAATGCTCGGCGCAGAAAGTTGATGCACTTAAGACTGTTATGCACACCCACAACCGAAGACCCAAGACTCGGAAGGAAGCGACCGCTTCTTCGATCTGGTCGACTTCAAATGGGTGAGGGCTGGCATGGGATGGTGGGTCAATGATGACAGACCCTGTTATCGTGGGATGGGTGGCGAGTGCCGGCGCGTTATTTCTGCTCTCCGTTTGGAGGAGGCCCCTTATGCGATGGATGGCAATCATTCTTCTGGTTGTGACACTTGGCTGGAAATGGACACGGAGCGGATGAGTTCATCGCTGATCGATTGGCCGCGCGGTCCAGTCGTGGGATGGCGGGTCGGCGTGCGCTCCTCAGGGACGGAAATCAGACTAAAGTCCTGTTTGGGTATCGCGAAGCTGCCGTATCCAAGGTTCCCGCTGGCCTTTTATGCAACTCGGGATAGTGGCATTTTGATGAGACTCTGAGAGAGCCACAACGCTCGCCTTGAGGGTCAGCGCGCCACCCACATCCGCCGGCGACATACCTACCCGCCGCCGGAACACTCGGGCAAAGGCCGCCACGTTGCTGTAGCCCACCGCGGGTGCGATGGCCTTGATCGACCGAGCGGCCTTGAGCATCATCTTTGCAACGCCGATGCACCAATCGGTCAAGTAGTCCATGGGCGATGCCCTGACGCCGGCGCGGAAGGTCGCCGAAAAACTTGCGCGAGACATTCCCGCTCCGCCCGAACGCGCGCCAGGGCCTCGCGCTCAATCGAGATGACCTCCGCCATCGTCTCGCTGACCGCGAAGTTGTAGTCGGAGCCATTCGAGACGTTGACCTTGTAGTACAGATCCTGAAGCGCCTCGCGGAATCGAGTCGCACGCTATTGCAGAAGTTCGTGGGAAAGTACGCCGACGCGATAGTCCACTTTGCGGGATGGTACGAGAACCCGTCCTTCCATGAAGTAAAGCTGCGACCGACCGCGCTCCACATGTGATAGTGTGAATTGACAAAGCCAAGCATGACAATTATTCCGGTAGCATCGATCACTTCGGCCCCCGATGCGGAAAGCCAAGTCTTCCGGTGAGACAGAATTTCTGCTGAAGAGGTTGAGCTATGAAGCGGCTGCGAAACCTGGTGAAAAATGCATGAAACGGCGCACGGAAAAGCTGATCTTGGACGACTTGGCGATGGTTCTCGAGATCGCGAATGCGAAGGGCCTGACTGGTGCTGCGGATCGCCTTGGTGTTGCTTCATCGACGATCTTTCGCCGCCTGGAAAGAATGGAAGCCGCGCTCGAAGTGATCCTGTTCGAGAGGCACCGAAGCGGCTACGTTCCCACGGTCGTGTGTGAGGAGCTTCTCGCTCTTGCCGAACGCATTGAGGCCGATGTATCGACTGTTGCTCGGCAGATCGTTGGTCAGCAAGCCTCGAGTCAGCGACTAAAGGGTCGTCTTTCCGTTGCTACGAACGACACATTTCTTACGGAGCTCCTCAACCCTCTTTTCATGGAATTTCGTACGCGATATCCAGGGCTGCAACTACATGTTCGTGTCGGAAACCCCTCGCTCAACTTGTCTCGCCGCGATGCCGATATAGCCATCCGGGCAACGGACAACCCGCCAGAAAATCTCGTGGGAGTAGAAATCTCGGGGCCGCCAGATCGTCGACCGGGAGACGACCAGGAGCCCGCGAGCAGACCCTGGAGCTCCTCGGGCATGGGAGTGGTCAGGAAGACGTTGTGGGCGGCCTGGTGCACGCGAAAGAGGTCTTCCTCGATCAGGGGCAGCGTGTCGAACCCGGGCAGGTCCGAGCGCTTCAGATCCGGCCTGGTCGAGAAGAGGAGGGCGCCTACCCCGTTGCCGCGCCCCATGAGAAGCAGGGCAGACTCGGCCGGGTTCGCGAGCCCGGTCTTGTGCCGCATGACTTGCCGGCCGCACATGTCGGGGCCCGCGTCGAACAGTACGCCCAGGCGCACGAACTTGTTGTCGGTCTCGAGCCACTGGGATGGTGGGCGGCAGCGCCGCCCATCCGACTCGAGCCACCTATACGGAGCGCACTACTGCCCGCCGCCCCACACGAGAGGATTTACCGCGCATTGAATCTGCATTTCGCCTCCAGAGGGCGTCGACGAACAGCGCCGGCACCTTGCAGCCGGTCTCTCGGGTGATTTTCCTGGAAGCCAGTAAGGCTGGTGACAGTGACGGTCTTTTCTTCGACCGGAATGGATGGGCAGTGTAGGGTCGTCATCCAGCGGATGTCGGCGTGAACGCGGACGGCTTGATTCACGCCGCGCATAGCTGAAATTCAGTTTCCCCCTTGGAGAGCACCCGCGGTAGCGCGTAGGATGCGGTTGGGATCTGCAATGCCGTACCTGCGCCTTGCCTTGCGGCCGTTGAGGAAACGACGGGCCGGTCAGGAGAATCCTGCTTTATTCACACTACATGTCCCTTTTGCCGCCAGCTCGTACTTTCTTGCGTGAGTTATCGGTATCGCTGTGGGCATACCTTGGAAAGGTTCGCCATGCGTGAGTTTCGGAAGGATCCGGCAGTGATTGCCAATCTCACATCCGAGCAATACAGGGTGACGCAGCAGAACGGAACAGAGCGCCCGGGCACTGGACACTATTTGCCCAACAAGCAGCCTGGTATTTACGTCGACATCGTCTCCGGCGAGCCGCTCTTTTCTTCTACAGATAAGTACGAGTCCGGATGTGGCTGGCCGAGTTTCACAAAGCCAATCGACAGTCATGTCAAGGAGTTGAAGGACGTGAGTCATGGCATGTCGCGCACGGAGGTTCGTTCCATGCATGGCGATAGTCACCTCGGGCATGTCTTCCCCGACGGTCCTTCCGAGCGTGGCGGCCTGCGGTATTGCATCAACTCGGCGTCCCTTCGATTCGTGCCGCGGGACGAGATGGCTTCCGAAGGCTACGCCGCCTATCTTGATCTTGTCCAGGAGTCAGCATGACGAAGGAACGCGCGATCCTCGCCGGGGGATGCTTTTGGGGTATGCAACAGCTCTTTCGCCGCCGCGAGGGCGTGATCTCAACCCGCGTCGGATACACAGGTGGGGACATTCCCGACGCGACATACCGGAACCACGGCACTCACGCGGAAGCGATTGAGGTGATGTTTGATTCCGAAAAACTCGGCTTTCGCGAGTTGTTGGAATTCTTCTTCCAACTGCACGATCCCTCAACCAAGGATCGGCAAGGCAACGACATCGGCACGAGCTACCGGTCCGCAATCTTCTACACGAACGAGGAGCAGAAACGCATCGCGCATGAGACCATCGCAGAAGTGGACGGTACTGGCTTGTGGCCGGGAAAGGTCATGACTGAGGTGGTCCCGGCGAGTGACTTCTGGCAAGCGGAGCCCGAACATCAAGACTATCTGGAGAGCAGGCCAAACGGCTACACCTGCCATTACATCCGCCCGGATTGGGTCCTTCCCCATCAGAAAAGCACCTCCAGTTAAGTGTCGCGGGCGGCGACATGGGGAGTTGACCTGTTACGGGGACGGGTTGGGACTTGATTCTCAAGTCGGGATCAATAGGCTGCGACGAAGATTTGTCCACCGGCGGCGTGGCGCGTGCCACGCAGACGGCGACGGTGGTTTCGAGGCGAGGCGGCCGCTTGGACTTGCGTTGTAGTTCCTTTCAAACGTCAGGACTCCTTCTTCCATAAGGATCGGGTGTCCGCGAAATCGGGTCAACTTCATGGAGCAAGCCGGCGAACAGCTGGCCGCGCGGGGCCGCAAGGTCTTGATGCGACCTAATTCTTGATCGCGGCGCTGCGACGCACCTCGGATGGGTCCATTCCGTAACTCTTTCGGAAAGCCTTGATGAAGCTGCTGCGGCTGGCGTAGCCTGCGTTGCGGGCGATGAGTTCGACTGGCAGACCGCCGGCCTTGAGCTGGTGCATTGCTTGCCGCAGCCGGAGCTCGCGAAGAACCTGCATCGGTGACTTGCCGATGGCATCCGTGAATCGGGCGGCGAATGCAGATCGACTGAGGCAGGCCACGTGGGCAAGACTTTGCAGAGAGTGGTCATCGCCAGGACGCATGGCCATTGCGGCAAATGCGCGGGCGACCAGTGGATCACTGAGCACCGAGAAGCGCTCCACCCATGCGTTCATGGAAACCAGTGAGCGGCGCAAAAGCAATACGATGACTTGCTTGAGCAGGGCAGAACTCATCGCACCGCTGCCAATTTCCTGCGCCACGAGTTCACTGAGTGCTGCCTGAAGTTTGGTGTCGACTTGATCGTCGACTTGGAACTGTTCCAAGATGGGCTCAGTCAACCCGCCGAAGAGGTCTGTGGAGGCACCGTAACTCGCGTGGAAGTACCCGCACACCAGCATGAGCGAGGGATTTCCATCCCCTGCCACCCGGCGCATGGTGCCCGACAATGGCGTTCGCGGTTCTCCCTTGACCGAACGCAGGCCCGTGAAGCCGTTGCTGCCTTCCACTTCGATTCGGAACGGTGAATTGGGCGGCAGAACGATCAGTGTGTGGGGCATCAAAAGCATGGGTTCGCGGTTGCCAATGACGGCGCGACCCGTACCGACGATGTTGTAGTGAATTCCCGGCGCATTCACCCCGCCCAATTCCAGGCTGTAGCCCCTACTCACCAGGCATTCCGAAAGGCCGACGAAGTTGACATCGAGAGTTGCCAGCAAGCTCTCGAGATCCCCCGGCGAAATCCGTAATACTGGTCGTTCGTTCAACTCTGACTCCCACGTGAACCCTTGCCGAAGCGGCACGTTCCGAACTGCGATGGTACGCCAGGCGTCGGTCGCCCGCAGTCAATCAGTCCTGTGCCCAATGAGCGAAGAACTCCAGGTTTCCTGGCTCCTTTTGCCGGACGCCCGAACACACTTGCATGTTGACCCATGTGAGGTCATCCGGGAACAATGATACGGCGGCACAGTCACTGTTGCCTTTGCTCCGGGTATGGAGCCATTCGCGCAATTTCAGACGTATCGGCTGGACGACGTCTGGTGCGCGCAGAATTTGCCTTTCCGTCTGATGCGAAACCCCTCCTTCTCAGCCCTCACGGTAGCGTCCGCCCCCAACTCTTCTCACGGGTTTCTGCTCGATGTGCTCAGTGGCCTGGGAAGCCCGAATAAAGCCATTCCTCCGCGCTGGTTCTACGACCACGAAGGCTCAAAGCTGTTCGAGGACATCACTCGGCTGCCGCAGTACTACCCGACCCGTTGCGAGCGCCAGATTCTGTCGACGTACATTCGCGAGATTGCGCCACTTCTGGGGCACGACCGGGTGCTCGTCGAGTTTGGTGCCGGCTCCGCCACCAAGACCTCGGAACTGCTCGGTCACGCCATGCTCTCGGAGTACATCGCCATCGACATCTCCGGCAAGTTCCTGCGCGAGTCGATTGCTTCTCTTCAGGCCCGGTTCCCACATATTCCTATGCGCCCTGTCGAGGCAGACTTTCTGCGCGCGATGGAACTGCCCGATGCGGTGCGGCAGCGGGGCGGTGTTGGCTTCTTTCCTGGTTCTACCCTTGGCAATCTGAGCGAAGCGGCCGCAGTAAACCTCCTGCGGACGTTTGGCGAGGCTCTTGGTCCCGGCGCCATCCTGCTCCTCGGGGTGGACTTGCTGAAGGATGAGGGAGTGCTCTTGCCGGCGTATGACGACTGGCAGGGAGTTACTGCCAGGTTCAACCTCAATCTGCTGCGTCGCATCAACCGAGAACTCCTCGGCGACATTCCGGTGTCTGCCTTCAAGCATGAGGTGCGGTGGAATAAGGGCCTATCCCGGATAGAGATGCACTTGCGCGCGCTATACGACGCGCAATTCCGCGTAGCCGATCGCGCCTTCTCCATACGGGAGGGCGAGACTATTCATACCGAGAACAGCTACAAGTACACCGTCCGGGATATCCGTCTGCTGCTCAGGGCGGGAGGATGGAACACGACTGGCCTTTGGACTGACCCGGACGGATACTTTGCCGTTCTCTCCGCTCAACGTATCCCAGCCGGCAGTGTCCACGAGTACAGCGCCGACTGAAGCCGGCGCGGCGACGTCCTCGGCAAAATCCGCAGCGGCTAGCCTGCTCCCGTTGCGCCCATCTGCGACGACGAAGCCCTCCGCTCACCTGAGGGACGTCTGCCCAGAGCGACCCAGGCCAACGCTCGGCCGAAATTCGGGGCAGATTCTGCTCTGAAGTCTTCCAAATGCACCCCCGCATCCGTTTCGGCCTCCCATCCCGGTCCCCACTTAGTCAGACACGTTAGATTGAGCTCTTAGGCAGGTGCGACTGTGACAGATGAGTATGGGTCACTCGCAGCCTCAAGGACCGGGTGCAACGCAGGTGGAAAGGCGTCCGCCTCTGGCAATTTAGTCAACCATGGAGCGCCAGCAATGTTTTCAAAAATGGATCGACGGATCGTCCCAGTGCCGCGCCGGATATTCCTTGGTGCGTGTGGCCAGATGGCCGCAGTTTTGAACCTCAACGGCGCTACCAGTGCCGCGGCCGCGGCCGCCCCGAAGGTGGGTTCGAAGGACGCGTCCAAAGACGTGTCGGTGATGCAGGTCGCACTTGCACTGGAGCATGAGGGCATCGCCGCATACCGGCTCGCCGGCGCTAGCGGACTTCTCAAGCCTGGCACCCTCACGCTGGCAAAGGTGTTCATGGGGCACCACGAGCAACACAGGGACTCGCTGGCCTCGCTCATTGCCAAGGCTGGTGGTAAGCCGGTCCAGCCGCAATCGGACGACCAATACGTGAAGGCACTGAACCTGGCCGCGCTCAAGACTGAAGGGGAAGTGGTCGCGCTCGCCACGAACCTCGAGCAAGGGGCGGCAAGCGCGTATGTGGGTCAGGTCGCCGCGCTGCGTGATCCCAAGCTAGCGCGGCTTTTCAGCAGCCTGGCCGCGGACGAAGCGGTACACTGGACGACCCTGAACGTGGCCCAGGGGTTGGAGATCCGCCCCAAGGCCTATCTGTTCGGCTAAGACCTCATGCGACGCGATTCGCTGCTGGCCACCGTCGGCATTGCGTTCCTGGCAAGTCTTTCCGCCGTCCCAGCCTCTGTCTCGGCGCAGAGCATGCAAGGGCTGGATGCTGGCAAGGCGCTGTTCGAGTCCAGGTGCCTAGCCTGTCATTCGCTCGACACTAGCCGCGTGGGCCCACTGCTGCGCAGTGTGGTGGGGCGCAAGGTCGCTTCAGTTGCTGGCTACGAGTACTCCGACGCCCTCAAGCGTGTGAACGGGCGCTGGGACACTCGGCGCCTGCAAACGTGGCTGCAGGATCCGCAGTCCGTGGCGCCCGGCACAAGGATGGCGTTCTCCGTGCCGTCGGCCACCGAGCGCAGCGCAGTCATTCGGTATCTTGCTTCCATCAGTACGCCGGCGGGCGCGGTGAAGCGGTGACCGCGTAGAGAACTCGTCTTTGCTCGTCGTCTCTGGCCTGCTCGCCAATCCATCTCATTCAACCATTTTTCATTCGAAGGTATCCCGTGCGCCATACGAAGAACACCGCTGGATGCGGCAAAGCGTGGAAAATCGATCCTGCTGCTCGGCACTGCGCTGGTCCGCGCCGTTGACCTCCATCGCCATGCGAAATAAGCCCATTGGAATGTCGGCGGGCCCAACTTTAGCGCCTTGCACGAGCTGTTCGACCATATCGTCACCGCCGCGGACAAAGACGCGACCTCCTTTCCGAGCGGCTCGTGGCGCTTGGCGGAACCACGGATGGCAGGGTGGAAGCGGTGACCAATCGAACCACCTTCGGTGAATATCCGCTCAATGCGCGACAGGGAGAGGCGCAGATCGAGGCGCTTTCCAATACCCTTGCGACCTTCGGCGCTGTGGTACGGGACGGCGTCAATCAAGCGGCTGATGGGGCGACCAAGAGACCGCTGTTTGCTGACCCGCCTTTCCAGCCACCTCGATAAGAGCCTGTGGCACGTGCAATCACAGAGCAGCGCCGCCTAAAACGACCTTGGGTGCCGCGCATTGAAAGCCAGTTGGCAGGCAAGCCGCTCGCGACGAGGCGCGAGCGGCTCATTCTTGGAACACTCAAGGCCAACATATCTGCGATCGATCTGTGGCCGAGGAAGTAACGGCAAACTTTCGCCATCGAGCGCAACCCTCCCGTTAGAGCCTCAGCGGCTAATTAGGCCGGTCCGACGAAAGCCCGCTCCAATGTTCGCCGGGCGGGGCGTGTGTGCAATCGGCTCAAGGCGCTGCCAGGACGATGGCTCCGTCCGACACATACTGGCAGAAATTCGCGAACGGCAGCGCCGCCTCGTTCCGCCAGGTGCCTTCCGACCACGCGAGCACGGCGTCACCTGGGGAGAACGTGATTTCGACCCGGCCTTGCCGAATCTCGATGAGTGGACCCTCTCCCAAGCGAAACTCGACGCGCCCCACGATATCTGCCTTGACCGTGGAGGGCGTCTCCGTACTGAGCTTGAAGAACGAATTCAGCTCCTTGCCGCTCGCTGTTCTGCCGAACTCGAAGTGACCGTCTTCGGCGATAGACCGCGCGGCGCGCATGAAACCACCCCAGGCGCTGCGCGCGAGGGCTGCTCCTACACTGATGCGGCGCACGCCGAGGGCAGCGATTTCGTTGAAGGTCAAGGCCGTGTCTGAACCAACAAGCACGTTCAGCGGCTTCGGATGCACTGCAGCAACAAGCGCTGCGATCTCCTCGCGCGTTGACACGCCAGGTGCGTAAAGAACGTCAGCACCGGCTTCTGCATAGGCCCGCAGGCGCACTATGGTGTTCTCCAAGTCGGGACTTCCGGCGCCGAAGTTCTCCGCGCGTCCAATCAAAAGTGGTGCATCAGGGCCGTATTTGTCGAACACCGCGCGCGCCACCTGGAGCCGCGCAATAGAGGAGCCGATGTCCCTGACCGGATTCGAAGCAATTCCACTGGCATCCCCGAGAGAGATGCCCGAGACCCCGGTGTCCACGGCTTTTCGGATGTTGTCCGCAATCCCCGCCGCACTTTGCGCGAAGCCGTACTCGAAGTCAGCGTTGACCGGGATAGCAGTCGCCTCGACGATGTCTCGCAGGTGTTCGAGGACTTCGTCCAGGGACAGGTTGCCGTCCGCGCGCGCTCGCGACCAGGCTGCGCCGGCGCTGCTTGTTCCCAAGGCTTTGAAACCCAAACCTTGCAGATAGCGTGCACTACCTCGATCCCAGGGGTTCGGCATCACGAAGCATCCAGACTGATGCAACTCACGAAAGACGCGGCGACGTTGGGCGATGTCAGTTGGCTGAAGTGACATGGAATTCCTCCTGGGAAGCGCTCAAGCTGAAGAATAGGGGACCAGTGGCGCTCAACAGCGAGCACTGGCGGTCATCGTCCACACCTTACGGGGTCAACCCCGCTCAGAAGTCCGCCCGAAGTGTCCCGGTGTCCTGGATTCCGACTGCTGGTTCGCTTTGGCGCGCCGAGGCCGTCACCAAGACAGCAGTCCGCTCGGAATCGTGCTCCGTCAGACGAACTCAGCGGGCTCCAGTACTTTCGGCCTGACACGCTTCTGCATATCCGCCCACGCCACAACCGCAGTATGGGACGCGCCCAGTTCTTTGAGGAGCACGACGGCCACATCGAGTCCTGGGACAGCGTCCTGATCGAGCAGTGGCACCAATCCCAGCGGCCGAAACAGGTCTGCTTCCCGGTCGTTGTTGACGACGGCGAGTCGCTTGAGAGCTGGGTACTTCTGCTGAATGAGGTACGCGGTCTGGCTCAGGACAGCATAGTCGGGAGCCGTGAGCACACTTAGCTTCCTCTCATGCAGGTCGATGGACTCCCATAGACGCACGTCGAATCCGTCGCCATAGGAGACCTCATAGCCGTCGGCCAAGGCGAGACGAAGGCGCTGCTGGTCACGCTCGATCGCGAAGTACGGAGTGCGGAATGTGCGCAAGGCATCCGCTACGCCGCGGCCAACGCTCCCCAATCCAACGATGACCACGGGGGCGGCTCGCACATGGGGCCTGAGCTCGGCGTGTTCTGCCAGGGTTGCACGGATCCGTAGGCGGCCGGCCAGAAATCGTCCCAATTCCGCGAAATTCGGAGCTGCTGTGATCGTGAGCGAGACGACGACGATGAGCAGCGAGACCTTGTCACCGCCGATGGTTTCTCGAACCAAAGGTACGGCCAGGATGACCAGAGCGAACTCGGAGCCCTGGCCCAGGAGGAACCCGAGTTGCGTGGAGCCGGCAACTGACCATGCGAATAGACGGCTGGCCAGGATGTTGGCCAGCGTTTTCGCCGCGAGGATCCCCAGGGTAACCAGCACGATGGCCCAGAAGGAGTCGCCTAGCATCTGCACATCCAGAGACAGCCCGGTGCTTACGAGAAAGAACCCGAGCAGCAGCCCACGGAACGGTCGGATCTCGGCTGCAATCAGCGCGCGATAGGGCGAGTCAGCCAAGGCGACTCCTCCGAGGAATGCACCCAGGCTGAGCGACAGGCCACCCAAGCCCGTCATCCAGCCAGCGGCCAGAGCAAACAGGAGAGCCGTGGTGGTAAATGCTTCCTCATTGTTGTGCTTCGCGATGTAGTCCAAGACGGGGCGCACGAGGTAGCGCGCGGCCAGCAAGGCCAGGCTGAACGCGAGAAGCGCCTTGGCAGTGGTCTGTCCGGCTACGGATAGCAGCGGCTCGCCAGCTTGCAGCCCCTGTACCACGATAAGCACGAACATACCTGCGAAGTCTTGAAAGACCAGTACTGAACTTGCCGCGACCCCGACGGGGCAGTTGACCTGATGTCGCTCTGTGATGAGACGCTCGACTGCGACTGTCGAAGACAGCGACAAAGTCAAGCCAATGAGCAGCCCTTGGGATCTGGTAAACCCTAGAAGCAGCGAAACCGCGAAGAACCCCAACGTGGCGACCATTACCTGAAGGGGTCCAAGTCCGAAGATGTTGGCGGCGTCGCGCCTGACGCGTTCCGGCGAGAACCGCAAGCCTAGATCAAAGAGCAGGAACATCACACCTACCTCTGACAGCAGGTGTATGAGGGACGCGTCGAACATCTTCTCCAGATGTAAGCCCTTCAAAGCGACGCCCAACCCGATGTAACCGACGATTGGGCTTAATCCGACGCGCCTACTCACCGTGGCCACCAACAGCCCTAGAAAGAGGATAAGGACGATGGGCGCGATCGCGTGAAGGGTGACGGAATCTGTCATTGTTCGGACTCCGTCGCGGGCTCATGACGGGTGGAATGCGGGTTGAAAGGATCGGGCAACGCCGCGTGCCCAATAGAGGCGCACCGGCCATCCTATGAGGGCCCGGCATACACCAATCAGCTAGTGCGAAGCCTTCTCCGAATTTCGGACCTTCGGACACATTCCCAAGACGCTACGCACATCGGCAATCCAGCCGCCACGACTCCCAACGTGTTGAACCGAATGCCGACGATAAACATCGCTTCGTCCGCGTGAAGCGGCAGCGCGCTTGGCCACATAGCCATCTGGTCCATACCGCCGATGAATAGCTTCTATGTCTTTGGGGTGGTGTTCGGGGGGAGGAAATTCTGGGAGCATCCGCGGTCCCTAAGCGAGGGGGAATCATAGGCGGAGGAAAGCATGTTCGACGGCGTCATTTTTATGAAGTGCAAGAACTGCGAGGCGAAAAACCGTCTCCGGGTGCGACATCTCATGGCCGGCCCCATCTGCGGGCGATGTCATGCTCCGCTGCTCGAAAGTGAGATGGCCGCCATCGACGGCGCCATAAGCCCGGTGCGTCGCGCCGTGGTCGAAGGTGAAACGGTTCCGCGCGAAGACGCGGCGCCGTAAGGAAGTGGCCTTGCAACGAGGTAGCGACATCGTCCAGTCATCGTCGGTAACTTTTCGGAGAGGGGATGTTCGCGTCGTCGCCGCGTCGGTCGACCGGCCCATCCTGAGAATCTCCGCGGCCGATCTGGACGTCTTCATGGGCAGTCTGGAGATGCGCCAGATCGAGTTAGACGAGTGCACTCTGCGCATCGACCGGCGATTCGATGACGGCAATGACGGCCTGACGCGCCTGTACTATGGGATCTGCGGGTCTGGATCGCTTACAACGGCCCATGGCTTTGCGATTGCCATTGCGCCGCACACCCTTGTGGTCGTGCCACCCGTTGCGAGCTTGCCTGGTCAATCCCGGCCAGCGACTCGCGAAAGCCGGGCGATGCCGGCGGGAAGCGCCCGAATCCTGTGCGGCCGTTTCCACGCCGCGTTTGGAGACGCGGTGGACATGTTTGGTGGCCTTTCCATGCCCATCGTCGAGCGCTTCGCCGAAGCTGACGACTTTCAGACCAAACTGAACCTCGCCTGCGCCGAATTTCAGGAGCGGCCGCCTGGTAGCTCGGCGATGACCTCGTTGCTCATGAAGCAGGAGCAGGCCATGGTGCTGCTGCTGCGTCGTTCGCTGACTTCGCCGAGTCCTTGGGTGGAGCACTTCGCCATCCTGGGAGACCATCGGATCTCTAGGGCGCTTGCCGAGATGACGGCCAAGCCGGGCGCCGCGCATACAGTGGACGGCTTGGCGAGGTCGGCATGCTTGAGCAGGTCGACCTTCATGGCGCGCTTCCATGAGCTGGTGGGGCGGGCGCCGATGAGTGTGCTCAGGGACCTGCGCATGCGGCAGGCGGCGCAACAGCTTCGCGTGACAGGGATCCCCATTGGGCAGATCGGCCGAGCCGCCGGCTACGCCAACAACAGAGGCTTCATCCGCGCGTTCCGCAGGCCCTATGGGATGGGGCCCTGGGACTACCGAGGCGAGGCGCTGCTTCCTGGCGGTGCTGTTCCGCATCCCGTGTTCGATACCGACCCCCCGAGCGAAAGCAGATCATGTTGAACAAGACTTCCCTGCAGAAAACCATCAGAAACCTTCAAGAGGCGCAACTGCGGCAGTCGCGCGATGCCTATGCGTCGTATCTTGCCGGAGCAAGGCGAGACCGCAGCGAGCCCGCTGACCAGGACCAGGCCTCGCAGGAGTTTGGCAACGCCGAACTGGCGGAGTACTTTGAGGGGCCGACTCGGACATACGAGGCCGCACTTGAACGCTTACAGTCAATCGACTTCGGGCCGAAGTCGCAGGTGGTGGAGGGCGCTGCCGTTCAGGTCGACGACCGGTGGTACGTCGTAGGCGTTGCGACCCAGGTATTCGTGTGTGACGGTCTGACGTACATGGGCGTTTCCACGGAGGCTCCCATCTACAAGGCTCTGGAAGGACGGGTCGCGGGAGATGCCGTTGAATTCCGTGGTCGCGACTGGAAGATCCAGGCGGTTGCCTGAGTGACCAGACTGCGATGAGGGGCGCCGCCAGTGCAGTGCGCTTCGAGGCGCCTTTGGACCTTCCAATGCGAGTTGCCGCGAGCTGATTGGCGCCGGGCCGGGTGTGGCGGGGCCCGACCGGTCTCTAGCCGGCAAACGTCTCTCTCAGGGTCGCTGTTGAAGATTACTTTGCCCTGACTCGGCTCATGGACCTCTCCGTCTGCCACAAAGTAACCCAGGCACTCGAACTGAATACGCTCGTCGCTCGCGGCCTTTCGAAGTGACGGCTCGACCCGATCTGCGGTGTAGCAGCCAGTCGTTCCCGTAGTGCGGGGTTTGTCGCGGTACTCACGCGCGCATCGGACGCGCGCGAAGGGCAGGACTGTTCGGGGTCCACCATTGAGTCCCCAGAAGAGTTCTGTTGACGAGCGTTCCCGATCGCACAGGTGCGCCTCTGATTCGCGCAAGGTCGCAAGAATCTGCTGGTGCGTGGCGACGTCGAACACCGTTCCGAGCAGGCGAATGATTGCCCAGGTCTGGTTGCATTCAGTTTCGTCCGCTCGTGCCGGTGTGCGGATCGCGTGTGCCGAGGACAGTGAACAGGGTGGCGGCGATGGCGAGTCCCCCATATCCGAGGGCGATCTGTGGTAGCGAGAAGGTATTGGAGAGTCGGCCTGAGATAAGGCTGGGGAACGCAGCGCCGCTGTAGCAGAGCAAGTAGATCGCACTGAAGATCGGTGCGCGCTCGGCCATTGTGCCCCCGTCCAGCAGACCACGGATAGCAGCGCTGATGGCGATACCTTGGCCGGCCCCTGCCACGACGGTTGCGACGATGAACAAGACCAAGGTGCCGGCGGAGATCGCGGTGATGATGCCGATCATTCCGGCGAGGAAGGTAACCATGCCCAAGCGTTGTGCAACGGCGGAGGTGAACCGGCCGCCGACGGGAGCGCCGAGAACACTGGGGGTCATGTAGGCGGCGAACACCAGTCCGAGGATGAGCGGGCTGCGGGTGTGGAGTTGATCTTCGATCAACGCGGGCACGAACGCTTGGTAGAAGGCTCCTGTTGCCCAGGTAGCCAGGAACACCGCTCCCGCGACAGGGAGCAGGTGCCTGACCCGGGACGGCGGGCGGACCCGGGGCACAAGCGATTGCCAAGCGCCGGGCGTCGGAGTTGCTGTTTCGGGGCTGATGGCGATGAGAGCCGCGGACATTAACAGCAAGCCGACGCAAACAAGGTAGATGAGGTCGCGTGGCCAGGGGCCGAATTGGACCAGGGCGCCGGAGGCAATGGCGCCGACGGTGAGGCCGAGCATTGGTCCCTGGCTGGAGGCGACGGAGGCCAACCATTCTGGCTTGCTGGGCGCGGCGTCCACAATGTAGGAGCTCAGGCTGCTGCTGGCCATCCCGGTGCCGATGCCCACGAGGAGCCGACCGGCCAGAAGGATGTCAATGTCGTGCACGTTCATCAGCACCAGACAGCCCAGCAGGATCAGGCCGAGGCTGGCGATCGCAGCGAGCCGGCGGCCCAGATGATTGGACAGTCGCCCCAGCACCAACAGTGCGGCGATGGTGCCGACGGAGTACGTGACGACGGCCATCGAGATGCCCGCGTTGGTGAATCCGTCTTCCGCCCGGTAGATGTTGTACAAGGGGATCGGCGCAGCCGCCGCGGCAAACGAGACTACGAGGGAGAATACCGCAGACAAGAATGCCAGACCGAGCATTCCGCGCGGGCGCGCCTGATTGATCTCTGGTTCCACGCTTTGCATCGTGTCGTGCATTCGTCACCTCCGGGAGAGTTCGGGGAATTTGAGACAGCGGTAGCTGTCACTCGCAGCGCGGGACGAAACCTTCCAATACCCGGCAACAAAGAATTCGTGCCTTGCGCCGCTTCATTCAACGCGCGCAAGAATCCGCTCCGCACTGCGGGGCGCGTGACGCTCGTTCCGTTCAGGTAGCCATCGCGAATCCGCGGCGGCCTTATAGCCCACCGTGCAGGCGACGCTGCCAACGGTCAGCGACGAGGCGCACAGATCCGCTCACCATTCCCGAGCCATCACGGACGAGCGCGAATGATCGTCTTCCCCGGACGTCGCGCGGTCGGGTTGAAGGCGGCGACGGCATCGTCGAGGGCCGCGACGGTCCCGATGTTCGTCCGCAGTCGCCCGTCCCGCACACGCTGCACGATCTCGACCAGTTGCGCACGATCTGACTCGACGACGAAGTCGATTGCCACACCGTCGACGGGCCGCGCCTCGGACGGTCCGACGATGGACACCAGCGTCCCTCCGGCTCGAACCAGGCGCGCGGACCGTTTCCCGATATCGCCGCCGATGAGATCAAACACCAGATCGACTCGGCCAACGTCCTCCAGGGCCTCGTTGTCGAGGTCAACGAACTCGTTCGCTCCGAAATCAATCGCCGATTGGCGGTCGGCGGCGCGCCCGGTGCCGATAACGTAAGCGCCGAACTCACGTGCGAGTTGCGCCACCATCGACCCGACTGCGCCGGCCGCACCGTGCGCGATCACGCTCTGCCCGGCCCGAAGATGGCCGTGCTCGAACAGTCCCTGCCACGCGGTCAGGCCCGAGATCGGCAGGCTCGCGCCTACGGTGAAGTCGACGTCGCCCGGCAGCGGCGCAAGGTTGCGCGCTTCCACGGCAGCATACTCGGCGAGGGTGCCGTCGCGATACCAGTCCGTAAGGCCGAACACTCGCTGGCCCACCGACAAACCCGTCGTGCCATACCCGAGCGCGGTGACCACTCCGGCCAGTTCGTGCCCGGGGATCGAAGGGGCTCGGTCACGGTCGATCCGATCGGTCCAGGTCGAGGGCCAATCCAACTCGGTCCCGACGAATCCCGACGCATGAACCTGAACGACGACGTCGTTGATCGCCGCCTTCGGTTCGGGACGCTCCACCAAGTTCATGCCGGCCATCCCCGCAGCCTGGTTCGTTACAACAATAGCCTTCATCGTCGACTTTCTCGTGTTGAGTCCTCGCCTGCACGGCGCTCGATCCTCGCCCCTTTGGGCAATTGGACAGAAATGATCGATCAGCAACTTTGCCGCGCGCGCCCATCCCGGATGGCCCGTCGTCTCCAGTAACCGAGAGGGAAACGGAATTACGGCAAGTGCTCGTCGCAATCGCATCCTACGCGCCGCCACAGCCACTCTCGATGCAGAAATTGAATTTCAGCTAGGCGCGCCCTGAATCCGCGCATCGGGCATCCGTGCTACAACCGGCCATTCGATCGGCCGCTGGCCGTGCTGCAGCAGCATCGCGCGCAGCAGCTTTCCCGGCGCAATGCTCGGGTGGCCGCCCTTGATGTCGGCCTCGTACAGCCAGCGCCTCATTGACCAACACCCGGATGCGACGAAGCGGGTGGTCGGCGGGAACGAAATCGTCCAGCCGTGTCATGGTGCACAAGCCTTCGGTGAGTGTGTCAAGGCCGCGCATCGGAGGAGGTTTCGTGGGTCTGCAAAGACAACGCGCCAGGCCCGTTCACGGGGGACCTCCGAGTGAGGTATTTCAGCAGCCAGCTAGGCCAGCTCGGAAAGTGGCTCGAGACCCTCAAGCACCCCTTCAATGCGTTGACGGTCACTGCATTAAACGGGCGCCACGCCGTCACCGCAGCGCTGACGCCCGTCGATTGTCAACGGCAGACCAGGACGCGGTGACACGTTTGCTGGACGAAGGAACGGATGTTCTGGCGAGAATTCTCCCTGCCTTGCCGCATGCGCACCAACTGCGTGGATTGGCGGGCAGAGGGAAGCCCATTGAGTCGACGTTCTCCTTTGTTGCGGGGCAGGCTTGCACACGGAGAACAGCGACCGAAGGGGCGCCTTTACGCAATCGCATCCATGCCACAAGCGCGCGTGCTGCCCGCATCTCCGGCGGCGTTGAAGGGGCGATGTTCTGGTAATTGGACGGCTTCAGGGCCAATGATGTAGATGACCGACCGTTTTGATGCGATGAATCTGTTCATCCGAGTTGCACGGACGCGCAGCTTCTCGGTGGCCGCGAGCGAGCAGGGCATCTCGCAACCGACGGTGTCCCGGGCGATCGCGGGCCTCGAAAAGGAGCTTGGTGTCGCGCTGTTCGCCCGTAATCCGAGGGCAGTGACGTTGACCGAGGCCGGGGCCGACTATTTCGCTCGAGTTGAGGTCGCGCTCAACGCGCTGGACGAGGCAAAAGACGTGGTGCGCGGCTCGGGGGTGCTGCGCGGGAATCTGCGGATCGGGATGTCCTCGAGCTTCGGTGAGAGAGTGCTGATTCCGAGGTTGCCGGCATTGATGGATGCCCATCCTCAACTGCGAGTCACATTGCTCCTGGATGACCATCGGCAGGACCTGATCGCACAAGGCATTGATGTGGCCCTGCGCTTCGGCCCGCTGGAGGATTCCTCGGCGGTGGCGCGCAAGCTGCACTCCTGGCCGAGAATCGCCGCCGCCGCGCCTGGTTACATCTCCAAAGCTGGGCTTCCCCGATCACCGGCCGATCTTTCGAATTTCGAGGTTCTCGCCGGCCCCGGAAGTAATGGCGCGGGAGTGATACTTCGCAACGCCGGCCAAGTCTCCTCTGTGAAGATTGACTGCCGCGTGGGAGTGTCGACAAATGAGGGCCGCATTGCGGCAGCAGTGGCCGGCATGGGTATCGTGATTTGCACTTCAGAAAGTTGCGTCCAGGAGCTCGCGGACGGCGCGTTGGTGCGAGTGCTGGAAAAATGGGACCTCGGTGAAGTGGACCTCCACGCAGTCTATGCGGTAGGGCGGCACGCCAGGCCTGCCGCACGCGCTTTGACCGAGTTCCTGCTCGCTGAACTTTCGAGCATTTCCCTTGGAATCTGCCGCAGCGAGTCGCCAGAAATCTTCCCCGCCACGCGGGCTCGGCTCGAAACGAAGAGCTCCACCATCGGCGTACCAATGGAGAGGGCCCCGGGCGCAGCCACGCCAATTTGGAAGAGACCGCCGCATTGAGTGGAGCAGGTATGGATGCGACCAACTCGCACATTAGGGCGAATCGGTTTGCAGGGAGAGCACCAGCATCACAAGGGCAACAAAGGTGAGGTGTGAGAAAGCGACATGGAAGAGTCCCCCAAAAATCGGCAACAGGATCACCGATAAATCAGCACCGCCCGATGAGCAAAGTCCGCGACTGCGAGGGCAGGAGGGGGTGCAGATTGAGCATGTATATGCGGATGCGAAACGTGTTGGCGTGTCCCGATTGCACTGGCTGACACACGAATCCAACCATGACGGAATGCGGCTTTACGACCGCATTGCCGATCGCGCTGGTTTCATTCAATACCGAAAACAATTTGCCTGATTCGCTGCTGCGGGTCCATCTCCTATGTCCCAAGTCGACTGGCTTAGCTATCTCCTGCAATTGATCACCATCACTGGCCGGCTGGAGGTACGCTGCGTTTATGGTGCGCCATGGCGTGTGGCCTGGGCTCAGGCCGCGGCGCACGAGATTCCCTACCACGTCGTACTCAAGGGCCGAGCCATTATTGAGGACCCGGGGAGGGGGACGGCCAGGGAACTGGTGGGCGGAGATATCGTGCTCTTGCCTCACGGGTCGGCGCACGTGCTGCACGATGGCAGCGGACATACCGCGGGTTGTACCTCCAATCGCCGCGACTCTGCGGGATGGGTGCTCAGCGAGAATGATGGTCGGGGCGAGCATCTGGAGATGTTGTGCGGGCGATTTTTCATCGGACCGCACCATGATCGGCTGATTCGCGATTGTCTACCCACGGCTCTAGTGGTACGGGCCATGGACAGTCATGGTGACGAGAGTGCCGTGTCCGCTTCGAACCACCTAGCCAGTCTTGTGGGGCTGATGCGCATGGAGTCCGCCGGCCACAAACCAGGCGGATATGCCATCCTCAACGCTCTTACCATGGCGCTGTTCACGCTGGCACTGCGCGCGGCGAGTGAATCCGAGCAGGCTCCGGCAGGCTTGTTGGCGCTCGCCGGCAATCCGCGACTGTCCCCGGCCATTTCAGCCATGTTCGCCGATCCGGCGCGCCCTTGGAACTTGCCTGATCTCGCTGAATTGTGCAGCATGTCGCGCGCCACCTTCATGCGGCACTTTCAGGACAAGCTTGGGCGCTCGGCCTTCGAGCTGCTGACCGATATCCGGATGAGCCTGGCTGCCAATGAGCTGAAGAAACCGACGATGACTACCGAGGCCGCGGCTGACGCGGTCGGGTATCGATCCGTGGCGGCATTCCGGCGTGTGTTCACCGACAAGCTGGGGATGACGCCAGGGCAATGGCGCCGTCTGGCGCGCGAAAGTGAGTAAGGCGCTTCGTTATCTGTGTGCGGCTCGAATGAGACACTAGATGCGCCGGCGTGGCGGCCATTCCCTCATGCGAGCGATTCCGCGACGCGCTCGTCAATACCTGCGGACCCCTGAATCTCGATCTCGATTTCGACGACACGGAAACGCGTCATGCCGTACCGCGATTTGGGGGATGGATTGTCTCGTCGCTTTGATCCTTTTTGGCATTCTATTGAGCACATGTAGTCTCGCAATCGGCTTCGGATAAGCCTAAAGTGGAGGCTCTTAACCACCCGAACAAAGAGCTGCCCCGTGAGCCGTATCTCTATTCCTGCCATCGAGTCCGCCACCGGCGCCACCGCTGATATCTACGCGCGGGTCAGGAAGACTGCCGGTGGTCGTGTCCCGAACACGTACGCCGCGTTGGGCTACCTCTCTCCGGCGTCTTTGACCGCGGCGCTCGACGTCCAGGGCGCATTGGCCTCGGGCACTCTGAGCCAGCAAGATCTGCAAACCATCAAGTTGATCGTCAGCGCGAAGGCAGAGTGCGACGTTTGTGTGGCCGCCCACAGCTTTGTGGGCAAGATCACGGGACTGACGGTTGATGTCTTGCGCGCCATTCGCGCAGGGGAGGCCACGGGAGACGCCAAGCGTGATGCCTTGGTGCGTTTCGTGTCGCACCTGCAAACTACCAGTGGCACGATAAGCCAAGGCGAGTTCACCGCTATCCGTGCTGCCGCTTACACCGATGCCCAGTTGGCTGAAATCTCGCTGGCCATCGCGCTCGCCTCCTTCACCAGCACCTTCAACCGTATCAACGGGACCGACGTCGACTTTCCGCCCGTCGAGTAAGCCAGTCTTGGCGCACGGGCATTGCATCACATATCCAGGCTTTCGCCCCGCAGCTCATAGACGTAATGCGCTCCGAACGTTGAATGACAGCGGCGCGGCTTAAAGCGAAGGCACTCGTGTATTTCAATCTAACCCTTCACCTATAGGAATAACTATGACCAACGGAAAAACCAAGACTAACGCCGTCATTGATACCATCCTGAGTCGCACCGCCGCAAAGTACTACGACCCAGCCGCCACCTTGAGCGATGACCAAATCCGCGAGCTGGTGCGAATCGGCACCTCGGCGCCCACATCCTTTCACTTGCAGAACTGGCGCTTCATCGCGGTGCGCACGCCTGAAGCCAAGGCTCGGCTGAGTCCTATCGCCTGGAATCAGCCCGCTGTCACCGATGCGGCAGTGACGTTCATCATCTGTGGCCAGTTGGTCGAGACCAGCGTAATTCCAGAGCGCCTGGCGCCGTTGGTTG
Organism: Variovorax sp. 01T432; assembly: GCF_056398605.1. NCBI lineage: Bacteria > Pseudomonadati > Pseudomonadota > Betaproteobacteria > Burkholderiales > Comamonadaceae > Variovorax > Variovorax sp. 01T432. The sequence continues at coordinate 27,160 of NZ_JBFTPS010000072.1, forward strand.
AATTAGGCATCATGCCGGCAGCGATGGTGGCGGATTGGGAGATCCCCGCACGCGATCTGTACATGGCGTACCCACAGCGCCGGCGCGACGAGGCAGTACGCACCGCCACCTTCGGCGCGGCGGCAATGATCTATGCGGCCCGCTCGCTGAGCCTGGGTTCGACTCCGATGATTGGTTTTGACGCCGATGCGGTGCATCGCGAGTTCGGTCTGGCCGAGGACGAAGTGCCGGTCATGCTGTTGTCCATCGGGACGGAGCGTGCGGGAAACTGGGCGCAGAAGCCGCGCCGACCGCTCGTC
>NZ_JBFTPS010000073.1:0-27195 GCF_056398605.1 Variovorax sp. 01T432
GATCTGACTCGGCCGCTGCCACGCTGATACTGTCCTTATGGACATCCAAACCCACGTGAATCTTGCTACGCTCTTCCATGGTCGGTCTCCTTGTTGCTGACGACGCAAGTCACAGCATGTAGCTCTACGTCCTTGGACGCAACCTACGATGTTGGAGACCGGCCGCCTACCCAGGGGGGCGGCGACCATCCCATCTAAAGCTTTCGCCTCCACTGCCGATATCTGGTTGCAACCCGCATTCCTTCGGGATGTGCGACACGAGAACCTTCAATTCGATCTGTCGCCGAACCGCGAAACCGGACAGAGAGAAAGAGATGCTTCGCAAATCACCGCCGAGATCGCCGTGGAGAAACCTTGCATCGCTCACCCTTGTGCTCTTGCTGACTGCATGCGGTGGGGGTGGTGGTGGCGGCCCGTCCTCCTCAGGCTTGGCCGCAGGAGCAGGCGCGGCGGGCAGTGCTCCTGGCGTGAAGCCGGCGGATGAAAACCAGGTGCAGGCATCCTGCACAGCCTGCGGCGCGCTCAGTGACAGTGCATATGCGGGTTCGGGAACCGGCATCTGGCAGCGCGCCAACACATCCCAGGCTGCACAGGACATCCCGATTTCCATCTCGGGTCTCACCGGTCAGACGGTCACGCTCGTATTCACCAACGAAGGCGATTCGCGCACGGCCATGCCCGGGCTGGTGCTCCGGTCCTCGGCGGGAAGCAAGCTCGTCGCCGACAAGATGATGGCCGACACCAGCGACGCGCCCGCGACCCACGTGGACGCCATCAACACGTTCAATCGATCCGGCTTCGCCAAGCTGCTGGGTGAACCGTCGGCGGCATCGAAGACACAAGGCAGCTTCGCCAAGTCCATGAGCCCCTCCGCCACGTATGCGGTCAATGACCAGCGGCAGGTCTACCTCTACGACTATTCCCAGCGCACCGTCCAGCTCGTGACCCGCAAGGCGACCAGCGATGGAACTATCGTCAACGTGTGGGTCGAGGCTGGCGAATCCGCGCCGGACCGCGTCTCGGCGGCGCTCGCGGCCCGCGTGCAGGACAAGTTCGCCGACGCTGGCGGCATCTACGACATGCTCGTGCGCATCGGCGGGCCGCTCTGGGGCGAGCCCAACTCCAGCATGTTGCTGCCGGGCACCGGACAGCCGGTGGACATCTTCCTCGTCAACTTCGACCACAACAACCAGGCTTATGGCATGGTGGGCTACTTCTGGGCCCTGAACAACTTCAGGAAGGATGTGGGGGAACTGGCGTATAGCAACGAAGCGCTGAGCCTGTTCATGGACACGGAGACGCTCTACAGGGACGGCGAAACAGGCGTCAAGCAGGTGATGACGGCGCTTGCGCATGAAGGAATGCACATGCAGAACTTCTACCGTCGCGGCATCAAGATGGGGGCAGACTACACCTACGACACCTGGCTGGAAGAGATGTCGGCAATGATGATGGAAGACTGGGCCAGCTTCAACATCGACCCGAGTCACAACGCCATCCGTGATTCGCGCTACCCGTACTATCTGAACTACAAGGGCGCGGGCAGCTACAACTGTTCCCTCACCGAGTGGACGCCCATGGGCGCGACTTGTGAAAGCTATGCCGTGGCCGGTTCGTTCGGCGGCTATCTGAACCGCCAGCTCGGCCTGGACTTCTACAAGGCCCTGCTGAACAGCACGGGCATCAAGGACTCGGTCGAAATCCTGGACACCGCCATCAGGACCGCCCGGGCGAACTCCAGCATCGGACAGGAGATGCGCCACTTCACCGCTGCGTCGGGCGCGCTCGTTCCTCTTGGCGCGGGCATCGCCAACTACAGCATGCCGGCGCGCAACGAGGGCGGCTTCAGCCTCCCGGCGATCGACCCCTTCGCCTTCAGCGGTGGCCTTCGGGCGCTGCCGCAGGCCGTGCCGGCGTACCTCGAGGCGCTGGCCAGCCTGCCGGTTATCCGCCAGAACGTGAGTGGTACGTACAGCGAGACCGTTCGCGTGCCGGCAGGCACCACGCTGTCGGTCGTGATCCACTAGACATCAGCATCGCCGATCCTGTCGGCGACCTCGACTGCTTTGCGTAGTTGAGGTCGCGAATTGTCGCGCCAGGAATCGCCATTCGATCTCCATTGAGAGAATCCGGCAGGGCAAGAAGGCAAGTCATCCTCGACGGGATAGCCGCTTCTTTCCTGCGTTGTCTTCCAGAGTCGGGAAGACTTGATTTCTCAATTGAGTCATAAAGATGCTTGTAAAGAAGATAGTACTCGCACTGTCGATGTGCGCAGGGTTGGGGCTGACATCCATCGCATCGTCAACGACCATCTCTCAGGACGAATGGACCTTTCTTCGGGCGTGATGTAGACGGATTCGGAATGGCTGAGCCTGACGAGGGCGGACCAGTACACCTCCACGGCCAGCGTCCAGTCGAAGAAGAACTTCGGCCCGGGCGAAATCATCAGGGTGGAGTTTGACTACATCAGTTGGGGCGGCGTCAATGTCGGGGCGGATGGCCTGGCCGTCTATCTGTTCGACGCCAGCCTGCCGGGGGCGGGTGGAAACGGCCATCACTACAGCGCGCTCGGCTATTGCCGAGTGACCGGCGGCTATATCGGCATCGGACTCGATGAGTACGGAAATTTCTCCTCCAGTTGCGAGGGCCGGCACGATGGCGGCGCGAGCATTCCCAATAGCGCCACGATACGTGGCTCGCAGGCCGCCAATTACGGCTTCGTCAAGAATTTTCCCATTGTGGACCGGCTGGATTGCGAGGGTGCGCAATGCAAGACGCGCGAGCAAGCCATCAATGCGGGAGTCAAGAAGGTCACGGCCTATTTCGTGCCGAAGAAGGACGGGATCGGCTACGGCGTGAACCTGTCGATCAACGACAGGATGGTCATCAAAGGACCTAGCGTCCTCTCTCCCTCGGAAGAGGGGGTCGATTATCCCCATGCGGCACCGTCTCTGGTGAAGGTGGGCATATCGGCTTCGAACGGTTCCTACACCAACAACCACGAAATCCGGAATCTGAAGATCAGCGGCACCCGCCAATGCAAACGCTGAGGAAATCACAATGAATCTCAAGAAAATCGCAATCGCATTGTCAATGTGCCTGGGATTGGGCGCGGTCTCTGTCGCCTCCGCCACGGAGATATCCGAATCGGACTGGACCTTCTCGCCAGGGAGAGTCTCGCAGTCGGATTCGCATTGGTTGAGGCTGACCGGAACGAACCAGAACAAGTTCACTTCCAGCATCAAGTCGAAGAAGACCTACAGTCGGGACCAGATCCTCAAGATCGAGTTCGACTATGTGAGCTGGGGCGGCAGCCACAGCGGCGGAGATGGTCTCGCTCTCTACCTCTTCGATCCGACGGTGCCCAACGCGGGAACCGGCGGCAAGCCGGGGGGTGGCCTCGGCTACTGCGGGCTGACGGGTGCCTATGTCGGCATCGGCGTGGACGAGGTGGGCAGCTTCTCCAGCACCTGGTGCGACAACGGTCGCATCGAGCACAGGGGAACACCGAACGGCGTGTCCATCCGCGGTTCGCAATCGCGCAACTACGCTTTCTGGGGACACCTGCCCTATTCGCGTTCACTGGACTGTGAAGGCGCGAAATGCACGACACGCGATCAAGCCATCAAGGCCGTGGGTGTGCAGCATGTGGTGGTCGACCTGATTCCCAAGAAGTCAGGGCCTGGGTACGCCATCAACCTGTGGATCAACGGCAACGAGATCCTGGCCGCAGTTGACTACCCCTACGCCGCGCCTGCGTCGTTGAAGATCGGCCTCTCTGCCGCAACGGGCGACTACACCAACGTTCACGAAATCCGGGATCTGCAGGTCCATGCAGTCAATGCGGTCGATGGAGACGCGTGCAGCACCACCGAGGTGGAGCCCGGCGGAACTTCCGCCCAGGGGGTGCCAGCCTACCTTGCAACGCAGCACGCGCTGTTTGCCTATCCGATACTCAACGACGGTGATCGCACGCACAAGAACTTCGACGGCCTCGGCAAGTGGGGTGCGTTCCCGTACGCGTCCTATTCCCTGGATTTTTCAGGTGCGCCTTGCAAGGATCGTGACGGTGCCTGTGCCGCGCCGGGTGGCAAGGGCGCTGTGGAGATCAACACCGTGACCGTCTATGCCCGCCAGGACGAGGGTTCGGAGCAGGAGCCCACCGATGCCACCCGCTTCACCCAGTCCGGTCCGGTCGATTTCCGTCTCGATATCCTCGAGGAAGGCGCCGGGGGGTACATCTCTCTCCCGTACATTCGAGGCAACAACCTGGTCAAGCGGACCTTCACCTTCCCGACGAAGAAGGTGCGCAGCCTGTACGTGATCGTCGACAAGGCGGCCAGTCAGGAGAAGGCGTCCATCGTCGAGATCGAGGTGGCCAAGCGCTGAAGTCCCGCGTCAAGCCTCGCTGCCTCAAATAGCCAGTTCGTCGAGGATGGGGCAGTCTGGCCGTTGGTCGCCGTGGCAGCAGTCCGCGAGCCCTTCCAGCGTGCGCTTCATCGCGGTCATGGCCTCGATGCGCTTGCTCAGGTCGGCCGCATGAGCCAGCGCGATGCGCTTCACGTCCGCGCTGGCCCGTCGCTTGTTCTGCCAAAGCTTCAGCAACTCGGCGATCTCCGCCATGCTGAAGCCGAGGTCTCGCGCTCGCCGGATGAAGCGCAGCGTGTGGACATTGCTGGCCGTGTATTGCCGGTAGCCCGCCTCGGTGCGCCCGACGGCGGGCAGCAGGCCCAGCGACTCATAGTGACGGATCATCTTGGCGGAGACGCCCGAACGGGCGGCCGCCTCCCCGATGTTGACGGGTTCCATCGTCGTGATGGCCTGGCTCATCGCGTACTTCCTTTCCAACGCCTCAACAACAGCGCATTGCTCACCACGCTCACGCTGCTGAAGGCCATCGCGGCGCCGGCGATCACCGGGCTCAGCAACCCGAGCGCGGCCAGGGGGATGCCGACCACGTTGTAGGCGAAGGCCCAGAAGAGGTTCTGCCGGATCTTGGCGTAAGTGCGGCGCGAGATGTCGATGGCATCGCTCACCAGTGCCGGGTCCCCGCGCATCAGGGTGATGCCTGCCGCATGCATCGCGACATCGGTGCCGGTGGACATGGCGATGCCCACGTCCGCCGCTGCCAGCGCCGGCGCGTCGTTGATGCCGTCGCCCACCATGGCGACGCGTTGGCCTTCGGTCTTCAGCTCGGCAATGATGAGCGCCTTGTCTTCGGGCAAGACCTCCGCGCGAACGGTGTCGATCTTCAGCGCCTTGGCCACCGCCTCGGCGCTGCCGCGGTTGTCTCCCGTCACCAGCACTGTCCGAATTCCCTGCGCATGCAGGCGCGCGATCGCCGCCGCGGCGCTGGCCTTCGGCGTGTCGCCGAAGGCCAGCAAGCCGATCAGCGTCGGCCGTCCGGTCACATCCGCCAGCCAGGAGACCGTGCGCCCTTGCGACTGCAATTGCGATGCGCGTGCATCGAGCTTGCCCAGCGGCACCGACAGCTCGCTCATGAACCGGCTGCTGCCCAGGCGAAGTTCGCGGCTCTCTACGACCGCCGACATGCCTCTTCCAGCCACTGCGCGCACCGCACTTGCGCGAGGGATCGCCGCGTCGAGCTTCTTTGCTGCCGCGAGCACGGCACGCGCGAGCGGATGCTCGCTGCCGGACTGGATCGCCGCGCTTGCCATCAACAGGAAGGCGCTGTCCCCGTCGACCGCCTCGAACGCCACCAGCTCCGGCCGCCCCTCCGTCAGCGTGCCTGTCTTGTCGAAGGCGACCACGCCGATGGCGTGCGCCACTTCCAGCGCCACGGCGTCCTTGATCAGGATGCCGTGGCGGGCGGCGACGCCGGTCCCCGCCATGATGGCGGTCGGCGTGGCCAGCCCCAGGGCGCAGGGGCAGGCGATGACGAGCACCGCGACCGAATTCAGGATGGCGGCTTCCCAGTGGCCCGTCGCGAGGCCCCAGCCGAGCAGCGTGACCAGAGCGATGCCGATGACGACCGGCACGAACACGCCGCTGACGCGGTCGACCAGCCGCTGTATCGGCGCCTTCTTCGCCTGCGCCGACTCGACCAGGCGCACGATGCGTGCGAGAGTGGATTCCGCGCCCACGGCCGTCGTCCGCAGCAGGAGCACGCCCTGGCCGTTGATCGCGCCTCCGGTGACCGCATCGCCCGCCTGCCTGGCGACCGGCAGGCTCTCGCCGGTGATCAGCGATTCGTCGATCTCGCTGGCGCCCTCGACGACGAGGGCATCCACCGGCACGCGCTCGCCGGGCCGCACGACCACCAGATCGCCGACACGGACCTGGTCGACCCCGACATCGCGGTCGACGCCCTCACGCCGCACGCGCGCGTGTTCCGGCCGCAGCGCGTTGAGCGCGCGGATGGCCTGCGTGGTCTGGCGCTTGGCCCGCGCTTCCAGCCACTTGCCCAGCAGCACGAGCGTGATCACGACGGCCGAGGCTTCGAAGTAGAGATGCGCCATGCCGTGGCCGCCATGCCGCCACAATTGGTAGACGCTGAGCCCGTAGGCGGCCGAGGTTCCGAGCGCCACCAGCAGGTCCATGTTGCCGGCACCGGCCCGCAGGGCTTTCCATCCCGCCCGATAGAAGCGCGCGCCGAGCCAGAATTGCACGGGCGTCGCCAGTGCGAATTGCGTCCAGCCGTCGAGCATCCATGCCTGTCCGAAGAGCAGTCCCAGCATCGGCAGGGCGAGCGGCGCCGACAGCAGCGCGGCCAGGATGACGGGCCAGGCATCGGGCCACCGGCTGGGCTGCGCTTCGGGCGCGCCTGTCGCTTCCACGACCGGGCTCGCCTCGTAGCCCGCCTTGCGGACGGCGGCGATCAGGGCCTCCACCGACGTGCCCGTGTCCGCGATTTGGACCTCCGCCTTTTCAGTCGCCAGGTTCACCGTGGCCGAGACGACCCCTGGAACCTTCGCCAGCGCCTTCTCCACGCGCGAAACGCAGGATGCGCAGGTCATCCCCTCGATCTGCAGCGACCGTTCCTGTGATCCGGCGCTCCCGGGGGCCGGCATGGCCAAAGTGTTTCCCATCTGACACTCCTGATTTGCAGGCGATAACGTCGCCTTGGGGAGAAGTGTGAACCCTCCCATGATGGGAGGGTCAAGCGATGGGGCTTGCACGAGCCTGGAAGGGGCTCGATCAGCGGTTCATCGTGTCGCGCGGTGTCACCGGCAGCGCGTCGTTGCCCCACGAGCCGCGAACGTAGGTGAGCACGGCCGCGATCTCGTTGTCGTCGAGCACGTGGCCGAAAGGCGGCATGCCGTAGGGGCGCGGATTGCCGGCCGTGGCGGGCAGGAAGCCGCCGTGGCGCACGATCTGCATCAGGTTGACGGCCGTTTCCATCAGCACGGCGCGGTTGCCGGCGAGGGGTGGGTACGCGCCCTCGGCTCCCTGGCCCGTGTCGCCATGACAGTAGGCGCAGCGCTGGTCGTAGATTTTCGCGCCGCGCGCCATCACGCCGGCGTCACGGCGCACGGGTGGCGCGTCCGTCGCGGCGGGCGTGTTGTCCGGCAGCGCCTTCAGGAACACCGCGATCGCGTTCAGGTCGGCATCGTCCAGGTGCTGGGTGCTGCGGAAGACCACATCGGCCATCGGGCCCATGACCGAGCCGTGCGGGGAGGTGCCTGTCTTCAGCAGCGCGACGACATCCTTCGTGTCCCAGGCGCTGACGCCGGCTTCGCGCTTCGATGTGAGCGACGGCGCGTACCAGTTCTCGACCGGAATGAGCCCGCCCGACAGGCCCAGCTTTTCCTCGGTCGCGCCGAGCACATTGCGCGAGCCGTGGCAGGCGATGCAGTGGCCGAGGCCATCGGCGAGGTAAGCGCCGCGGTTCCACTCGGGCGACTTGGCCGGATCGGCGACGAAGCTGCCCGGTGTGAAGAAAAGGGCGCGCCATCCCGCGAGCGCGAGCTGCGTGTCGTAGGGAAAGCGCAGCTTGTGCGGTGTATTGCGGGTCGGCGCGGCGGGGATGCTGCGCAGGTAGGCATAGATCGCGTCCGAATCCTCGCGCGTCACATGCGTGAAGTTCGGATAGGGAAAGGCCGGATAGAGCAGGCGCCCGTCCCTCGAGCGGCCGTTGTGCATCGCGCGCCAGAAGTGCGCCGCGCTCCAGCTGCCGATGCCGGCCTCGGCATCGGGTGTCAGGTTGCTGGCGAACACCGTGCCGAAGGGCGTGGCGATGCCGACGCCGCCCGCGTAGGCGGCGCCGCCGCGGACCGTATGGCATCCCGCGCAATTGCCCGCGAGCGCGAGATAGCGGCCGCGCTCGACTTGCGCCGGCGTCGACTGGAAGGCCACGGGCGTCTCGGGCATCTTGTCCTCGCCGCGCAGATTGAGACCGAGGAGGGCGGCTGCCCCGAGCACCAGCAGTGTCACGAGGATCGCCAGGATCTGGATGAAACGACGCATGGCGGGCTCAGTGACTGATTGCGCTGCACGGCAAGGGCAGCGGAGCGCGCGGCGCGGCGATGGGCTTGGGATCGGCGGGCATCGGCTGCACGGCCAGCCAGCTTGCCACCGCGTTGATGTCGGTGGTCGTGAGCTTGCGGCCGACCTTCGCCATGCAATCGGGCGCCAGCGCGTGCCGGTCGTCGGTCACCCAGGCGCCGAGCTGCGAGGAGAGATACAGCCGCGGCAGGCCGACCAGCGCCGGAATGGCGGGCTGCACGCCGGTGAGCGCGTCGCCATGGCATTGCACGCAGGCGGGAATGTCGCGCGCCGCATCGCCGTGCAGCACCAGCGCCTTGCCGTGCGCCAGAGTCTCGGCCGAGGCATCGCTGGTGGTCGGGACCGGCGGGTAGGGCAGGTCGAGTTCGGCGAAGTAGCGGGCGATCTCGTGCAGGTAGGCGTCCGAGAGGTGCTGGACGAGGTGGGTCATGTCGGTATTGAAGCGGCGGCCGTCGCGAAAGCTCAGCAGCTGGTTGAAGAGGTAGCCCTCGGGCTTGCCCGCCAGCCGCGGGAAGAAGCCCGCATTGGTGCTGGCGCCTTCGCGTCCGTGACAGGCGATACAGGCCGCGACGCGCTGCTCGATGGTGTCGGGCACCCGCGCGGGCGTGGGCGTGGCCGCGTGGGCGATGGCCATCAGGCCGCAGGCGGCGGCGACGACGCCGGCCACGAGGTGCCACGAGGGGGGCCGGAACAAGCGCGAGGGCTTCATACGTGTTTCGTGATTCTTGTTGCGCCGGGTGGCGGGACTCCGCGCGCGTGAGCTTGGACTATTCACCGTCGCCGGACAGATGAACAGGCTCAGTTCACGTGCATTCAACCAGATCAGTTGCCGGTGCGGGGGCTACATTCAGACCATGCGTAACCGATTTTTCCTCATGACCGGCTGGCAGCGCCTATTGTGTAGCGCCGCGGTCGGCTTGGCCTTCGGCCTGATGCCCTGGCCGCTCGACAATGTTGCCCGCGGCCTGCTCGGATGGTGCCTCGGCGCCGCCGTATACCTGCTGCCGTCGTGGTGGCTGGCCGAGCGCTCCAATGCGCAACTCACGCGCACGCGTGCGCGCTCCCTCGACCAGCCCAATGGAGTGATCCTCGGCAGCATGGTGGCCGTGGTCGTCGTGAGCGTGGTGGTGATCTTCATGCTGATGCAGCAGGTTCGAGGCCTGAGCGGCGGCGAGCGAGCGCTCCACATCGCGCTCGGCTTTCTCGCGCTCACGGGTTCGTGGCTCATGATCCATACGATCTACGCCTTTCATTACGCGCATCGCTTCTACCAGGAAGAGCGTGAGGAGGCGCCCGCCGGGCCGGGCCTCGATTTTCCGGGCAAGCTGGAACCGGACTACTTCGACTTCCTGTATTACGCCTTCGTGGTCGGCATGACCGCGCAGGTGTCCGACGTGCAGGTCACTTCGCGCGAGATGCGGCGCATCACGCTGGTCCACGCCGTGCTGTCCTTTGCCTTCAACATGCTCGTGCTGGCGCTCTCCATCAACGTGGTGGCCGGCGCGATGCAATAGAGCGCAGCCCCAGCGGCAACTTCACCAGCCCGGTCGACAGCGCCACGCCGCAGACGATCACCACCGCGCAGGCGAGCATCCACTGCGTGATCTCCTCGCCGAGGAACACGGCGCCATAGAACAGCGCGAACACCGGCACCAGGAAGGTCACGGTCAGCGCGCGCGCCGGGCCCGCGTTCTCGATCAGCCGGAAGAACAGGACGTAGGCAAGCCCCGTGCAGGCTGTGCCCACGGCCAGGAGCGCCAGCCAGGCGCGCAGGCTCGGCATCTCCGCCGGCCAGAGCAGGACGGCCGGCAGGGCGAGCGCCAGCGTGGCGCCGATCTGGCTGCCCGTCGCCGTGGCCAATGCGGGAACGCCGGAGAGGTGCTTGCGCGTGAGGCTGGCGGCGAAGGCGTAGCACACGCATGCGGCCAGGCATGAGGCCACGGCCCATCGCGCGGCGGTCTCGTCCGCGCCCGAGTGAAAGCCCGCGCTGCGTCCGGCCAGCATGGCGACGCCGGCGAATCCGATCACCAGTCCCACGATGCGCGAACCGTCCGGCCGGTCGCCGAACCACGCCCATGCCACCACCGCGCCGAACATCGGCACCGTCGCATTGACCACCGCGGCGAGGCCGCTGTTGATGGTCAGCAAGGCGAAGGAGAAGAACGCGAAGGGAAGACCGGAGTTGAGGATGCCGATGCCGAGCGCGGGCTTCCAGTGTCGCGCGAAGCTTGCCCACCCGCCGCGCAGCAGCAGCAGCGGCAGCAGGAAGACCGTCGCGATCGCCACCCGCACGGCGGCCGTCGGCAGCGCGCCGAACTCCGCCGCGCCGATGCGCATGAAGAGAAAGGACGCGCCCCAGAGCATCGCCAGCAGCAACAGGTCGACAAGCCAGCGGCTGCTGGCGGGGCGGCTCACAAGGCACCTTCGAGTTCGAGCAGCGCGGACTTGCGATCGAGGCCGCCGGCATAGCCGGTCAGCGAGCCGTCGGCGCCCAGCACGCGGTGGCAGGGCACGATCACGCTGATCGGGTTGCGGCCCACGGCCGCGCCGACCGCGCGCACCGCGGCCGGCTTTCCCACGCTGGCGCTCAAGGCGCCGTAGCTGGTGGTCTTGCCCGCCGGAATCGCGAGCAGCGCCTGCCATACCGATTGCTGGAAGTCCGTGCCGTGCGAGAGATCGAGGGGCAGGTCGAAGCGCTCGCGGCGGGCGGCGAAGTAGTCGCGCAGTTGCGCGGCGGCTTCGCACAGTACCGGATGGCCGTCGTCGGGCAACCAGCCGCTCGTGTCGGGCCCATGGCGCTGCTGGTCGAACCAGACGCCCGCCAGGCCCCCGTCGGTGGCCGCCAGGGTGATGCCCCCGAGCGGGCTGTCGATATGGGTGCTGTGAATGCTTGCAGTCTTGAATTTCATGGCATCAGGCGATGGCGCCGGAGGTGGTCTCTGTGAGGGGGGTATGCCAGGCGCGCAGCACGGCGTAGCTGCGCCACGGGCGCCAGGCGATCGACGCCTCGGCCGCGGCACGCGCCGAACTCACGCCCAGCGCCTTCTGCAGCGCGACGTCGCCCGAAGGGAAGGCGTCGGGCCAGCGCAGGGCGCGCATCGCGATGTACTGTGCCGTCCAGTCGCCGATACCGGGCAGCGCCTGCAGGGCGGCGAGCGTGGTCGACACGTCCGCGCCGGCATGCAGTGCGAGGCGCCCGGCTATCGTCGCATTCGCCAGCGCCAGCAGCGCGCCCTGCCGTTGCCGCACGATGCCGAGCTGGCCGAGCGCGTCGCCGCTCGCGCCGGCGATGGCCGCCGGCGTGGGGAATAGCCGGTCCAGGCCCGCGATCGGCGTGGCGATGGGCTCTCCGAAGGCCTGAACCAGACGCGTGCCCATTGTGCGCGCCGCGGCCACGGTGATCTGCTGCCCCAGCACCGCGCGCACGGCGAGCTCGAAGCCGTCCACCGTGCCCGGCACGCGCAGGCCGTCGCCGTGCGGGAAGCTGGCATGCAGCGCGTTGTTGATCGCCATCGGCTCCGCATCCAGGTCGAGCATGGCGCGCACGCGGCTGATCACGATCGGCAGCACGGTAGCCAGCGAGTCGGCCACGCGCAGCAGGAACTGTTCGCGCGCGGGGGCGAAGCGCAGCTGCACCCAACCCGCATGCGATTGTCCCGCGTGGTCCACCCGCATCGTGCGGGCGAACTGCGTGGAGGCGCGGGTTTCGGCCAGAAGCTCGACGCCCCCCAGTGCCCGGCGGGCGAAGAAGCCCAGCATGGCCGCGCCGTCGTAGGGTGGCCTGAAGCCCAGCCGCACTTGTATGGCCTCGCCCTCGCGGCCCCCGGCGGTGGCGCCCGCGCGGCGCAGCGCGCTCGGATTGAGGCCGTAGTGCGCGAGAAAGGCGGCGTTGAAGCGGCGCACGCTCGCGAAGCCGCTGGCCAGCGCCACCTGGGTCATCGGCAGGCGGGTGTCGGCGATCAGCTGCTTGGCCGCGAGCAGCCTGCGCGTCTGCAGATACTGCAGCGGCGAGACGCCGAACTGGGTCTCGAAGATGCGGCGCAGGTGGCGGTCGCTCACGCCCAGCCGGGCGGCAATGCGGGCGGCGCCGGGCCCGTCCTCGCTCCAGGCGTCGGGCTCGTCGATCAGGCGCGCCGCCTGCAGCGCCAGGATGCGGGAGGCATCCTCCGTCGACCAGCTCGCCGCGCGCGGCGCGAGTTCCGGCCGGCAGCGCAGGCAGGGACGAAAGCCCGCCGCCTCGGCCTGCGCGGCATGGCGGAAGAAGCGGCAGTTCTCGCGCCGCGGCATCTTGACCCGGCAGACCGGCCGGCAGTAGATGCCGGTCGAGGTCACGCCGGTGAAGAAGGAGCCGTCGAAGCGCGCGTCATGTGCCTTCATCGCCAGGTAGCAGGCGTCGCTCTCGAGTCCGGCGGTGGCGGTGGGGGGCGGGGTCATGAGAGGAATGATACGGTTGCCGGCCTCTCGAAGTAGCCATTTCCGGACATCTGGCCCCTGAACCGCATGCCTACAATGGTCTTCATTTTCTTGAACTTTCAGGGGCGAACCCATGCAGCTCAGCGCATCGATCTTCAAGGCCTACGACATTCGCGGCGTCGTGCCGACCACGCTGGACGCGGAGGTCGCGGAAGCGCTCGGCAGGGCCTTCGGCAGCGCGGCGCGTGCGGCGGGCGAGAAATCGGTGGCCGTGGGCCGTGACGGACGCCTGTCGGGCCCCGCGCTGGCGGCGGCCCTGATCCAGGGCCTGATGGCCACCGGCATCGAGGTGATCGACGTCGGCGCGGTCACGACCCCGATGCTCTATTTCGCCGCCAACACGCTCGCGACGAGCGGCATCCAGGTCACGGGCAGCCACAATCCCAAGGACTACAACGGCTTCAAGATGGTGCTGGCCGGCCGCGCCATCTACGGCGAAGAGATCCAGGATCTGCGCCGCGTGATGGAAGCCGGCAGCGCCAGGCTCGCACCTGGCGGCAGCGTGCGCAAGGTGGACGTGACCGAGGCCTATACGGGGCGCATCGTGGGCGACATCAAGCTGGCGCGCCCGCTCAGGATCGTGGTCGACTCCGGCAACGGCATCGCGGGCGCTTCGGCGCCGGCCATCCTGCGAGCGATCGGCTGCGAGGTCACCGAACTCTTCAGCGAGGTCGACGGCAATTTCCCCAATCACCATCCAGACCCCAGCAAGCCGGAAAACCTCAAGGACCTGATCGCGGCGCTGCGGTCCGGCGATTTCGAACTCGGCCTGGCCTTCGACGGCGACGGCGACCGCCTGGGGATCGTCACCAAGGACGGCAACAACATCTACCCCGACCGCCAGATGATGCTGTTCGCGCAGGACGTCCTGTCGCGCGTGCCCGGCGCCACCATCGTCTATGACGTCAAGTGCTCGCAGCGCCTGGGGCCTGCGATCGAGGCGGCGGGCGGCAAGCCTCTGATCTTCAAGACCGGCCATTCGCTCATCAAGGCCAAGATGAAGGAGATCGATTCCCCGTTGGGCGGCGAGATGAGCGGCCACATCTTCTTCAAGGAGCGCTGGTTCGGCTTCGACGACGGCACCTATGCCGGCTGCCGCCTGCTCGAGATCCTGAGCAAGGGCCCCAATGCGAGCGACATGCTCAATGGCCTGCCCACCAGCTTTTCCACGCCTGAACTCAACGTGAAATGCAACGAGGGCGAGCCGCACACGGTTGTCGACCAGCTCGTGAAGACGGCGAGCTTCGCCGCGCCGGCCAAGGTCTCGACCATCGACGGCGTGCGCGTGGACTGGCCCGATGGTTTCGGCCTGATCCGCGCATCCAACACCACGCCGGTGCTGGTGCTTCGCTTCGAGGGGCAGACCCAGCTCGCGCTCGATCGCATCGAGAAGGAGATGCTCGCCCTGCTGCGCAGCGTCAAGCCCGACGCGACCTTGGCCGAGGCCGCGCACTGAACTCCGGCGTGCGTTCACTGCTCCTGCGCCTCTACGGCGCCTTCACCACCATCGCCCAGCCGCTGGTGCGGCGCAAGCTGCGGCGGCGTGCCGTCGCGGAGCCCGGCTATGCGTATGCCGTCGAGGAACGCTTCGGCCACTATGACGATGCGGCCGTCGGCACCGGCTGGTGCTGGATACATGCGGTCTCGCTGGGCGAGGCACGCGCTGCGGGCATCCTGATCGCCGAGCTGCGCCGGCAGTACCCGGGCATTCCCATCCTGCTCACCCACGGCACCGCCACGGGGCGCGAGGAAGGCGCCAAGCTGCTGGAGCCGGGCGACCTCCAGGTGTGGCAGCCGTGGGATGCGCCCGCGGCGGTGGCGCGCTTTCTCGACCACTTCCGCCCGGGCATCGGCGTGCTCATGGAGACCGAAGTCTGGCCGGAGATGACCGCCGCCTGCGCCGAGCGTGGCATTCCGCTGGTGCTTGCCAACGCGCGCCTCAACGAGAACTCGCACGCCTCGGCCGAACGCCTCGCCTGGCTCGCGCGGCCCGCGTATTCGTCGCTCGCGGCCGTCTGGGCGCAGACCGAAGCCGATTCGCACCGGCTGGTCTCCCTCGGCGCGAAGGTCGCGGGCGTGTTCGGCAATCTCAAGTTCGATGCCACGCCCGATGCGCGTCAACTGGCCGCTGCGAGCAAGCTGCGCCCACAGTTGCCGCGTCCGGTCGTCGTGTTCGCGAGTTCGCGCGATGGGGAAGAGCGGCAGTTGCTCGAAGTGCTCAAGCGCTTCGGTGCCCTCGCGCCCGTGCCGCCCGCGCAGGATTCGGTGCAGTCGATCGCGAAGCGGGTGCAGGACGTGCAGTGGATGATCGTGCCGCGTCACCCCCAGCGCTTCGACGAAGTCGCGGCGCTGGTCGAGTCCCATGGCTTCGCCGTGGCGCGCCGCAGCGCGGCCGGCGCGCCGGCTGCGGCCGAGATCTGGCTGGGCGACTCGCTGGGCGAGATGGCGCTGTACTACGGCCTGGCCGATGTGGCCTTGCTGGGCGGCAGCTTCGAGCCGCTGGGCGGCCAGAACCTGATCGAGGCGGCCGCGTGCGGCTGCCCGGTGATCCTCGGCCCCTCGACCTTCAACTTCGCGGAGGCGGCGACTCTTTCGCTCGCCGCCGGTGCTTCGCTGCGAGTGGAGAACATGGAGCAGGCCGTCACCGAGGCGCTCAATCTGGTCGAGAAGAAGGAGCGGCGGGAGGCCATGGCCGAGGCCGCGCTGGCCTTCGCATCGTCGAACCGCGGCGCGGCACAGCGCACGGCGGCGGCCGTGCTGGCGATCGCGGAAGGCGCCGCCTCGGTCAAGACCGAGGATCGGGCGGAGCCCAGCCTCGAATGAAGGCCTTCGCGAGGCCGCGGTGATCAGAACTTCCAGTTCAGACTGGCCCTGATCCCCTGATCGCCGAGGTGGGAGCCGAACTGGCCCGCGTAGGAAACGGCGACAGTCAAGTTGCGCAGAAGCTCCTTGTCGATGGCGACTTCAAGCATGGCGACGTTCCTGGCGACAGGCGCCCCGCTGATGGTGAAGGGCTGGCCATCCTGGAAGGACTCCGAGACGGCCGGCGCCTTGTCGCCGAAGGCGTGCCGCCAGCCCAGCATCCCGCGAAGATGGGTGCCGTCGTCCAGTTGGCTGGTGGCGTGCACGCCCAGGGTGGAGAACGTGGCCTGGAGACCGCCGCTCGAACCCTGCAGCGCTGCAGCGCCACCGCGTTCGGCGAAATCAGCGCCGCGAACGTCGAAATAGCTCGTGCCGACAAAGGGTTCCAGCGCGACGCCGCCGAAGTTCATCCGACGCCGCCGAAGACCTGCGTCGTGGTGCTGTCGTACTTTGCCGCGAGGCTGTCCGCGAACCCCGGGAAAGCCACCTGGCGATGGGTCTCGATCTTGTTCCAGGCATGGCTCGCACCCAGTCGCAGTGCGGTGTCGCCCCATTGCCTGCCGCCGTACCCGCCCAGAAGGTAGGTGTCTGTATTGCTGCTGCTTGCGCGATCATCTGCATTGGCGTTGGCGCGGCTGTAGCCGCCCAGGAAGCCGACTTGCCAGCCACCCGGCGCCGCGGAATCGACGCCGAAGAGGACGCCGCCGACGTCCTGGCTCAACGTCGCTGCATTCCCATCGCCGCTCAAGCGGCCCCACGATCCGAACGCATGCGCCCAGGCGACGCGCTCGTTTCCCGGCAGCGCGCATGCGCCGCCGGCCTCCTGTGACGTGTCCGGCGCCTGCGGCGGATCAATGTCGGATGCCTGGCCCGATGCACCGGCGGCGCAGGGCGCGGACGCCGATGCGCCACGCAGCCGATCCGAGAGCGCATCGCGCACGAAGTGGCTTCCTTGCAGCATGGCGCCCTGCACCGAAGCGTGGATATCGCCTGACAGGAGGTCGAACGCCTGCCGCGCGACGGCGTCGTTGGGCGCCATGCTCACGGCGTTGTGCAGGGCCGTGTCCGAAGCGACGGTGGCATCGAGCGCCGCCGCTGTCGCGATCTGATTGGGCGTGATGGCCGCCGCGCTGAAGGTGCGCACCTGCTGGGGCACCAGATAGACGTTGTTGGCGTCATAGCGGTCGAACAGCCGGACGAAGGCGGTGCTCGTGTCCCCCGTCAAGCTGTAGGTGCCGGAGACCCCGCCCGAGGCGCTCAGCACGGTGTATGGCCTGCCGACTTCGTAGCCGGCTATGCCGTTGCGAACCAGATGCAGCACGGCGCCGTTCGCGATGTTGGACGTCACCGATCAACGCGGCGACGACGGCTCGCCTGGCAAATCTCCCGCCCGAATCATCGGACCTGCTCATCTTCGCACCTCCTCTGGCTTGAGTCGACTCGACCCGGAAATGAATGAGAAATGGGGCGTGCATCTCCAATCAAATGAAGTCAATTGAAATCAATCGAAATCTGATGCAATAGATGCCTCGCTTCTTATTCGAC
The DNA here is from genome assembly GCF_056398605.1 of Variovorax sp. 01T432. Classification (NCBI taxonomy): domain Bacteria; kingdom Pseudomonadati; phylum Pseudomonadota; class Betaproteobacteria; order Burkholderiales; family Comamonadaceae; genus Variovorax; species Variovorax sp. 01T432. The sequence continues at coordinate 17,347 of NZ_JBFTPS010000073.1, forward strand.
AAAATATACTCACAGCGATCGTCAAGCACAATTCTTATCCGAATCATTACAAATTTCGAGCCCGGAATCTTTCCGCTTTTTCCTTCGGGTAAGCCTCAAAATAATTCACTCCATTTTTCCAGTTTATTACGTTCGATCTTCATAATTTCCATTCAAGCGTCCGACGCAATCCACGCTCCGGCCGCCCGGAGGAATCACAGAGGAGTTGTCCGATGAACAGGTCCTATCGAACCGTCTGGAATATCGCGCTGAATTCATGGATCGCCGTGCCGGAATCGGCGCAGGCGCGCGTCAAGGGATGCGGCGGCGTCGTCCTGGCGATCGCGATCGCGGCCGGAGGCGCCGGGCTGGCCTCACCGGCTGTCGCGGCCTGTGTCGGCGATGGCGCCTCGCCCCCGATCACCTGTTCGGGCAACGTCACGGGCGATCAGCTGATCACCGCCAACGGCACGGTCATCAACCAGGTCGCGGGGTCCACGTTGACGGCACCCAATGGCTTCACCGTCCCAGTAGGGACGCCCCTATCGGGGATCAGGCTGAACCTCGACGGCCAGACTACCGGCGCAGGCTATGCGATTTCACTTATCACCAGTGCAGGCCAGTCGCTCAACAACTCATTCCTGACGCTCGGGCCGAATGCGGTTCTTACGGTGGTGGATGCCTTGGGGGCGCTGGGGCCGACAGGACCAACAGCCTTTGATGGAAACAACAACATTGTCACTTTTTCGGCTGGCTCGATCCTCAACCTCAATTCCACCGTTGATGTCCAGATCAGCGGCGCCGACAACACGGTGATCTTCGCTGGCAGTGCTTTTTCCAACGGCGCGGGCACCGCCTTGTTCAGGCTTGGAGGATTCCCGGCACAACTACAGAATTTGAACTTCACTCTTGCCGATACAGCTCGTTTTGGAAATCCCGATTTCAGCAACACCGCGAGCAGTGGCGTTTCATTTACTGGCGGAGGGGTACTCACGACTGACCCAGCGCTGGGATCCAACGTGACCGCGACCATCGGCGCAGGGCAGATCTATTCCACAACAGGCGCGAGCGTGAGCACGATCGGGGTTTACGATTCCAGGTTCACTCACTTCTACGGCGAGATCGGCAAGCTCTGGTCCGCCGGCGGTGACGCCAGGCTCAAGAGTTCGCTCCAGGCCTCGCTGGGCGTGCGGCTGCGCTGGTAGCCCTCAGCGCGTTGCCGGCGGCAGGATCACCGGCGGCGGTGGCGGCACGGGCATCGTCGGCGGCGGCGGATTGAACTGCGGCACCGGCACCGGTGGCACCACGGGAATCGGCGTGGGCGCGGTGGGAACCGCGACTTGGCCTGCCGGCGGCTGGCTGGGAGGCTGTGGCGGCGTGGCGGTGCTGTCCACCGCCGGCTTGCCACCGGTGGCAAGCGTGGCATTGATCGCACGCAGGTTGTCGGCCGTCAGCGTGCCGTTGGCCTGCCGGAGCTTCAGATTGCCCAGCAGCACGTTGTAGCGCGCCAGTGCCAGGTCGCGCTTGGTCTGGTAGAGCTGGCTCTGCGAGTTGAGCACGTCGATGTTGATGCGCACACCCACCTGGTAGCCCAGGCGGTTGGCGTCCAGCGCGCTCTGGCTGGACGCTTCGGCGGCTTCGAGCGCCTTCACTTGCCCGACGCCCGAGACCACCCCCAGGTAGGCCGCGCGCGTGGCCTGCGTGACGCTGCGGCGCGTCGATTCGAGGATGGAGCGCGACTGGTCTTCGAGCGCCAGCGTTTCCTTGATGCGGTTCTCGATCGCGTAGCCCGCGAACAGCGGCAGGTTGAACACCACGCCCACGGTGGCCGCGTTGATGCGCGAGGACCCGAGCGTGGTGCTGGTGCCCTGCGGGTTGTTGGTGACGTTGTAGCCCAGGTTGGCGTCGATGGTGGGCTTGTTGCCGGCCTCGGCCTTGCGAACCTCCAGCGTCGCCACGTCCAGGCCGAGCCTCGCCTGCGCGATCGAGGGATGCGCGTCTTCGGCCTGCGCGACCCAGGCATTCATGTCCGCCGGCGCGACCTCGGGCAGCACCACCGGCGCGGCCAGCGGCACGGGCACGCTGCCGGGGCGGCCCACCAACTGGTCGAGCGCGATCTTCTTCACCTGCAGGTCGTTCTCGGCCGCGATTTCCTGCGAGATCACGAGGTCGTAGCGTGCCTGGGCCTCACGCGTGTCGGTGATGGTCGAGGTGCCGACCTCGAAATTGCGCTTGGCGGCGGCGAGCTGCTCGGCCACCGCGGCCTTTTGCGCACGCACCAGCGCCAGCGTGTCCACGGCGCCGAGTTCGTCGAAGTAGGCCTGGCTGACGCGCACCACCAGGTCCTGGTCGGCTGCCGTCAGCACGGCCTGCGCGATGTCGACCTGGCGTCGGCCCTGCTCGTAGGTGGCCCAGTTCGCGGGCCGGTAGAGCGGCTGTGTCGCGTTGACGCCGGCGTTTTGCGTGTTGAAGCCGCGGTTGACGGAGCTCCCGGGCACATTGACGTCCAGTTCGGTGCGGCTGGCGCCCGCGTTCAATCCGACCGTCGGCAGGATGCCGGCCCGCGCCTGCGCCGCGCGCGCCAGGCTGGCGTCGTATTGCGCCTTCGCGGCCTGATAGGTCGCGTCGTAGCCGCGCGCCGATTCATAGAGTTCGACCAGGCTCTGGCTGTGCGCCGGCAATGCGAACGTCGCTGCGAACACGGTCGCAAGCGCCGCCGAAACGGGAAGAAGCCTGGGCACGGGCATGAATGTCCTTGAGGAAGTCGAGAGTTCAGATCAGTAGCGCGGAACGGAAGGGTCGTGCTGGGCCGACCAGGCATCGATGCCCCCAGTGACGTTCGCCACCTCGGCGAAGCCGTTCTGGGCAAGGAAGGCAGCCACGCGCTGGCTGCGCGCGCCGTGATGGCAGAGGCAGGCGATGCGCTGGCCCGCATCGAGTTCGGCAAGGCGGGCGGGGATCTCGTTCATCGGGATCGCCACCAGCGTGAAGCCTTGCGGCACCACGCTCGCGGTCTGAAGCTCCCACGGTTCGCGCACGTCCAGCAGCACCGGCGAGGCGGCGGGGTCGCGGGCGAACCAGTCGGCCAGCTCGGTGGGGCGTATCTGGTCGATCATCGACTCGCCCGCTTCAGAAGTTGAAGCGCGAGGGCGCCGGGAAATTCAGCAGGCGCGGCGCGACGGTGTCCCAAGGCTGCTTCACGTCCCACGTGCCTTCGCCCGTGCGCGTCACGAAGTGGGCGCGCATCATCGGCTCGTCTCCCACGATCGCGGCGAGCCGGCCGCCCATCTTGAGCGAACTGAGCAGGCCTTGCGGCACGCGCGCGACCGAGCCGCTCAGCACGATCACGTCGAAGGTCGGGCCGCTGGGCAGGGGCTCGGCGCCATCGGCATTGCGCACTTCGACATTCGTCACGCCGTTGCGCCGCAGGGTCGCGGCCGCGCCGGCGGCCAGCCCGGGATCGATCTCCAGTGTCAGCACCTGCGCCGCGCGGTGGGCGAGCAGGGCGGCCATGAAACCGGAGCCGGTGCCGATCTCGAGCACCGATTCGTGCTTCTGCACGTGCAGGTCCTGCAGCGTGCGGGCTTCCACCTTCGGCGAAAGCATGCACTGGCCGGGTTCCCGGGGAGTCGTGGCGCCCTCGAGCGGGATCTCCATGTCGAAGAAGGCCATTGCGCGATGCGCCGGCGGCACATAGTCCTCGCGCCGGATGCGGGCGAGGAGGTCAAGGATCTCGAGGTCGAGCACATCCCAGGGACGGATCTGCTGCTCGATCATGTTGAAGCGCAGGCGCTCCAGGGTGGGGATGGGATTCATGCGTTTTCCTAGTCCGAGTCAGGACAAACTTTCGATTTTAGGGCCCGCCGTCGCATCCCCTCCCGTGGCGGCGCTCCGGGGCCCGCCTTGCCAGCGACGCTTCGCCCAGCGGGCCAGGTCGTCCATGTAGCAATAGACCACCGGCACCACGACCAGCGTCAGCAGCGACGAAGTGATCACGCCGCCGATGACGGCCTGGCCCATGGGCGCGCGCTGCTCCGATCCTTCGCTGATCGCGAATGCGAGCGGCACCATGCCGAAGATCATCGCCAGCGTGGTCATCAGGATCGGGCGCAGCCGCACGCGCGCGGCCAGCAGCAGGGCCTCGGCGCGCTCCAGCCCGGGCACCGGCGTGCCGTCGTGCGCCACGCCCGGCGTGCGGGCGCGGATCGCGAAATCCACCAGCAGGATCGCGTTCTTGGTGACCAGGCCCATCAGCATCACGACACCGATCACGGAGAACATCGACAGCGTCGAGCCGAACACCAGCAGCGCCAGCACCACGCCGATCAGCGTGAGCGGCAGGGCGGTCATCAAGGCCAGCGGCTGCAGGAAGCTCTTGAACTGGCTGGCCAGGATCATGTAGATGAAGATGATCGCCAGCGCCAGGGCCGACACCGCGTAGCCGAAGGACTCCTCCATGTTCTTGGTCGAGCCGCTGAACTGCCAGCCGTAGCCGGGCGGAAAGGCGATGCCGGCCAGCGCGGCGCGCACGTCCGCCGACACCTCGCCGGCCGAGCGGCGGTCCACGTTGGCGTTGATGCTCACCTCGCGCGCCAGGGCCCGGCGATTGATCTGGTTCGGCCCCGTGGCTTCACGCACCTCGGCCACCTGCTGCAGGCGCACGATGCGGCTGGAACCATCGGCGTTGGCGCCCATGGCCGTGCTCAGGAAGGGCAGGCGCGCGAGGTCGGCCGGCGAGTTGCGAACTTCCGGCGCGAGCCGCACGTTGACGTCGTAGGTCTGGTCGTCGGGCGCGCGCCAGTTGCCCACCGTGGTGCCGGCCACCAGCGTGCGCAGCGCCGCCGCGACAGGCGCCACGCTCAATCCGAGGTCGGACGCCGCGTCGCGCCGCATCACCACGCTCACCGTCGGCTTGTTGGGCTTCTGGCTCGAATCGAGATCCACCAGCCCGGGGATCGGCCGGATCGCCTCCAGCACGCGCTGCGTGAGGCGTTCGAGCTCCTTCAGGTCGGGGCCCTGCAGCGAGAACTCGATGGGCTTGTTGCCGCCCACCGAGTCGCGCAGTCCCACGTGCGTGACCGTGATGCCCGGCACCGTGCGCAGCCGATCGCGCAGCACGGCTGACATCTCGTCGACGCTGCGGCTGCGCGACTTGCGATCCACCAGCCGCACATAGATGCTCGCGTAGATCTTGCCCTGCGCGTCGCCGGTGTTGATGGTCGTGAGCGTGTAGCGCACCTCCGGCATCTCGCGCAGCACGGCCTCGACCTGCCGCGCCTTGGCCTCGGTCACTTCGAGCGAGGAGCCCACGGGCGTGTAGAAATTGATCGCGGTCTCGGAGAAGTCCGCCTTGGGCACGAACTCGGTGCCGAGCAGCGGCACCATGAAGATGCTGGTGATGAAGATCGCGACCGCGGCCAGCAGGGTCGCGAGCCTGTGCCCGAGGGCCCAGCGCAGAATGCCCTGGTAGCCTTCGGCCAGCCAGTCGGTCGCGCGGTCGAACCAGCCGGTGACGCGGCCGATGGTCCGGTCGTAGAGCGTGACCGGCGCGTGGCGCTTGCCGTGAGTCTCGATCGCCGGGTCATGCCAGAGGCTCGACAGCATCGGGTCCAGCGTGAAGCTCACGAACATCGAGATCATCACCGCCGCCACGATCGTGATGCCGAACTCGTGGAAGAACTTGCCGATGATCCCCTCCATGAAGCCGATCGGCAGGAACACCGCGACGATCGACAGCGTGGTCGCCAGCACCGCGAGCCCGATCTCCTGCGTGCCGTCGAGCGCCGCCGCGAAGGGCGCCTTGCCCATCTGGACGTGGCGCACGATGTTCTCGCGCACCACGATCGCGTCGTCGATCAGCAGCCCCACGCAGAGCGACAGCGCCATCAGCGTGATCATGTTGATCGTGAAGCCGAACATCGCCATGAACCAGAAGGTGCCGATCAGGGAGATCGGCAGCGTGAGCCCGGTGATCACCGTCGAGCGCCACGAGTTCAGGAACAGGAACACGATCAGCACGGTCAGCAGCGCGCCTTCGATCAGCGTGTGCCGCACGTTCTCCACCGCGACGCGGATCGGGCGCGCGGCATCCGCGATCGGCTCCAGCTTCACGCCCGGCGGCAGCTGCGGCCGGATGTCGGCGATCGCCTTCGCCAGGCCGTCGACCACCTGGATGGTGTTCTCGTCCTGCGCCTTCTGCACCGACAGCAGCAGCGTGCGCTGGCCGTTGTAGAGCGCGAGGCTGTCGATCTCCTGCGCGCCGTCGCTCACCCTGGCGACCTGGCTGACGCGGATCGGCGCGCCGCCCTTGCGCGCGACGATGATCTGGCCGAAGTCCTCCGGCCGCTCCATGCGCGCATCGACCTGCACCACGCGGTCCTGCTCGAGCGAGCGCACCGAGCCCACCGGCAGCGCCTGGTTCTCGTCGCGCACGGCATCCACCACCTGGCTTGCGCTTACACCGAAGGCCTCCATCGCCTGCGGGTTCAGGTAGATGTTGATCTCGCGCTTGGTACCGCCCACCAGCGTCACCGAGCCGACGCCGCGCACGTTCTCCAGGCGCTTCTTCAGCACCTGGTCGGCCCAGTTCGTCAGCTCGACCGCGCTCGGTTGCCGGGACGCGGCCCCCGCGCCGGCTGCGCCGCTCCCCGAGGCGGCGCCCGGCTGCGCATCGGGCAGCACGGCCACCGACCACACCGCGCGCGAAGCCGGATCGAAGCGCATCACGCGCGGCTCCTTCACCTCGTCGCGGAAGAGGGGGCGCACGGCGGCGACCTTCTCGCGCACGTCGTCGGCCGCCTTGCGCCCGTCGACATAGAGCTGGAACTCGATGATGACGACCGACTGGCCTTCGTAGCTGCGCGAGGTGAGGTTGTTGATGCCGGCGATCGAGTTGACGCCTTCCTCGACCTTCTTCGTCACCTCGCTCTCGACGATCTCGGGCGAAGCGCCGGGGTACTCGGTGATCACCACCACCACCGGGAAATCGATATTGGGAAACTGGTCGACCTGCAGCCGCTGGTACGAGAAGATGCCGAGCACGACCAGCGCGAGCATCAGCATCGTCGCGAAGACGGGGTTCTTGAGACTGACGCGCGTGAACCACATGGCGGATCGGTCTCAGGGCGTGGGAGCGAGGCGCACGGCAGTTCCTTCGCGCAGCGTCCCGACGCTGCCGGTGACCACCACCGCGCCCTCGTCGACGCCGCGCACCGCCACCATCGTCTGGCCGTCGACCTGCCCGCGCAGGCCGGTGTCGACCGCGCGATGCACGATGCGTCCGTCCGCCACCATCTGCACATAGGGCGCGGGCTTGTCGGTGCGCACGGACGACAGGGGCAGGGCGAGCGCTTCGCTGCGCCCCACATCGATCGCGCCCTGCGCGAACAGGCCCTGGCGGAAGCCCGTTGCGCGGTCCAGCCGCAGGTAGACCAGCACGCTGCGGCTTCCGGCCTGCGCGCTCGGGTTCACGCGCACCACGCTCGCGCCGACGCTGCGCTCGCCGTTCTTCGGGTCGGTCGATGCACTGCCTTCGATCTGCAGCGTGGCGCGCTGGCCCACGCGCACGGCCACCGAATCGGCGGCGGCCACGGTCGCCTCGACCTCGATGCGGCTCAGGTCGACCACCTCGATGACACGCGCATCGACGGCCACGCGCTCGCCCGGCTGCGCCAGGCGCTGCGACACCTGGCCGGCGATGGGGCTCTTGAGCACCGTGTCGTCGAGCGACTTGCGCGTCATCTCCACCGCCGCGAGCGCTGCGCGGTGCGTCGACAGCGCCGCGTTGAGATTCGACTGCGAGGTGTCCAGCGCGGTCCTGGAGATGAAGCCCTGGTCCACCAGCGCCTTGTTGTTGTCGTAGGTGCGTTGCGCGACCTCGGCCTGGGCGCGGGCCGAGTCGGCCTGCTCCTGCGCCTGGCGCACGCGCGACTGGTATTCGATCGGGTCGATGCGCGCGATCACCTGGCCCGCCGCGACGCTGTCGCCCTCGCGCACCTTGAGGCCGATCAGCTCGCCCGCGACGCGCGCCTTGACTTGCGCCGAATCGACCGCCTTGAGCGTGCCCGAGACGGCGAGCGTTTCAGCAAGCTCGCGGCGTGCCACACGGACCACGTCGCCGGGCGCGAGCTGCACCACGGTCTCCGTCGGCGTGGCGGCGGCGGCCACCGCTGCCTGCCGCGCCTTGCGCGCGCCAACGGCCCGCAGCATCCCGCCCGCCAAGAGCGCGAGCACCAGGGCCGCGACGATCCATTTCATCGATCGCTTCATGCCGGCGCCTTCAAGGGTTTGCAGATGCCCCGCAGCACGATCTCCGTCTGGATTTCCAGGTATTTCTCGGGATCGAGTTCAGATTGGCCGTCGACGCAAACGGCGGCCGAATGCTTCCACAGCATGAGGAAGATCATCGGCGCGATCACGGCGTAGATGGCATGGTCGACATCGATCGGCGCGAACTCGCCCTTGTCGATGCCGCGCCGCAGGATGCGCCGCAGCAGCGTGTGCCCCGGTTGCACCACTTCGCGCCGGTAGAACTCCGCCAGTTCGGGGAAGTTGCGGCCTTCGCTCAGCATCAGCTTGGTGAGCCCCGAGGCCTTGGTCGACCCCACGCGCTCCCACCAGACGCGCATGCAGTAGCGCAGCATGTCGACGGTGCTGCCATCGAACTCCTCGAATTCCTTGTTCCACTCGGGGAAGCGGCCCGACAGGTTCTCGACCACCACCGCCTTGAACAGCTCATCCTTGCTTGGGAAGTAGAGGAACAGCGTGCCCTTCGACACCCCGGCGCGCGCGGCCACTTCTTCCGACCGCGTCGCGGCGAAGCCCTTTTCCACGAAAAGGTCCAGCGCCGCTTCCAGCAACTCCCCCGGTCGGGCTTCCTTGCGCCGCTCGCGCTTGGCGCGCACGGAGCAGATCTTGTCGCTGAGAAAACGGGAGGGGGACATCGAGTAATTAATGACTGGCGGGTTAGTAATGTAGTGAGCGACCTTCGCCGCGTCAAGCCGCCACAATGTCGGGTCCTCCAATTTCCAAAGGCCCGGAGTCACCATGTCCACGTTATCACCGCCATATGAAACCATCGTGCTCGGGGGCGGCTGCTTCTGGTGCACAGAGGCCGTGTTCGACCGCGTGCAGGGCGTGGTGGACGTCGAATCGGGCTACTCCAATGGCCAGGTGATGAACCCCAGCTACGAGCAGGTCTGCACCGGCCGCACCGGCCACGCCGAGGTCGTGAAGGTCCGCTTCGATCCGGCCGTGATCACGCTGCGCGAGATCCTGGAGATCTTCTTCGTCGTGCACGACCCCACGACGCTCAACCGCCAGGGCAACGATGTCGGCACGCAGTACCGCAGCGGCATCTACACCACCGGCGACGCGCAGAAGCAGGTGGCCGAGGCCGTGATCCGCGAGATCGGCGAGAGCAAGACCTACGCTTCGCCCATCGTGACGGAGGTTGCGCCCCTGGCCAACTACTCGACCGCCGAGGCCTACCACCAGGACTACTTCCTGAACAACCCGAACCAGGGCTACTGCGCCTTCGTGGTCGGCCCCAAGGTCGAGAAGTTCCAGAAGACCTTCGCCGCGCGGCTCAAGTCCTGATACCATTTTGCGTTCAATAGATTAGATATGATGTCTATCCACGTACTTCAAGGAGTCGTGGATGAAGAGTCTGATCGTTGGGGATAAGCCGACTGTGATGCGCTTGGCAGAACGGCTCAAGCARGCTGACAGCCATGCGCAATATCAGCGCATTCAGTGCGTGCTGATCAGGGCCACACTGGGCAGCTCGGCCGCACAGATTGCGCAGTTGCTGGGCTGGTCAACGGCCACCGTGCATGTTCTGCACTCTCGATGGGCCAAGGAGGGTGATGC
>NZ_JBFTPS010000074.1:0-26762 GCF_056398605.1 Variovorax sp. 01T432
CGCGATCCTGACCGAAGTCGTCAAGGCGGCGCAGCTGCTGTCGCAGGAGGGCATCGACGCCGAGGTGTTCAGCGTCACGAGCTGGAGCGAGCTCGCGCGCGACGGCCATGCCTGCGAGGAGCGCGCGCTGGCAGGCGATGCGGCGCCGGAAACGCCCTTCATCGCGCGGCAGCTGGGCCTGGGCAGCGGCCCGGTGATCGCCGCGACCGACTACGTGCGCGCAGTGCCCGAGAGCGTGCGCGCCTTCCTCCCCGAAGGCCGCCGCTACCTCACGCTCGGCACCGACGGCTTTGGCCGCAGCGACACGCGCGCCGCCCTGCGACAGTTCTTTGGCGTCGACGCGCAGAGCATCGCGCGCGCGGCGCGGCACGCACTGGCGCGCTGAAGCACGGAGGCACAGACGCCGAGGGAATTCCTTGAGAGGCCCGGCTTCCGCGATTTGTATGATGACCATATCAATCGGGAAACGCCATGAAAAATGCAGGTCTCATCGGTCTGGGCGCCATGGGCGCGGGTATCGCCGCCACCTTGCGCGACAAGGGCTACACCGTGAACGTGTGCGACGTGCGACCCGGCGCGGCCCTCGCCTTCGCTGAAAGGGGCGGGGTCGCCTGGGCCAGCCCCGCGCAGGTTGCGGCTGCCTGCGAGGTGGTCATCTCCGTCGTGGTCAACGCCCAGCAGACCGAAGAGGTGCTCTTCGGCGCGGACGGCGCGGCCGCGGCGATGAAGCCAGGCAGCGTGTTCGTGATGTGCTCGACCGTGGATCCGAACTGGTCGATGGCGCTCGAAGAGCGGCTCAATGTCGCCGGTATCCTCTACATCGACGCACCGATTTCCGGTGGCGCGGCGAAGGCCGCCAGCGGGCAGATGACGATGATGAGCTCGGCACGGCCTGAAGCCTATGCGGCGGCGGATGGCGTGCTGGAAGCGATGGCCGGCAAGGTCTACCGGCTGGGCGATCGCGCCGGAGCGGGCAGCAAGGTGAAGATCATCAACCAGCTGCTCGCCGGCGTGCACATCGCCGCGGCCGCCGAGGCGATGGCGCTCGGCCTGCGCGAAGGCGTGCCGGCCGAGGCGTTGTACGAGGTCATCACGCACAGCGCCGGCAACAGCTGGATGTTCGAGAACCGCATGGCCCACGTGCTGGCGGGCGACTACACGCCGCTGTCGGCGGTCGATATCTTCGTGAAGGACCTGGGGCTGGTACTCGACACGGCGCGCGCGAGCAAGTTCCCGCTGCCGCTCGCATCCACCGCGCACCAGATGTTCATGCAGGCATCCACGGCGGGCTTCGCGAAGGAAGACGACAGCGCGGTGATCAAGATCTTTCCGGGCATCGAGCTGCCGCCCGCCAACACTTCGCCGGCAAAGCCATGACCATCATGCTCGGCTGCATCGCCGACGACTTCACCGGCGCGACCGATCTCGCCAACAACCTGGTGCGCGCCGGCATGCGCGTGGTGCAGACCATCGGCGTGCCTGCGTCGCCCCTAGGCGCCGAGGTAGATGCCGTGGTGGTGGCGCTGAAGTCGCGCACCATCGCGCCGGCCGAGGCGGTGGGGCAGTCGCTGGCCGCCCTGCACTGGCTGCAGGCGCAGGGCGCGCGGCAGATCTACTTCAAGTACTGCTCGACCTTCGACAGCACGGCCAGGGGCAACATCGGCCCGGTGGCCGATGCGCTGATGGATGCGCTACGCACGGACTTCACCATCGCCACCCCGGCATTCCCCGACAACAAGCGCACCGTGTTCAAGGGTTACCTCTTCGCGGGCGATGTGCTGCTCAACGAGAGCGGCATGCAGAACCATCCGCTGACGCCGATGACCGACGCCAACCTCGTGCGCGTGCTGCAGGCGCAGACGCGGCGCAAGGTCGGGCTGATCGACTACGCCACCGTGGCGCGGGGCGAGGCCGCGATCCGGGAGCGCATCGCACAGCTTCGCGGCGAGGACGTGGGCATCGCGATCGTCGATGCGGTTTCCAACGACGACCTGCTGCGCCTCGGTCCGGCGTTGGCGGACATGCCGCTGGTGACGGCCGGCTCGGGCGTGGCGATCGGATTGCCGGCCAACTTCGGCATCGCGCCTTCATCCTCGGCCAGCGCGCTGCCGGCCGCAGACGGCTGGCGGGCGGTGGTCTCGGGAAGCTGCTCGCTCGCCACCAACCGGCAGGTGGCGCACTTCATCGCAGCGGGCCTGCCGGCGCTGGCAATCGATCCGCTGCGGCTCGCGTCCGGCGTCGATGTGGCCGCGCAGGCCCTCGACTGGGCCGCGCCGCGGCTGGCCGACGGCCCGGTGCTGGTGTATTCGACGGCCGATCCCGAGGCGGTGAAATCGGTCCAGGGCCGACTCGGCATCGAGGAAGCGGGCGCGATGGTGGAGCGTGCCATCGCCAGCATCGCGCGTGGCCTGGTCGAACGGGGCGTGCGGCAGCTGGTGGTCGCGGGCGGAGAAACTTCCGGTGCCTGCGTGCAGGCGCTCGGCATCGCGCAGCTGCAGATCGGCGCGCAGATCGACCCCGGCGTGCCCTGGTGCCATGCGCATGGCGACGTCGCCGACGGTGCGGGACTGCACATCGCGCTCAAGTCGGGTAATTTCGGCACCGACGATTTCTTCACCAAAGCCTTTACAGTGCTCGGATGAAGCGCCTCCACGCCCATGTAGTTCGCTGTCCCACGAGGGGGCGCCCCGGGCCCTTCGGGCGGCCGGGCGGCCTGTCATGAAGGAAAGCCAGGCGCGAGAGGAGATCTGCCGCGTCGGCCGCAGCCTCTTCGAGCGCGGCTATGCGCATGCCACTGCGGGCAACATCAGCGTGCGGCTGGACGATGGCTTCCTCATCACGCCGACCGACGCCTGCCTGGGCTTCCTCGATCCCGCGCAACTCGCGCGGCTGGACGCCGAGCTGCGGCAGACCAGCGGCGAGCGGGCCAGCAAGACCATCGCGCTGCACGCGCGCATCTACGCGGCGGCCGGGCGCTTCGACGCCGGAACGCGCTGCGTCATACACACCCACAGCACGCATTGCGTGGCGCTCACGCTGAATGCGCCGGGCGACGAACTCCTGCCGGCACTCACGCCGTATTTCGTGATGAAGGTGGGGCGTGTGCCGGTGATTCCCTACCACCGACCGGGCGCGCCGGAAGCCGCCGAGGCGGTAGGGCGGGCCATCGACCGCTATGGCGAGCAGAGCTCGCCGATTCGTGCCGTCATGCTCGAACGCCTCGGTCCCAATGTCTGGCACGACACGCCCGCCGCGGCCATGGCCGTGCTGGAGGAACTGGAAGAGACCGCGAAGCTCTGGACGCTGAGCGGCCCTGCCACTCGACCCCAATCCCTGAGCCCGTCTCAGATCGATGAACTGCGCCGAAGCTTCGGCGCCCGCTGGTGAAACTGTCATGCCCCGATTCGCTGCCAATCTTTCCATGCTCTATCAGGAGCTCGATTTCCTCGACCGTTTCGAGGCCGCCGCGACAGACGGCTTCCGTGCGGTCGAGTACTTGTTCCCCTACGCGTACGACAAGCGCGAGCTTGCGGCCCGCCTGTTGGCCAACGGCCTGCAGCAGGTGCTCTTCAACGGACCGCCCGGCGACTGGGAAGGCAACGATCGCGGACAAGCCTGCCTGCCGGGCCGCGAGGCCGAGTTTCGCGAAGGCGTGCTGCAAGCCCTCGACTACGCCGACGCGCTCGACTGTCCACGCATTCACCTCATGGCCGGTCTGGTGCCGCAAGGCATGCAGCGCGAGGACGTTCAGGGCGTGTACATCGAGAACCTGCGCTGGGCAGCGGCCGAGGCGGCGAAGGCGGGGCGCGACATCCTGATCGAGCCGATCAACACGCGCGACATCCCGCGTTTCTTTCTCAACCGGCAGGACCACGCCCACGAAATCATCGAAGGCATCGGCGCGCCCAACCTCAAGGTGCAGATGGACCTGTACCACTGCCAGATCGTCGAGGGCGACGTGGCGATGAAGATCCGGAAATACCTGCCCACCGGCCGCGTCGGACACTTCCAGATCGCGGGCGTGCCCGAGCGGCACGAGCCGAATATCGGCGAGCTGCACCATCCCTATCTCTTCGATGTGATCGACGAGGTGTCCGCCCAATGCGGATGGGAAGGATGGGTGGGCTGCGAATATCGGCCGCGGCGCGGCGCGGTGGCCAACGGCACATCCGCCGGACTCGATTGGCTGCGGGCCCTGCCGCGCACGGGGAAGACGGCATGAGCATGGGCAAGCCGATGGCCAACTACGCGGCCGCCAAGCGGGTCGGCGATTTCGTCTTCATGAGCGGCGTGGTGGCCGTCGACCCCTCGACGCGACGCGCCGTCTCGAGCTATGAGGATATCCCCGAGACGGCGCGCGCCGCGCTCCGGGCGCTCGGCTACGCCACGGGCCAGATGTCGGTGGACGTCTTCGAGGCGGCCATCGTGGCGCAGAGCTGGTTCGTGCTGGAACGCATTCGCCAGATCGCGGCCGAACATGGCGGCACGATGGACGATGTGGTCAAGCTGGTCCAGTACTTTCGCCGCCTGCCCGACTACGCGCCCTACAACCGGGTGCGCGGGCTGTTCTACCCGGGCGAGCCGCCGGTCAGCACGGTGGTCGAGGTGTCGCGCTTCCTTCCGGGCGACGAGGTGCTGATCGAGGTGGAAGCGACGATGTACCTGCCTCGGCCCTGAGACGCCGGCGGCTCGGCGTCCTCAGCGCAGAACCACGTAGCGCGTCACCGCCGGCATCGCCTCCCCCTGATGGAAGGCGAGGCGCCGCTCGCGCAGGGCGATGTCGGCCGCGGTGGCGCGGTGGAAACGGCGCAGGTGCTCCGTCCAGGACTCGTCGACGATCTGTTCAAGATAGCGGCCAGGCTCGGCAATGTCGTGCAGCAGCTCCCAGCCGATCGCGCCCTGGCTCAGGCGCGCGCGGCGCGTCTGCTGCATCACGATCTGGAAGGCGGCGGCGCGCGCCGGGTCGATCATGTATTCGATGGTGATCACCACCCGGCCTTCCTCGCCGGGCCCGCTCTTGGGCGGGCCGGCGGCCCAGCCCTGGTGCGCGGGGCTGGTGTCGTCTTCCTCGGCCACGCCGTCGGTGACGTAGCGCAGCGCCACCACCATGAAGGCAGTGCCGCTGGCTGCGGCAATGCCGAGGCTGATGTAGAGCGAACTGAGTTGCGCCACCTGGCCCCACAGTGCGGCACCGAAGGCGCTCGCGCCCATGATGGCCATCTGGTACATCGACATGCCGCGTGCGCGCACCCAATCGGGCAACGCGAGCTGGGCCGATACCGACAGCGAATTCGCGACCGTGATCCAGGCCATGCCGCAGAGGAACATCGCCGGCACGGCGACCCAGGCATTCGGGGCGACCGCCATGACCGCGGTCGCGGCGGACTGCAGCAGGGTGCCGCGGATCACGAGCTGGTCGCGCGTCATCGCCTGGCGCAGCCGCGGCAGGAAGAGCACCGCCAGGATGGCGCCCGAGCCCATCGCGGCCAGCAGCAGCGTGAAGGTGCCGGCGCCGCCGCCGCGAAGGTTGCGCGCCAGCAGCGGCAGCAAGGCGAGCACGGCGGTCGAATGCAGGAAGAAGATCGAGATGCGCGTGAGCACGGCGCGCATGCGCCGCGACTGGCGCACGAACTGCACGCCCACGCGCATCGCGCTGATGAGCTTTTCGCGGCCGAGCGGATGAGGCGTGTGTTCGCGCCGCCAGCGCAGCACCACGAAGCCCGAGGCCACGCACAGCACCGCGTTGAGCCCGAACACCCACACGCTGCCGGCGCTCGCGATCAGCGTCCCGGCCAGCAGCGGCCCGACGATGCGCGAGGCATTCATCGCAATGCCGTTGAGGCCCAGCGCAGCCGGCAGGTGCGTGCGCGGCACCAGCTCTGGAACGATGGCGGAGAACACCGGCCAGCGCAGCGCCAGGCCGATGCCGTTCGCAAAGGTCAGGGCCAGCAGCAGCGGCGCCGTCATCAGGTCGAGCACCACGGCGGCGCACAGCACCACGGCCGCGCCCGCGAGCCAGAACTGCGTGGCGACGAGCCAGCGCCGCCGGTCCAGGATGTCCGCCAGCGCCCCGCTGGGCAGCCCGAGCAGGAACACCGGCAGCGTGGATGCCGATTGCACGAGTGCGACCCAGATCGGCGAGGTGGTCAGCGAGGTCATCATCCACGCCGCCGCCACGTCGTTCATCCACATGCAGATGTTGGCGATCAGCCAGGTGCTCCACAGCATCCGGAACACGGGCAGCTTGAGCGGTTCGAGCGGCCCGATGCGCGCGGGCTGGGCGCGCGCGGGAGCGACGGGTGTTTCCTCGGGCGAGATCGGTGGCATGCCGCGCGTGAGGGGCTCAGCCGCGGTCGCTGCGCGCCAGCCGATATTCGAGGCGGCGCAGCATGGTGGTGAGCGCGAGCGTCATGAGCCAGTAGATCAGCGAGATGGCCAGGTAGGGCTCCCAGTAGCGCCCGTAGGCGCCGGCCACGGTGCGCGCCGCATAGGCCAGCTCGGCCAGGCCGATCGCGGATACCAGCGAGGTGTCCTTGAGCAGCGCGATCGCGTTGTTGCCGAGCGGCGGCAGCATGCGGCGGAAGGCCTGCGGAAGCACCACATAGCGCATCGCCTGCGCCTGGGTGAATCCCAGCGAGCGGCCCGCATCGACCTGCCCGCGCGCGATTGACTGGATGCCGGCGCGAAAGACCTCGGAGATGTAGGCGGCCGAATTCAGCGTGAGCGCGACGATGCCCGATATCAGGGCGCCATGCTCCTGTTTCAGCGTGCGGGCGAGTTCTCCCGTCACGATGAGGCCGGTGGTCGGATGGATGAACAGCGGCATCACCGCGAAGTGGATCAGCAGGATCTGCACGAACAGCGGCGTTCCGCGAAAGAAGCTCACATAGACCGTCGACGGCCAGCGCAGAAAGACGCGCGCCATCCACGACCACGGTGCATGCCTTGCCTGGGCCAGCCGCGCGAGCGCGAGGCACAGCCCCCAGCTGGCACCGAGCAGCACGCACAGCACCGTCATGCGAAGCGTCATCCATGCGCCTTCGATGAACAGGCTCTTGTATTCGAGCAGAATGTCGAGCCGAAACCAGCCAAACCAGACGATCGGTTCCATCGAACCCTTTCTCCTATGTCATCAACGAGAAACGGCCGCGCAGCGGCCGTTCGTTTGCATGGGGCACTAGGCCGCCCGCAGGGCCAACATCACTTCGGGTCCTTGTTGAACCACTTCCTGTAGATGGTCAAGTAACTGCCGTCCGCGCGGATCGCGGCGAGCCCCGCCGCGAGCTTGTCCTGCAGCGCCCTGTCGCCCTTCTTCACGACGATGCCGAAAGCCTCTTCGGGAAAGGAGGGGTCGTCGATCGTCTTCAGCTCGGGGTTCTGCGCCACGCGGTATGCGATCACGCCGTTGTCCCCCACGGCGGCATCGACGCCGCCGCCGGCGAGTTCGGAAATGATCAGTGGCGTGCTTTCGAAGCGGCGCAGGTTCGGGTTGGTCTTGCCGAACTCGCGCGAGACCACGTCGTCGGCGGTCGAGGCATTGACCACCGCGATCTTCTTGCCTGCGAGGTCCTTCAAAGAACTCACGCCGCTGCTCTTGGGGACAGCGATCAGCTGCCTGGCCGCGAAGTAGGACGGCGAGAAATCGTAGCTCTGCTTGCGCTTGTCATTGATGGTGACGCCGGAGATGATCAGATCGACATCGCCGTTGTTGAGCGCCGCGAAGATTCCGCTCCAGGGCGTGTTGACGACCTTGACCTTGAAGCCCTGGTTCTTCGCGATGGCGTTGATGATGTCGATGTCGAACCCGACGATCTGCTTGTCCTTGTTCTCGAAGGCGAAGGGCGCGTAGGTGGCGCTGGAAGCCACCGTCAGTTCGCGGTTCTGCGCCTGGGCGCCCATCGAAAGCGATGCGGCGAGGAGCGCGAGGGAAAGGGAGAGGGCGCGGCGGAATGAGTTCATTTCGAAGTTCTTCTGTACTGGCGGGGGTCCGGCGATTCTAGGTCGCGGCCTTCTTCGCCAGGTGCCCCAGGGGGAGGGCATGGCTGGCCTTGACCTCGCCGAGGGAGAAGCTGGTATGCAGGTCCTTCACGTTCGGCAGGTTGAGCAGGTGCTGCAACGCGAAGCGCGAGAAACTGTCGAGGTCCTGCGCGACGACCTGCAGTTCGAAGGTGCCGGTGCCGCTGATGTAGTGGCAGGCGATCACCTCCGGCAACTTGCGGACCGCGTCCTCGAGCTTGCGCGTGACGTCGCCGGTGGTGCGTTCGGTGTCGACGCGCACGAATGCGAGCACGCCGAGCCCAATCTTGCGGCGGTCGATCTCGGCGTGATAGCCCTTGATGAAGCCCGCCTCCTCCAACGCCCGCACGCGACGCCAGCAGGGCGCTGCCGAGAGACCCACGCGCTGCGCAAGCTCGGCGTTCGTCAGCCGTCCGTCGGCTTGCAGTTCTTGCAGGATGGCGAGGTCAAACTTGTCAATGCTTTCCATGATGGTCAATCTTAAGCAAGATCCTTCCAAAATGGCGGCTTAATGAGGCAAAGAACGCAAACACCTGTCGAGGCCGCAGGCATACACTTTGCGTGATGATGGCTGAGGGGTATCCGACCCGGATGCCTTGCAAGCCACGCCCACAAGGCATAGCCACTGGAGACAGACCCAATGAACGCACCTCTGCCCGAGCACATTCGCAAGGCCCTCGAAACGGTCACGCTCGACGACAAATATTCGCTCGACTACGGCCGGGCCTTCATGAGCGGCGTGCAGGCGCTGGTCAAGCTGCCGATGCTGCAGCGGCTGCGCGACCAGCAGCAGGGCAAGAACACGGCGGGCTTCATCAGCGGGTACCGCGGCTCGCCGCTCGGCGGCTACGACCAGGCGCTCTGGAAGGCGAGCAAGTTCCTGAAGGAACAGAACATCGTCTTCCAGCCCGGCGTGAACGAAGAACTTGCCGCAACGGCACTCTGGGGCACGCAGCAACTCGGCTTCTCGCCGGCGGGGACCAACAAGTTCGACGGCGTTTTCGGCATCTGGTACGGCAAGGGCCCGGGCGTGGACCGCTGCTCCGACGTCTTCAAGCATGCCAACATGGCCGGCACCACCGCATGGGGCGGCGTGATCGCGGTGGCCGGTGACGACCATATCTCCAAGAGTTCCACCGCGGCGCACCAGAGCGACCACATCTTCAAGGCCTGCGGCACGCCGGTGTTCTTCCCGGCGAACGTGCAGGAGATCCTCGACCTCGGCATCCATGCCTTCGCGATGAGTCGCTTTGCCGGCATCTGGTCGGGCATGAAGACCATCCAGGAAATCGTCGAGTCGAGTTCCACCGCGATGATCGACCCCGACCGCGTCGAGATTGTGATGCCCACTGATTTCCAGATGCCGCCCGGCGGCTTGCACATCCGCTGGCCCGACCACGCCCTGGAGCAGGAGGCCCGCCTCATGCACTACAAGTGGTATGCCGCGTTGGCCTACATTCGCGCCAACCGGCTCAACCACAACGTGATCGAAGGACCGAACGACCGCTTCGGCATCATGGCCAGCGGCAAGGCCTACAACGACACGCGCCAGGCCTTGATCGACCTGGGCCTGGACGATGCGGCCTGCCGCCGGCTCGGCATCCGCCTGCACAAGGTCGCCGTCGTGTGGCCGCTTGAAGCGCAGCTCACGCGCGAATTCGCGACCGGCCTGCAGGAAATCCTGGTGGTCGAGGAGAAGCGCCAAGTCATTGAATACCAGCTCAAGGAAGAGCTCTACAACTGGCGCGCCGACGTGCGGCCCAATGTGGTCGGCAAGTTCGACGAGGGCGAAGGCGCGAGTGCCGACGGCTATTCCGGCGGGGAATGGTCGATGCCCAACCCGACCGCGCACACGCTGCTGCGCGCGAATGCCGACCTGAACCCTTCGCTTATCGCCAAGGCCATCGCGCAACGACTGAAGAAGACGGGCCTGCTGGCGGCCGCCGGCGCCGACATGGCCGCGCGAATCGACGCGCAGCTCGCCATCATCGAAGCGAAGGAGCGCGCCATGGCCCTGCCGCCCGCGAGCGGCGTATCCGATGCGGTGCGCCAGCCGTGGTTCTGCTCGGGCTGCCCGCACAACACGAGCACCGTCGTGCCCGAGGGATCGCGCGCCATGGGGGGCATCGGTTGCCATTTCATGGCGACCTGGATGGACCGCTCCACCATCGGTTTCACGCAGATGGGCGGCGAGGGTGTGCCGTGGGTGGGCCAACAACCATTCACGACCGACCAGCACATCTTCGCGAACCTCGGTGACGGCACCTACTTCCACAGTGGCCTGCTCGCCATCCGGCAGAGCATCGCGGCTGGGGTCAACATCACTTACAAGATCCTCTACAACGATGCCGTCGCCATGACTGGCGGCCAGCAGGTGGGGGAGCGGCCCGAGGGGCATTCCGTGTTGCAGATCGCGGAAAGCCTGCATGCCGAAGGCGCAAAGAAGGTCGTGGTCGTGACTGACGAGCCCGAGAAGTACGAGGGCGTGAATGTGCCCGGCGACCATGTGAAGGTGCGCCACCGCGACGACCTGGACGAAATCCAGCGCGAGTTCCGGGAAATCAAGGGCACCACCGCCATCATCTATGACCAGACCTGCGCGACGGAGAAGCGCCGTCGACGCAAGCGGGGCACGGCCGTCGATCCGGCCAAGCGGGTGGTCATCAACGAACTGGTCTGCGAAGGCTGCGGCGACTGCAGCGTGCAGAGCAACTGTCTGTCGGTCGAACCGGTCGAGACCGAGTTCGGCCGCAAGCGAACCATCAACCAGAGCACCTGCAACAAGGACATGAGTTGCCTGAAGGGCTTCTGCCCGAGCTTCGTCACGGTCGAGGGCAGCCAGCTCAAAAAGAAGTCGAAGAACAAGGCATCAATGCCGGCCGATCTCGGCGCGCTGCCGGAGCCGGCCTTGCCCTCGCTTGCGGGCGGCAACGTCTGGGGCATTGTGGTGGCGGGCGTCGGCGGAACCGGTGTCATTACCATTGGCCAGCTGCTGGGGATGGCGGCACACATCGAAGGCAAGGGCATCGTCACGCAGGACGCGGCGGGGCTGGCGCAGAAGGGCGGAGCCACCTGGAGTCACGTGTTGATCGGCGACCGGCAGGACGACATCCGGACCACGCGCGTGGGCACGGCCGCGGCCGACCTGATTCTGGCCTGCGACCCGCTGGTGAGCGTCAACGTGGAAACGATGGCGCGCATGCGCGAAGGGCGCACGCACGTCGCGCTCAACAGCCACAGCTCACCGACTGCGGCTTTCGTGCGCAACGCGAACTGGCAGAACCCGCAGGAGGCGTGCGCCGCCGAGATCACGCGCGCGGTAGGCATCGGCGGCGTGGGCGCCTTCGACGCCGACGCGGCCGCGACCGCGCTGATGGGCGACACGATCTATGTCAACCCGATGATCATGGGCTATGCGTGGCAGAAGGGCTGGATCCCGCTTGCGCATGCGTCTTTGATGCGCGCAATCGAACTCAATGCGGTGGCCGTGGACAACAACAAGGCGGCCTTCGAATGGGGCCGCCAAGCCGCGCAACGGCCCGAGGAACTGCACAAGCGCGTCCAACCCGGGCAGATCATCGAGTTCAAGAAGCGCGAGACGGTGGAGGGCTTGGTCGCCCGCCGGGTGGAGTTCTTGACCGCCTATCAAAACGCGTCTTACGCCGACGAGTACAAGGCCTTCGTCATGAAGGTGCAGCGGGCTGAGTCGACCCTGGGCAAGACCCGCCTTGCCGAAACCGTCGCGCGTTACCTCTTCAAGCTGATGGCGTACAAGGACGAATACGAAGTCGCACGCTTGCACACCGATCGGAGCTTCCTCGACCGCGTCGAAGGCATGTTCGAAGGTCAGATGGGCAAGGATTTCAAGCTCAACTACCACCTCGCGCCGCCCCTCATCGCGAAGAAGAACGCCAAGGGCGAACTGCAGAAGCAGAAATTCGGACCTTCGATGCTGATCGGGTTCAGGCTGCTCGCGAAGCTCAAGGGCCTGCGCGGCACGCCGCTGGACATCTTCGGCCGCACGGAGGAACGAAAGACGGAACGCGCCCTGGTCGGCGAGTACCGCGCGAGCATCGAGGAAGTGCTCACCGGCCTGAGCGCCGACAACCACGGGATGGCTCTCGAGATCGCGAGCCTGCCGGAGCAGATCCGCGGCTATGGCCACGTCAAGGATCGCAACCTGGCCGCCGCGCGCGTGCGCTGGGCCGACCTGATGGGCAAGTGGCGCAACCCCGAGCCAACGCGCGTGGCGGCCTGACACTGTCCCGCCTGGACCCGCCGCACCCCGGGGCCGCGCCGCGTCACGGAGCGTCCTGAAAGCCCCAACGGCCCCGCCGGGTTAGCCCGCGCGGGGCTTCATGCCGCCGAATACAATGCCCGGTGCTGTGCGCGGCAAAGCCCCGCGCTGCGCGGCTTTCTCGTAGGCCGCGATCCTCTCGTTGACCGTACTTCTTCCCTCTGTTGGAGACTCCCTTGTTCATTTCCTCCGCTTACGCCCAGACCGCACCCGCTGCTGCCGGAGGCAGCGACATGTTGTCGTCGCTCGGCAGCATGCTGCCGCTCGTGTTGATGTTCGTGGTGCTCTATTTCGTGATGATCCGTCCGCAGATGAAGCGCCAGAAGGAAGCGCGCGCGATGATCGAGGCGCTGGCCAAGGGCGACGAGGTCGCGACCTCCGGCGGCGTGCTCGGCAAGATCACGCAACTCGGCGAGCAGTACCTGACCATCGAGATCGCCAAGGGTGTCGAGGTGCAGATCCAGCGCAGCGCCGTTGTCCAGGTGCTGCCCAAGGGCGCAATTAAATAAGGTGAAAGCGCGGGTGCTGCACACCGCGCGTCCTCGAAGGTTGAATCGATGAACCGTTACCCGGTATGGAAGTACGCGATCATCGTGATCGTGCTGCTCGTGGGGCTCGTCTATGCCCTGCCCAATTTCTTCGGCGAGGCACCCGCGGTGCAGGTGTCGTCGGCGAAGTCGACCGTCAAGGTCGACGCAGGGACCCAGGCTCGCGTTGCGGAGGCCTTGAAGGCCGCCGGCCTCGCACCTGACCTGATGACGCTCGACGCCACCTCGGTGCGCGCCCGCTTCACCAGCACCGACGATCAGCTCAAGGCGCGCGACGTCGTGCAGCGCGCGCTGGTGCCGGATCCGAACGAGCCGTCTTACGTTGTGGCGCTCAACCTGCTCTCGCGTTCGCCGTCCTGGCTCACCGCCCTGCACGCTTTCCCGATGTACCTGGGCCTCGACCTCCGCGGGGGCGTCGACTTCCTGCTGCAGGTCGACATGAAGGGCGCCATCGACAAGAGGGCCGAATCCTTTGCAAGCGACCTGCGCACAGGCCTGCGCGACAAGGGCATCCGTGGCAGTGCGGTCAGCCGAAACGGCCAGACCGTCGAGGCACGCTTTCGCGACGCTGCCAGTCTGGAGGAGGCCAAGCGCCTCATTCAGGACCAGTTGCCCGACCTCACGACGGTCGACAGCCAGGAAGGCAGCGACTGGAAGCTGACGGCTTCCATCAAGCCCGAGGCGGCGCGCCGGCTGCAGGATGCCGCGCTGAAGCAGAACATCACCACGCTCCACAACCGCATCAACGAACTCGGCGTGGCCGAGCCCGTGATCCAGCAGCAAGGCCTGGATCGCATCGTGGTGCAGTTGCCCGGTGTGCAGGACACGGCGAAGGCCAAGGACATCCTGGGCCGCACGGCCACGCTCGAGATGCGTCTGGTCGACGAAAGCACCGAGGGCCGCGCGGCTGAACTCGGCACAGGGCCGGTGCCTTTCGGCTCGGAGAAATTTCTCGATCGCCAGGGGCGCACCGTCATAGTCAAGAAGCAGGTGCTGGTGACCGGCGAGAACCTCACCGATGCGCAACCGGGCTTCGATTCGCAGACCCAGCAGCCCAAGGTCGACCTGACCATGGACGCCAAGGGAGGCCGGATCATGCGCGACGTGAGTCGCGAGAATTTCCGCAAGCGCATGGCGATGCTGATCTTCGAGAAAGGCAAGGGCGAAGTGCTGACAGCCCCGTCGATCAACGGCGAGCTGGGCAATCGGTTCCAGATCTCGGGTTCCATGAGTGTTGTCGAAGCGAATGATCTCGCGCTGCTGCTGCGTGCCGGCTCGCTCGCCGCGCCGATGGAGATCATCCAGGAGCGCACGATCGGCCCGACGCTCGGTGCCGACAACATCGAGAAGGGCTTCAAGAGCGTGATGTACGGCTTCATCGCCATCATGATCTTCATGTGCGCCTACTACGCGCTCTTCGGCGTGTTCTCGTCGATCGCGCTCGCGGTCAACCTGATGCTCCTGGTCGCGATTCTTTCGATGCTTCAGGCCACGCTCACGCTGCCCGGCATTGCGGCCATGGCCCTCGCCATCGGCGTGGCGATCGACTCCAACGTGCTGATCAACGAGCGGGTACGCGAGGAGTTGCGCGGCGGTGCCTCGCCGCAGGCGGCGATCCATGCGGGCTACGATCGCGCATGGGGCACGATTCTCGACTCGAACGTGACCACGCTGATTGCGGGCATCGCGCTGCTGGCTTTCGGGTCCGGGCCGGTGCGCGGCTTCGCTGTGGTGCACTGCATCGGCATCGTCACGTCGATGTTTTCCGCTGTGTTCTTCTCGCGCGGGCTGGTGAACTTCTGGTACGGCAGCAAGAAGAAGCTCAGGACGGTATCGATCGGCACCGTCTGGAAGCCGAAAACCGACGCCGTGGCGAACGCCAAGTAAGGGAACAGAAAAATGGAGTTCTTCCGGATCCACAGGACCATCCCGTTCATGCGCCACGCACTGGTGCTGAACGCTGTTTCGTTCGTAACATTCGCGCTGGCAGTCTTCTTCCTGATTCACCGTGGGCTGCACCTGTCGGTCGAATTCACTGGCGGCACGGTCATGGAGGTCGCCTACCAGCAGTCGGTGGACGTGGGCAAGGTGCGCGATGCGGTAGGAAAGCTCGGCTACCCTGACGTTCAGGTGCAGAACTTCGGCACCTCGCGCGACGTGCAGATCCGCTTGCCGGCGCTGAAGGGCCAGACTTCGGCTCAGCAGAGTGAACAGGTCATGGCGGCGCTCAAGGCCGCGGACCCCTCCGCGACGCTGCGGGGCAATGAATTCGTCGGCCCGCAGGTCGGCGAAGAGCTCACCACCAATGGTCTCAAGGCGCTCGGCATGGTGGTGGTCGGCATCATGATCTACCTGGCCTTCCGGTTTGAATGGAAGTTCGCGCTGGCCACTGTGCTGGCCAATCTGCACGACGTCGTGATCATCCTGGGCTTCTTCGCCTTCTTCCAGTGGGAGTTCTCGCTGGCGGTGCTGGCGGCCGTGCTCGCAGTCCTGGGCTATTCGGTCAACGAATCGGTGGTCATCTTCGACCGGGTCCGCGAGAACTTCCGCCGCTACCGCAAGCTGAGCACCCGGGAAGTCATCGACAACGCGATCACCTCCACCATCAGCCGCACCATCATCACGCACGGCTCGACCCAATTGGTCGTGCTGTCGATGTTCTTCTTCGGCGGCCCGACACTGCACTACTTTGCGCTGGCGCTGACTATCGGCATCCTGTTCGGCATCTATTCGTCGGCCTTTGTGGCGGCGGCCATCGCGATGTGGCTTGGTGTCAAACGCGAGGATCTGATCAAAGGGCCGATCAAGCGCGATGGCGATCCGGACGATCCGAACGCTGGCGCCACGGTGTGAGCGCCCGCTCGATGTTCGGATTGGTTAGCATTGTCAGCACTTGTGCGGTTACGCTTGCCAATGCAAGCTTGAGCTTGTCGAAATCGTCCTAATTGCCGTTCAACCCCTCAATGACCACCCGGTCCCACGCCTCTTCCCTGCAGCTCGCACGCGAGACGCGTGAACGCTTCGTCATTGCCACCGAGGTCGTCATCGAGCCGGTGGCTCGCGGAGTTCAGGAGCGACTCATGACGCTCGCCAGCCAGACTGGCAACGCGCGCGAGATGCAGGAGAACCGGGATGGCTTCCTGGCATTCCAGGCCCATGGGTCGAGCTGGGTGTCCCTGTCGAAGGCTGCATGGCGCAAGGCGCTGGCCAGCAGCGCGTCTGACGGGGCGTCGCCCCATTCGTCGTCCAGCCTCGAATTGATCGGCGACGAGGTTGTCGAAACCAATATCCTGTCCTCGCGTCTGGCCCAGGTGATCCAGGACAAGGCCGGTTTCGAGCTCAACGACCTTCGCCTGCGTATCCAGTTTCTCGAGGGCACGAGCGAGTTCGGGGCGAGGGACATACTCAAACCCGAAGCCTTCGCGAAGCTTCTGGTCGATCAGTGGCTGGCCGCCGGCTTGAGCCGCGCGCTCTGGACCAAGGTGCAGGACCAGGTCCAGCACCACATGGTCGACACGGTCGTGAAGGCCTACAAGGATGCCAACGCGTTCCTGATCGACAAGGGCGTGATGCCGGAGATCGATCTCAAGAGCCTTGTCAGGCGCACCGGCGGGGCCAGTTCCGGGCCCGCGCCGCTCGGCGGCAGCTTCGCGGGTTCTCGCGCCGGCGGTGCGACGGGGGGCATGCCGGTCCAGGCCCACAGCCACCAATTGACGCATGGAGGCGGCGGCTTCGGTGCACCTGCCGGAAGCTTTGCGCCCGCGTCCATCGGGATCGGCATGGGCCGCGCCGGCGGGGCTGGGCCGCGCGCGGGTGGAGACACGATGGTCGCGACAGGCGGCTCGCCTCTGGTCATGGCTCGTCAGCGCGCGCAGGGCGTGCTGCTGAATCTCAAGCGCTTCGTCAGCGCGCGCATCGGCGGCGACCTTTCGCAGCAGCGCGTTCCGGGCGTGGTGGCCATGGCGGGTGGGCCGGGAGGCGGCGCCGGTGCGCAGGCCTTCACGGCGGCGATCGCCGAGGCTGAGGCTGCCTATCAGGTCATGGCATCGCAATACGTGGTCGGCGACGAAGCGACGGCCATCCAGCAGACGGCGGCCGAACTGCGCCGGCGCACGACCGAGCTCAAGCGCAAGGCTCCCACCACCGCCGACAAGGCTACGGTCGAGATCGTGGCGCTGATGTTTCAGGCCATCCTCGCGGAAGAGCGCATCCCCTTCTCGGCGCGCGTCTGGTTCGCGCGCCTTCAGATGCCGGTGCTGCGCGTGGCGATCGCCGAACCGGAGTTCTTTGGAACCTTGCAGCATCCGGCGCGCATGTTGATCGACCGCATGGGGTCCTGCGTGATGGGCTTCGATGCGGCGGCCATTTCGGGCAGCGCGCTCGAAGGCGAGATCCGGCGTGTCGTGCAGGTGATCGAGCAGTATCCGGAGACTGGCCAGCGTGTCTTCAAGCTGGTATTTGACGAGTTCGTCGTCTTCCTGAACAAGTACCTGACGCAGAGCGACACCACCCAACGGGTGATGAGCGTCGCGCAGCAGGTCGAGCAGAAGGAAACGATGGCGATCCAGTACACCATCGAGTTGCGCAAGATGCTCAACGACATGCCTGTACGCGAGGAGATCCGGGAGTTCCTGTTCAAGGTCTGGGCCGAGGTGCTGGCCATCGCCGCGCTGCGCTATGGCGGGCAGGACGAGCAGACGGTCACGCTCAAGCGAGCCGCCTCCGACCTCGTGTGGGCCGCCAGTGCCAAGCCCAATCGCAACGACCGCACGCGTGTCATCCAGGATCTGCCCCAGTTGCTGCAACGCCTGCGCCAGGGCATGACACTGCTGGGGATCGTTGGCGACCCGCAGGAGGCGCACATCAAGACCATCGGCGCGACGCTGTCGGACGCCTTCCTTTCGAAGACGGAAGCCATCCCGCCGGCCAAGATCGAGGCGATGGCGAAGCGTCTTGCCAATCTCGAGGATTTCGTGACCGATGAGGGCACGACCGATCTTCCGCTGGACGCCGCCAGCATCGAACTGTTGCTGGGCGTCGACGCGGCCTCGATCGAGGTCGTGCCGGACACCGGCACCAAGGTCAGCGAAGACATGCTCGCATGGGCTCACGAACTGCAGGTCGGAACCTGGTTCATGCTCGACCACAACGACCGTGTGACCCAGGTTCAGTTCGTCTGGCGCAGCGATCGCAAGCAACTGCATCTGTTCGCGTCGAGCGATGGGCGCAGCTTCCTGATCCAGGTCGGCCGGCTCGCGTCCTACCTGCAGGCGGGCTTGTTGGTGCCAGCCGAAGAAGAAACGCTCACGGTCCGTGCAACGCGCGAGGCGCTGGCCAAACTGGACGCAAACCCTGAGCGCTTGCTGAACTGAAGTGACCCGAGGTCGCGCTGGCTCAGTGCGCGATGCGGTGAATCGTGTCGTCGCAGAGTTCGTCGAGCATCAGCGCGTCGGGCTCGATCCCGGTGCTCCAGTGCACCATCAGCACGATGATCTTGAGTTCGTCGAGTGCGAGCGGCTCGCCGGGGGTTGCCATCGCGCGATCGAGCACGATCTCGCGCATGCCCGCGGGCAGGACGCCCGCCGATTCAAGAAAACTGACGAATCCCAGGCATTCGGCACCCAGATGCTCCTGCTCCGCGGCCGAATAGACTCGCATTGAGCCTGGTGACTGGGTGAGCGCGGCATCGCCGGGTTCGCGAAGCGTGATCGTGGCACTCGCGCCGTCGCCATGTCGGGTCAGCTGCATGCCTTGGGTAGCGAGGCTCAAGCCGTCGAGCCAGCGCAATGCGTCGCGGATTTCTTCGGCGTCGAAACCTTGCGCACTGAGCTTTCGGCCCAGCTGCTCGGGTTCGGGGCACGCGTCGCTGCGCCAGTAGTTTTCGTAGACAAACACGAGCACTTCGAACATGGGCTCAATATAGCCCACTCGACGCGCAAGGCCCGCAGCGTTTACTTGAAACCCTCGACCGCGCCGGGCGCCGGGCGCCGGGCTGCTCAGGCCGAGCCCATGCGCTGAAAAAGTCCACCCGGCAGTCGCCCGACGCTGCCCAGCAGTTCCAGTTCGAGCAGTTGCGTTTGCAGCAACGCGGCACTGAGGCCGGTCCGGGCGCACAAGGTGTCGAGGCTGACCGGATCGAAACCCAGCGAGCCCAGCAGGCCATGCTCTCTCGGCGCGGCGGCGGGGCCCGGGGCGCCTTGCCGTGCGCGGGGTGCGGTCGGCTCCAGGCGAAGCTCTTCGAGAACATCCGTGACTGTTTCGACCAGCTTTGCGCCTTGGCGGATGAGGGCGTGGCAGCCGCGCGACTGGGGTGAATGGATCGAGCCGGGGATGGCGAACACCTCCTTGCCCTGTTCCGTCGTCAGTTGGGCGGTGATCAGTGAGCCCGATTTCAGTGCGGCCTCCACCACCAATGTGCCGCGGGCGAGCCCCGCGATGATGCGATTGCGTCGAGGAAAGTTCTGGGCGAGCGGCGGCGTGCCGAGGGCGTATTCGCTCACGATCAGGCCCCGTGCCGCGATCCGGTGCGCCAGCTCGCGGTGCCGTGCAGGATAGACGCGGTCCAGCCCCGTGCCTACCACCGCGACCGTCGCCAGCTGACCCGCGTCGGCAGCTGCGTCGAGCGCGCCCTCGTGGGCTGCGCCGTCAACACCGAGCGCCAGACCGGAAACGACCGTGATTCCCGATTCGCCGAACGCCCGCGAGAAGGCTCGGGCGTTCGATGCGCCTTGCGGTGTCGGATTGCGACTGCCGACGATGGCGATGCTGCGCTCGAGTTGAGCCAGATCGAATCCGGGCGCGCCGAAGACATAGAGCATCAGCGGCGGATCGGCCATTTCGAGCAGCGCGGCGGGGTAGCCGATGTCGCCCAGGGTCACGATGCGTCGCGTGGCCCCATGGGCTTCCACGCCTCGCAGCCACTCTTCGGTCCGGTCGAGAAGCGGCGCGAGCCCTTCCGGCGTCTGTCCCAGTGCCTTCGCCTGCGCCGGCGTCACGACTTGCTGCAGCGCCCTCTGTGACTGGGCAAACACATCGGCCGGCATGCCGAAGGCAGCCAGCAGTTTGCGCGCGGTGTCGTTGCCGACCCCCGGCGTCAGGCCCAGCCGCTGCCAGCCCGCGAGTTCTTCACGTTCCACGCGTGGACAAGGGGGCGATCAGGGGTTGATCAGCAAGTCGCCGACGCGCGGGGCATCGTTGATTTCGAGCACCAGGGCGTACGAAACCTTCTCGAAGGTGCGGAACACCATGAGCAGGCCGATGCGTTCGTTCGGCAGCTTGAGCGTTTCCTTGCCGGTCCCCGTCTTGTCGATGATGGTTTCACCGTTCTTGAGAATTGCCAGTACGTGGCCGCTTTCGATGCCGTCGCGCGTGCCCTTGTTGATCGCGACCACCTGATTCTGCGCGGCGAACTGCACGGCGTTGCCGTAGACGGAAACGATGCGGCCGCCGGAGACCGTTTGCTCCGGTGCACGCGGCACATAGCTCAGGAGCTGCCGGGGTGGTTCGGGAAGCAGCCGGTCGCCCGCGCGCATTTCTTCGCGCGCGGCAATGATGTCGATGCTCGCGGGAACCACGCTGACGACTTCCTTGCCATCGACCATCTCGCTGGCGGTCGATTCGCCACGCTGCAATGTGGCCTTGCCGAGATACTGCGCTTCGTAGCCGAGGATCTCGCCTGTGCCGGGGTCCGTCAGCGGCGTCGCATTGCGGAAGATGCGGAAGGTCTTGATCGGACCCGCCGTTTCGACCAGGGGCGAATTGAATTCGCCGCGCGCGTAGGCCCGGTCGCCGCGGGCAAGCAGCACACGGCTGTCATTGCCGGCCACGATCCGCGGCGCCGTGACCAGGGTGCCCTCGTCCACGACGATCGGTTCGGCCAGGAAGGGCTCGATCAGGCTTGGATTGAGCGTCGGCAGCGCCATGCCCGACAGCGATTCGTAGCKGGTACGCGGAGAGAGCTTGATCGTGCCGTCGGGTGCGCCGGTGCCGCGCCGCGTGCTCAGGCGCGCGCGTCCGCCGGTCTTGTCCAGATAAAGCACCTGGCCGGGGTAGATGCGGTGCGGATTTGAGATCTCGCTCATGTTCATTCCCCACAACTCCGGCCAGCGCCAAGGGCTGCGCAGATAGAGGCGAGAAATGGCCCAAAGCGTGTCGCCCGGCTTCACGGTGTATTCGTCGGGCGCATTCGGCGCGAGTTCGCTGATCGGGATTCCGGCCTGTGCCGTCTGCTGCGCGGTACTGCGCTGCTGCGGCGTGACGGGATAAGTCTGCGCGAACGCCGCTGTCGCGCTGCCCACCATGGCCATCACCGCTAGCGTGGCGACGAAGTTCGGACGCAGGCTTCTGTCGATTCGGAGTTTGTTCATGGTTTGATGGTGTGCACGCACTACGCCCCGGGGGACGTACGAATCCTCACAATTTGCAACGAATTTTGCGCTGATGCCCTTGATAGGGCAACGTTTATCCGGTCTGAGGGCGTCGCGCCGTCGCGGAAATGGCGAAAATGGCGACAACTTTTCCTCGTTTTCATGGCCAAAAGAACCATTCTGAGCTACCCCGACAAGCGCCTGCACACGGTGGCCAAACCGGTGCAGGGCGTCGACGCGCGCATCAAGACGCTGGTCGTCGACATGCTCGAAACCATGTACGACGCCAACGGCATCGGGCTCGCCGCAACCCAGGTCGACGTGCACGAGCGCCTGGTGGTGATCGACATCTCCGAAGAACGCAATCAGCCGCTGGTGCTCATCAACCCAGAGATCGTATGGGCCAGCGAAGAAAAGGTCATGAATGAAGAGGGCTGCCTGTCGGTGCCCGGCATCTACGACGGTGTCGAGCGTTCCACGGCCGTGCGTGTGAACGCTCTCGACGCCGAGGGCGAGTCGCAGACCATCGAGGCCGAGGGCCTGCTGGCGGTCTGCGTCCAGCACGAACTCGACCACTTGCTCGGCAAGGTGTTCGTCGAATACCTTTCGCCGCTCAAACGCAACCGCATCAAGAGCAAGCTCCTCAAGCAGCAGCGCGAAGAGCAGAAAGAGGCGCGTGAATGACAGGGCTCGCCCGCGGCTGGCCGGCAGCGCTTGTCGTCGCCGTTCTGACGCTGGGCGGCTGCGCGAGCGAACCCACGCGTCTTCCCCTCGGCAGCTCCCGCGCGGAAACGCTGCAGCGGCTCGGTGCACCGACGTCGGTCTATCCGTTGTCCGCGGGCGGTGAGCGTTTGCAGTATTCACGCGCGCCCGCCGGCTTCGAGGTGGACAACGTCGACCTCGATGCGACGGGGCATGTGGTCTCGATCCGGCAGGAACTCGACGAGCGCATGTTCGACAGCACCATCCGCCCCGGCGTCTGGCGCGAGGCCGACGTGCTACGTACCTATGGCCGTCCTTTCGAGATCACCCAGGTGTCCTCCTTCGACGGGGTCGTCTGGGGCTGGCGCTACAAGGCGCTGAACACGCCTCGCATGCTTTTCATCTACATGGACCCTGCAGGCTTGGTTCAGCGCTATCACACAGCCGACGACCTTCTGCTCGAGGTCAATCCCCTGTGATGGCCGCATGAGGGTCGCGTTTGCGGGTACGCCCGAGTTTGCTCGTCACGCGCTGGAGGCGATAGCCGCAGCCGGGTTCGAGGTCGTGCTGGTGCTGACGCAGCCCGATCGGCCCGCGGGTCGAGGCATGAAGCTGCAGGCTTCGCCGGTCAAGCAGTTCGCTGCAGGTCGAACCTGGCCGGTCATGCAGCCGCGCAGTCTGCGCCTGGATGGCAAATACCCGGACGAGGCCGTCGCCGCGCTCACCGCCATCGCCGAAGCGAAGCCCGACGTGATGGTGGTCGCGGCCTACGGCCTGATCCTGCCTCAATGGGTGCTGGATGCGCCGCGGCTCGGCTGCCTCAACATTCATGCAAGCCTCTTGCCGCGTTGGCGCGGCGCTGCTCCGATCCACCGCGCGATCGAGGCCGGCGACGCGAAAACCGGCGTCACCATCATGCAGATGGATGCGGGCCTCGACACCGGCGACATGCTGCTTGTCGAGGCCTTGCCCATCGGCGATGACAGCACCGCGCGTCTGCACGATCGCCTCGCCGCGCTCGGGGCGCGGCTGATCGTTGAAGCGTTGAAGCAGGCCGAGGCCGGCACGCTGCATGCCGAGCCGCAACCGGCCGAGGGCATCACTTACGCGCACAAGGTCGAAAAGAACGAGGCGCAGGTCGACTGGGCACACGACGCCGTCTCGATCATGCGTCGCATCCGAGCCTTCGATCCCTTCCCTGGCGCCAGCAGCAGCCTCGATGGCGAGACCATCAAGATCTGGGCCGCTCGGGCGGATGCCGGGACGAGCGGCGAGGCGCCCGGAACGGTCCTCACGGTCGCGCCCTCGGGCATCGCCGTTGCCGCGAAGGATTCCACTGTCATCCTCACCGAATTGCAGCGTGCGGGCGGCAAGCGCTTGCCAGTTGCCGATTTCCTGCGCGGCTTCGACGTGAAGCCGGGCCAGGTCTTCGGCTGATGTTCTTCCTGCCTTCGATTCGCCGGCAGCCGGAGTTCCGGCAAGGGGTTCGCGACATGAGTTCGGTTGCCATCGGCATCGGCGCGTGGGGCCTGATGACCGGCGTGGCGATGCTCAAGTCGGGCATGAGCGTGTTCGAGTCGATCGCGATGACATTGCTGGTCTACGCGGGCAGTTCGCAACTGGCGGCCATTCCGTTGCTGATCGCCGGCGCTCCGGCGTGGGTCGTGCTGGCCACGGGCTTTTGTGTCAACCTGCGCTTCGTGGTCTTCAGCCTACACCTGCGGCCCTATCTCATGCACATGCCGCGCTGGCGTCGCATGACCCATGGCTATCTCACGGCGGACATGAGCTATGCCCTCTTCACCCGCCGGTACAGGGCGCCGCCCACCACCGTCGTCGAAGAGATCGGGCAGGAGGCCTACCTCACCGGCAACTACTTCGTGACCTGGTGTGCCTGGATGGGCATGAGCCTGCTGGGTATCGCGCTCGCCAACATGATCCCGCAGTCCTGGGGCCTGGGTTTTGCGGGCGTGCTGAGCCTGGTCGCCATCGTCTGCTCGATGGCGACGACCCGGCTGCGCATTCTGGCCGCCCTGATCGCCGGCGCGACGGCCGTCGCGGCCTACGCCCTGCCGCTCAAGCTCAACATCGTGGCCGGGATCGGCGTGGCGGTCCTCCTGTGCTTCTGGCTGGAAAAGCAGTTCGGGCTCGATCCCGACGCGGAGGACGACAAGTGAGCGGCACCACCGATATCTGGACGCTTGCCGTGATCGTCGGCCTGGCCTGCGTCACCGTCCTCACGCGCTGCTTTTTCTTCATCCTCGACCGGCCCTGGGGCCTGCCCGAGTGGGCGCACCGCGCGCTGCACTACGCCCCCGCAGCGGCGCTCGCCGCGGTGATCGTCCCCGAGATCGTGATGACCCAAGGCCACCTGGTCTCGACCTGGCACGACGCGCGGCTGTATGGCGCGGTGGCCGGCGCCGCCTACTTCTTCTGGCGGCGCGGCGTGCTGGGAACCATGCTCGCCGGCATGGCGATCTACCTGCCGCTCCATCTCGGCCTGGGCTGGTAGCGCGGCCGGGGGCAGGCGGCCGACTTGGCCGGTGCCGAATGCAC
Organism: Variovorax sp. 01T432; assembly: GCF_056398605.1. Classification (NCBI taxonomy): domain Bacteria; kingdom Pseudomonadati; phylum Pseudomonadota; class Betaproteobacteria; order Burkholderiales; family Comamonadaceae; genus Variovorax; species Variovorax sp. 01T432. Next base: position 24,486 of record NZ_JBFTPS010000074.1, read on the forward strand.
GGCGGCTGTGCTCGTCGCCGCGGACATTGCGTGCCGTGGTCCACCGGGCGATTCGCCTGAGGGCCGATGTCTTCGCGCCAGGCACATGGCCAGGTGTCATGCGACACATAGGCTTCGAGTTCCGCCGTGCCATTGCTCTTGACGCGCGCGCCGTTGCCTGGAACCCAGAGAAGCCACATGTTCCCGATTCGACAAGACGCCCTGAACTCGGTGGGCAGCCACGCGTCGGCGCCGGACGGACCGTCCTCCGATCCATTGCGGATTCGCTCGAATCCCGCGGCCGAGTTCTCTCGGCCCACGGCGGCCTCGGATCCCGTCCTGGATGGCCTGCCCGGCACCAGACCCGAGCGCCCACCGTCTGCCGCGAATGGCGAACACGCCATGGCGGCGGTGATCCGAACCAGCGATTCCGACCTGCGCGATGTGCTGGAGGAATGGGCGCGCGAGACTGCGCACCCCGGCGCGGCGCGGGCGGTGAGAACCATCGTGGACTATCTCGAAAACGCGAACGCCGAGCTGCCGGGAACCTTGAATCTGGGGTACCACCGTATGCAGAGTCCGCCCCCGGGGCTCGACCGGCTGCCAGTGCGCGCGCTTTACCTGTCGGGCAACCAGCTGACCCGTCTGCCCATTGACCTCGCCGAAGGCGCCTTTCCCGGCCTGCAGAGGCTGTGGATTTCGGACAATCCACGGCGGGACTTCCGCGGGCTGGAGTGCCTGACGGAGCTTCAGGAGCTGAATCTCGGCTCCGTTCATTTGCGCGAGATACCTGAGAGTCTTGGCTCCCTCACGCAATTGAAAACACTCAATCTCGACGACTGCGGACTGACACATCTGCCGGTCTTCAGTGCGCTGACCGAGCTTCAATCCCTTTCGGTGAGCGACAACGAGCTGGCGGTGCCGCCGGACCTGGTTGCGTTCAAGCGGCTCAAGGCGCTCTATCTGTCCAGAAACCGCCTCACCGCGCCGCCTGATGTCGACGCATGCCCGAGGCTCGGCATTCTCAATCTCGCAGCCAATCGTCTGACGGCGATGCCGGACATCCGCAGGCTTTCTCGCTTGTCGAACTTGCACCTGAGCGACAACCAACTGGCGACCGTGCCGCGCTGGATCGCCGATCTGGATGAACAGCGAGGCCTCGCGCCAGGCCCTCGGCCAGCGCGTGGCCGCCGTGCTCGATGCGCTGGCGCGCGACGAGGCGGCGCGGCTGCAGTGCTTCGCCGCCGCCCAGGAAGGCCTGGGCACCTGCGGCGACCGCGTGGCCCTGACCTTCAGCGACATCGAGGTGGCCTCGCGCGCCATCGCGCTCGCCGGCCAGCGCGACGAACTGCTCAAGTTGGCGCGCGGGCAGTTCCGGCTCGACCTCGTTCGCCAGATCGCGCTGGAAGACCTGCTCGCGCGGCGCGGTGGCGTGGACGAGGTGGAAGTCATGCTGGGCTACGAACTCAGGCTGGCCGAGGCGCTGGAGCTGCCGGTGCAGGTGAGCCACATGCTCTACGAGCGCTGCGCGGATCTCGGTGCAGAGCAACTGGAGCGGGCGAAGCAGCGCGTGCTTCAGGCCGAGCGCGACGACCCACAGGCCTTCCTGCAGTCGCTGGCGCAGCGGCCGTTCTGGCAGGCCAGCCTTGAACAGCATCCGGCCTGCGCCGAGGCCATCGCGCAGCTGCGCGCGCAGCGCGACGAACACCAGGAGCACATCGAGCAGCAGCAGGAAGAGGGCTCCCTCGGCTCGGCCGAATACGCCGAGCGCTACCGGCAGATCAACCACGAGTACACGACCGAGCTGGAGCGCATCCATGCGCGCTTCACGCAGGCCTACATGGACATGGATGCCGCCGCCAGGGCGGCCTTCAATGCCGAGGCCGAGGTGAGGGAGTTTCATCTGGCCTACAGCGAGGAACCCGACAGGCTGCTGGAGGCGCTGCCGCCCGTGGAAGCTGGCCCCCTGCCCGCCCATGCGGCCTCGGCCGAGCAGGTGAGCGAGACCGCCACGCAGCTCCAGCGGCTGCTCGAACAGGGGCACACCGAGCAGGCCCGCGCACTCGCGGGCACGCTGCTGGAGCCCCAGTTCCTCGCGCAGCTCCACAGCCTGCCGCCCTCGCGCATGGGCGCCCAGGAGGCCCGTACCATGAACACCGCCCATGCCCGCTACATGGACCTGCTCACGGCCCTCGCCCGCGATGGCCTCATCGACCCCGCCCAGGCCTTCGACCGCCTGCGCTCGGCCGATGCGATGCGCGGCGAGACGCCCTACCTCCTGCACATCGCCTCGCGCAT
>NZ_JBFTPS010000075.1:0-26318 GCF_056398605.1 Variovorax sp. 01T432
GACACGAGACACGAGCAAGAACAAGGCGTTCAAGCCCGCGATCCAGGGCGGCTTCGACTACGCCTTCGGCGAGACCGGCTGGTACATCGGCAACTGGAACTCCAGCGTCGACTGGCTGTCGGGCAACAGCATCGAAAGCGACCTTTACGGCGGCTATAAGTTCAAGGGCGCCGGCCTCGACTGGGATGTGGGCGTGCTCAGCTACGTCTACCCCGGCAACAGCAACGGCAACACCACCGAGCTGTATGGCGCCGGAACCTGGGGCCCGCTAACCCTCAAGTACTCGCACACCGTCTCCAATGACTACTTCGGAGCCGCGGGCTACAAGGCGGGCTCGGGCTTCAAGGGCCGCAACACCGGCTACCTGAACCTGGCCTATGCGCAGGAAATCGTTCCCAAGCTGACGCTCAAGGCCTCGGTCGGCTACACGCGCTTCGCCGGCGGCATCAAGGACTTCACCCTGGCGCAGACCGGCGTGGAAATCCCCAACTACGTGGACTACGGCCTCGGCGTCTCCTACGACTTCGGCAGCGGCGTGAGCCTGTACGGCGGCGTGCAGGGCGCCAACAAGAAGAGCTACTTCGGCGATATCAACAAGGCCCGCGCCATCGTCACGCTGACCAAGACGCTGTGATGGCGAGGCCGGTGGCTCAATGGCCGGCGGCCGGCTCCTGGCCCTCGGCGGCGACCTGCAATCCGAGGCCCTGCACGCGGGTGACGCGGATCCGTCGGCCTGCTTGCAGGTCTTCGGCGCCGTGCACGCGCCAGTAGTCGCCTTCGATCTCGGCCCAGCCCTCGCCGTCGGCGAACTCGACCAGTTCGCCTGTCAGGCCGATCAGGGTGGAGACGCCGCCGCTGGGCACGGGCCGCCGGCGCGCCCTGGCGGCCATGCGCGCCGGAACCAGGCTGAAGAAGGCCGCGACCACGCCGAGCAGGCCCGCGAGCCACAGCGGCACGCCGAAGCCGGGGACACTGTTGTCGATCAATTGCGCGGCGCCGACGGCGAAGGCGGCGATGCCCAGGACGACGGGCAGCCAGGACCTGGCGCGCACGAAGGCGGCGGTGACGAGCAGTGCCGCGCCGAGCAGGACCAGCCCGAGCGCCAGCAGGCTGACCGGCAAGGTCTGGAGGCCGAACAGCGCCAGCATCAGGCTCACGGCGCCGGCCACGCCCGGCACCGCGAAGCCGGGATTGAAGATGGCGAACAGGAGGCCGTAGATGCCGACCATGAGCAGGATCAGCGCCACGCTGGGCTCGGTGACCACTTCGAGCAGGTGGCTGCGCCAGTCTTCCTCGAATACCAGCACCTCGACGCCCTGCGTGGCCAGCCGCGCGGGGCGCGCGCCGACGAGGACTTCTTGCCCGTTGAGCTGCCGCAACAGATCGGAGACGTCCTGGGCGACGAGGGTGGCGGTCTTCCCTTCGGGCGGCGTTGGCGGTGCTGCCGCTGCCGGCGTCGATGTCGTGGCGCCGCCCCCGGAAGCCGGCGGCATCGCAACGATCTGGCCTGCGTGGAGGATGGCGGCACCGGCGCTGGCGCCGGCACCCTCACGGGACATGAAGACGGCAACCGGAACGGGCGACGCCTGGATGGCCTGGGCGATGCGATGCGCCGATGGGTCCAGCCCGCCGGGAGTGTCGATCTGAAGCACCGCGAGCTGGGCGTGTTCCCTGCGTGCCAGCGCGAGGCCGCGGCGCACGTGATCGGCGGAGGCCGGACCGATGGCGCCATCGAGTTCCAGCAGGACCACGATGCCGGGGCTTGCGGGAGTCGCTGCTGCGGGTTTTGCCGGCAACGCCTCAACGCTGGTCGCTCCCAACGCTTGAGCCAGGAGGACCAGCCCCATCAACCATGATCTGACGGACCCCATGCCGGGATTCTAGGCACGGCACGTGGGATTGTCACAACACGTTTCTGGCGGTGCGCCCCTGGCCGATGGGGGCGCGCTTCCATGGCGCAACCGCAGCACGCATGCCAACGCAAACCTCAGATGTCGCCCTTCTTGTTCATCCACTGCAGCAAGGGACCCATGATCTCCAGCGGCAGCGGAAACACAATGGTCGAATTCTTGTCCGCGGCGATCACGGTCAGCGTTTCCAGGTAGCGCAATTGAATCGCCTGCGGCTGCCGCCCCAGGATCTCCGCCGCCTCGGCCAGCTTGACCGAAGCCTGCAGCTCGCCTTCGGCGTGGATCACCTTGGCGCGCCGCTCGCGCTCGGCCTCTGCCTGCCGCGCGATGGCCCGCACCATGTTCTCGTTCAGGTCGACATGCTTGATCTCGACATTCGTCACCTTGATGCCCCAGGTGAATGTCTGCGCCTCGAGAATTTTCTGGATGTCGAGATTGAGGCGCTCGCGTTCCGACAGCAGGTCGTCGAGTTCATGCTTGCCGAGCACCGCGCGCAGCGTGGTCTGGGCGAGCTGGCTGGTGGCTTCGAGGTATTTTTCCACCTGGATGACCGCCTTCTCGGCATCGATGACCCGGAAGTAGAGCACCGCGTTCACCTTCACCGACACGTTATCGCGCGTGATCACGTCCTGGCTCGGGATGTCGAGCACCATCACCCGCAACCCGACCCGCACCATCTGCTGAATGCCCGGGATGAGAATCACCAGCCCCGGCCCCTTGACCTTCCAGAACCGACCGAGCTGGAACACCACCCCACGCTCGTACTCCCGCAGGATCCGCAGCGAAGACGCCGCGAGCATCAGCAGCAGGATCAAGAGCAGCGCCACAAGCGCAAGGCTGAAGTTGAAGAACATGGTCATGCCCCCGTTGCTGGTTCCGGGCCATCGGCGGCCACCTGCAGGATGAGGCCCTGCACACGCGTCACCCGGATGCGTCGGCCGGCGCGAAGTTCGTCCGCGCCGTGCACGCGCCAGTAGTCACCCTCGATCTGCGCCCACCCTTCTCCGCCCGAGAATTCGACCAGCTCGCCCGTCGAGCCGAGCAGGGTGGCCACCCCGCTCACCACCGGGCGGCGGCGCGCCTTGGCGGCCATGCCCGCCACCACGAGAATGAACGCGGCCGAGACGACGCTGATCACAGCGATCAGCCAGACAGGCACGCCGAAACCCGGCGCGTCGTTGTCGATCAGCAGCAAGGCGCCGAGCGCAAGCGCCGCAATGCCGCCCACGCCCAGCACGCCGAAACTCGGCAGGAAGGCCTCGGCAATGAGGAAGGCCACGCCCAGCAGGATCAGCGCCAGCCCGGCATAGCTGACCGGCAGCATCTGCAGGCCGAACAGCGCCAGCATCAGGCTGATCGCGCCCACCACGCCCGGCAGCACAAAGCCCGGACTCGAGAACTCGAACAGGATGCCGTAGACGCCGACCATCAACAGGATCAACGCCAGACTGGGGTCGGTGATCACCGACAACAGCCGGTTGCGCCAGTCGGCCTCGAAGACCAGCACCTGCGCGCGCCCCGTGGCCAGCCGCACAGTCCCCTGGCTCAGGCTCACCTCGCGCCCGTTCACTTGAGCCAGCAGATCCGAGACGTCCCGCGCGATCAAGGTGATGACGTTCTTCTGCAGCGCTTCCTGCGCCGAGAGGCTGACCGACTCGCGCACCGCCTGCTCGGCCCAGTCCGCATTGCGCCCGCGCAACTGGGCCAGGCTGCGGATGTAGGCCGATGCATCGGCCAACCGCTTGGCCGTCATGGGATCGGCCGCATGGCCGGCGTCTTTTTCCGCCGGCTGCGGCTTCTCCGCCGGCGCGCCGCCGGGCGACGGCATCCCGATCGCCACCGGCGTGGCCGCCCCGAGGTTGGAGGCCGGCGCCATGGCCGCGATATGGCTGGCGTAAAGAATGTAGGTCCCGGCGCTGGCGGCGCGGGCACCACTGGGCGCCACGAAGCTCGCCACCGGCACGGGAGAAGCGAGGATCTCCTTGATGATGCTTCGCATCGAGATGTCGAGCCCGCCAGGGGTGTCGATCTGGAGCACCGCGAGCTGCGCCCGCTCCCTGGCGGCCAGCGCCAGGCCGCGACGCACGTAGTCGGCCGAAGCCGGGCCGATGGCGCCGTCGAGCTGCATCAGGACCACCGTGGGGGGCGGCGCCGCGCCAGCCGCGGACATGGCTTCGGCGCCGGTCGCTCCCACTGCGTGAGCCGAGAGGACCAGTGCCATCAGCCATGTGCCGGCGAGCCTCATCGGCTCATTCTAGGAGTCCCGGGCGCCGGTGTCACACAGGATGGTACGGACCGAGCGGCCGATAATCGAGCCTCATGGTCCGCCCCACACAACTCCTCCATCCGCAGCGCGAACCCGCGCCGCTGTACCACGCCGCGACTGTTCTGCTGCTTCGCGACACGCCCGCGGGCGTCGAGGTCCTCATGACCCGGCGCTCGTCGACGGCGAGCTTCGCGCCCGGCGCCTATGTGTTCCCGGGTGGCCGCATCGATGAGGGCGACGCTGCGGCGCGCGCCATTGCGAAGCGCCGGCCGACGCAAGGCGACGCGCAGCTCACGCAAGCCATCGCCGCGATCCGCGAGAGCTTCGAGGAGCTCGGCGTGCTGCTGGCCCATCACGCCGACGGCCGGCCGGTGAGCGCCGAGGAAGTCGCGTCGATGGACCGCAGCACCGCGGCGAGCACCGTCGCCTTCGCCGAGCAGTGCGCCGCGCGCGGCCTGATGCTGTCAACGGACAAGGTCTTCACCTTCGCCCACTGGATCACGGATCGCGACCTGCCCAAGCGCTTCGACGTGCCTTTCCTGGTGGCGCGCATGCCTGAAGGCCAGTCGCCGACGGCGGACGAGACCGAGCAGTTCGAGCCCTGCTGGGTGCGGCCCGCCGACGCGCTGGCACGCCATGCGGCCGGCAACTTCTTCATGATCTTCCCCACGCTGCGCACGCTCGAACGCTTCGCCGCCTACGCGAACGTGGACGCCGTGCTCGAAGCCTGCGCCGGGCGCGGCGCCGGCGAAGGCCCGCTCTGGACCAGTTGCCCGCGCGCGGGACTGCTGCGCGGCAAGGAAGCGCGCTACATGGAGAGCGACTCGCCCTACGGCGAGCTGGCAATGGTCTGCCCCGACGGCCAGATCGTCCATCCGCTCGATTGGCAGAACGTGCATCCCGTGCCGCTTCTGAAGAACGTGCGGCGGCTGACCGCGGCCAATCCCAGTGCCATGACCGGCCCGGGCACCAACACCTACATCGTGGGCGACGCCAGCACGGGCTACATCGTCATCGACCCGGGTCCGGACGACGCGCAGCACATCGGCCGGCTCTTCCTCGCGACCGAAGGCGACATCCGGATGATCGTCTGCACGCATTCGCATCGCGACCATTCTCCCGGCGCGCTGCCCTTGCAGAAGCTGTGCGAGAGCGCCCCGCCCATCCTGGGCCTTCCTTCGGCGCCGACGGCCCGCGCCAACGCGCGCTTCGTGCCCGACCGCGCGTTGCGGGACCAGGAGCGCCTCGCGCTGGCATCGCGGGATGGCGACCCCGCGCACACCCACACGCTGCGCGTCATCCACACGCCCGGCCATGCCGCCAACCACCTCTGCCTGCTGCTGGAGGAAGACGGCCTGCTGTTCTCCGGCGACCACGTGCTCAACGGCAGCACCACGGTGGTCGACCCGCCGGACGGCAACATGGACGCCTACCTCGATTCGCTCGCCAGGCTCGACCTGAGCTGCGCCGAGGGCGGCGTGGAGTTCATCCTGCCCGCGCATGGCTACGTGCTGGGCGAGGCGCGCGCCGCCATCGCCCACCTGAAGGCCCACCGCCTGAAGCGCGAAGCCAAGATCGCCGAGGTGATGCGCAGGCTGCCCGACGGCAGCCCGGAGGACTGGCTGCCGCTCGCCTACGACGACGTGCCCGAGCGCATGTGGCCGGTGGCCGCGCGCTCGCTGGCCGCGCACATCGAGCGCATTCGGCAATCGGCCGCGAAGCCATGACGGGGACCGAAGAAGGCGTGCGCCTTTCCAAGCGAGTGGCCGCGCTCGCTGGGTGCTCGCGGCGCGAAGCCGAGCTGCTGATCGAAAACGGCGCCGTGCGCGTCGACGGCGAGCCGGCGGTGCTGCCGCAATCGCGCGTGCATGCGCACCAGCAGGTCGAGATCGAGGCCGGCGCCAAGCCCGAACCCGTGGTACCGGTCACGCTGCTGCTGCACAAGCCGGCGGGCATGCCGACCGAGAACGCCCATCGCCTGCTCGTCCCCGCCAACCACCACGAGCCCGAGCGCGCCGGCCTGCGCTTCCTGCCGCGCCACGTGGCCGCGCAACGCTGCATGACCCCACTCGAGACCGGCGCCAGCGGGCTGGTGGTCTTCACGCAGGAATGGCGCGTCGAGCGCAAGCTGCAGGAAGATGCGGGCATCCTTGAGAGCGAAGTCATGGTCGACGTCGCCGGTCCGGTCGGGCCCGAAGTGCTCGCGCGCCTCGAACGCTCTCCGGCGCGCGTCAGCATCGGCCAGCAGGCCGAGGGCCATACGGGCCTGCGCTTCGCGCTCAAGGGCGCGCGGCCGGGCCAGATCGCGCACATCTGCGACGACGCAGGCCTTCGCATCCTCGCGATGAAGCGCATTCGCATCGGCCGCGTGCCGCTCGCCGGCCTCTTGCCCCAGCAATGGCGCTACCTGCTGCCCAGCGAACGCTTCTGAAGCTCAGGCGCGCGGGCGTCGCACATCTGATGCACTTCTGACGCACGCCTCGCGGCGCCATTCGCGCACGGCGAGCATTCGCAAGGAATCGATGCGCGTCGAACCTCGCGATCGAACCCGATCCCGCCTCCGTGTCACAAACGGGTGACAAGAGCGCCTCTGCGTCAGGCTTGCGCTCATGCGAGCGCCGACAGCGCAACCCCCACGCTCCCCCTCGTCGCGCGCATTCGATGGCGTCAAGTCGCCGTTACAGATAACCCTTCTCAACCTGTCGACGAGGGACTCGAAAGACCGCGCGCAATTGCAGAGGAAATGGCCGCCTTGCGGTCTTCTCCTCTGAAAGCGAGTCGTGCACAGAAGATCGAATGCGATTCGCATTGAAGTTGCTCATTCATATGCGACTTGCTGTCACGCAGTTCAATTGCACGATTTATCACAATGAATTAAGGAAATATCAATTAAAGACAAATCTTGACGACCGGAAACAATGACTTCTTCATCAATCTCAACCCAGGACGAATCATGACTCAGACGCACGCACATTACCCCGCGCGCCGGCTTGCGCGCATGGCATTGACTGCCGGATTGATAGCCTCGGCACTGATAGTGGCATGGAGCCCGCAAGCCCATGCCCAGGCCGGCGCGCAAACCATCGAGGGTGTCTGCACCGATGCCAAGACCGCTCCAGACTGGACGATCTCAGGCTCTCGCTATGGCAATCCAATGACGCCAACGACCGATGGGAGCGGCTGGCTGCGACTGGCCCCTCATATCGACGCGGTGCTCGGCCAGGTGCAAGCGAACGCCAAGTTGGCATCCGGGGTTCCGATTCGGGTGGAACTCGACTATCTGATGTGGGGCGGCCAGTACGACGGCCTGGCCATCTACTTCGCCGATGCGAGCGCGGCAGCTGCCGGCCAGGGCGGCGAGCCGGGTGGTGGCCTGGGCTACTGCGGCATGACGGGCGCCTATCTGGGGGTCGCACTTGACGAAGGCGGCAACTTCTCGAACCACTACTGCGGCATCGGCCGCCTCCATTTGCCGGGTCCGCAGGAGGGGACCGCCGTCACCGGCACCGGCGTTCATGGCAACGCGGCCGCGGTGCGCGGCCCGCAGGCTGACAAGTATCCGTACGTCGCCAGCGTATCCTTGAACGACTCGAAGGAGATCTGCTTCACCTGCACCGATCGCAGCAAGGCGAGCGCGGCATCCGTGCGCCACGTGGTGCTCGACATGAAGCCGCGTGCCTCCGCCAGCTCCGGCTATGTGCTGAACCTGACGGTGAACGGCCGGGAGATCCTCAAGAACGTGGACTTCGCCTATGCGCCGCCGGCGGAACTCCTGATGGGGCTTGCCGCCACCAACGGGGCGGGCGGGGCCAACCATGAGGTTCGCAATCTCAAATTGACGGTCGCGGGCTCCGTGACCGCGACCAACTGCCTGAACGGCGTCGGCCCGGACGGCAGGTGCCTGCGCTCCACGAACAACATCAAGGACTGGAACGTCTTCGCGAACGTCGGCGCCATGCGCGGCCTCACGGCACCGCCGGAGCTGGTGGATGGCGACCTGGTGCAGAAGGGCTGGGACGGCACTGCCCCCTGGACAGCGACAGCCCCGACGCTGGCCTCCGGCGAATGCATACAGATCGGGCCACAGTCGCGCTTCGGCACGCCCGTGACGGCCAACCAGATCATCGTCGTGTCGCGGCAGGATGATCCGGCGAACGCCATCGACCCCTCGCCCACCACGACATTCACCAAGTATGGCGCGGTGGACTTCAAGGTGGAGTACACGCCCCAGGGAAGCGTGGTCGCCCAGCTGATCCCCGGTGGCGATGTCAAGGGCAACGACAAGGTCATGCGCGTCTTCGACTTGCCGAAGACCGAGCAGATCGTGAATGCCTCCGTGACCATCTGCAAGACCGCCGACAACAATACGTCGCCATTGACCGAGATCCTGGTCTGGGAAAAGCCATAGCCTGGTCTTCATTGCGGAAGCACCAGCTGGCCGGCCGGTCGCCACGAGCAGGCGACCGGCCGCCCCTTGGCGATTTCAAGCGGGGCCGCCGCGCCCGGCCGCCCCCGGCAGGGGGAAGGCGAAGCGACACGAAGTGTCGCGCAGCCTGGGGGCGAGCCCAATTTAGTGTGAAGCGCGCCGATAAGCCGGATTCTGTGCGTTGAAGCTCTCTTGCGAGGGCGCCAACGTGACCGCCATTACTCTGGGCCGTTCGTCGCCGAACGGCTCGGTGCCACCTACCCGCCAGCTCTGCGGAACCACATCGACGCTGGCTTACTTGGTGTTGCTGCGCGCAGAGATTGCCCGTTTCACCCGGCCGGGGTCGCCCCCGGCCGACTCGTCTCTGTTGCTCTGATCCTCACCTCGCGGTGGAGAGTCGTTAACTCCTGCGCTGTCCTGTGCAGTCCGGACGTTCCTCCAGTGCGCTCTTTCGAGACTTGCACCAGCGGCGGTCTGGCGTGCTTCACCCGGCGATTATCGCCACAATGGCGTTCCCCGATTCCTCATCACCCGAATCCGCCCCAAGGAGAACGCATGAAAGCCGACAACATCCTGCAGACCATCGGCAGGACGCCGCACATCCGCATCCAGCGTCTGTTCGGCCACGCCACGCAGCAGGTGTGGATCAAATCCGAGCGCGCCAATCCCGGCGGCTCCATCAAGGACCGCATCGCGCTGTCGATGGTCGAGGACGCGGAGCGATCGGGCGCGCTGAAGCCCGGCGGCACGATCGTGGAGCCGACCTCCGGCAATACCGGCATCGGCCTCGCGATGGTCGCCGCCGTCAAGGGCTACAAGCTCATTCTGGTGATGCCCGACAGCATGTCGGTCGAACGGCGCCGGTTGATGCTCGCCTACGGCGCGAGCTTCGACCTCACGCCCCGCGAGAAGGGCATGAAGGGCTCCATCGCGCGGGCCGAGGAAATCGTCGCCGGCACGGCCGGCGCATGGATGCCGCAACAGTTCAACAACCCGGCCAACATCGACGTGCACATGCGCACCACGGCCGAGGAGATCGCGGCCGATTTTCCGGACGGCATCGACGTGCTGATCACCGGCGTGGGCACCGGTGGCCACATCACCGGCTGCGCGCGGGTCCTCAAGAAGAAGTGGCCCAAGCTCAAGGTGTTCGCGGTCGAGCCCGTGGCCTCGCCCGTGATCTCCGGCGGCAGCCCGTCGCCGCATCCGATCCAGGGCATCGGCGCGGGTTTCATCCCGAAGAATCTCGACACCGCGTTGCTCGACGGCGTGATCCAGGTCGATGCCGAGCCCTCGCGCGAGATGGCGCGCCGCTGCGCGACCGAGGAAGGCATGCTGGTGGGCATCTCCTCCGGCGCCACGCTGGCCGCCATTGCGCAGAAGCTTCCGGAACTGGCGGCCGACGCGGTCGTCCTGGGCTTCAACTACGACACCGGCGAACGCTATCTCTCGGTCGACGGCTTCCTGCCGGCCTGAGTCCGAGGCCTCACACGAGATGCGCATTCTCCTGGTCGAAGACGAAGCCGAACTGGCCGCATGGCTGGCCCGTGCGCTGAAGCAGAGCGGCTTCGTGCCTGATCACGCGCCCGACGCGCGCACGGCCGAGGCGCTGCTGGCCGCCAATGCCTACGACGCGGTCGTGCTCGACCTGCGCCTGCCCGATCGGCACGGCCTGACGGTGCTCGCCGGCATGCGCGACGCGGGCGACCGCACGCCGGTGCTGGTGCTCACCGCCGAGGGCTCGCTGCAGGACAAGGTGCGCGGCTTCAGCAAGGGCGCCGACGACTTCCTGACCAAGCCCTTCGCGATCGAGGAACTGGAGGCGCGGCTGACGGCGCTGGTGCGGCGCAGCCTCGGCCGCCAGCAGCCCACGCTGCGCTGCGGCTCGCTCGCCTACGACGGAGAGAGCCATGCGTTCACGCTGGACAACACGCTGCTGGCCCTGACGCCGCGCGAGCACGCGGCCCTCACCGCCCTGCTGCTGCGCAGCGGCAAGCCGGTCGGCAAGCCGCTGCTGTCGGACAAGGTGTTCCCGCACGACAGCGATGTCGGGCCGGCCGCGATCGAACTTGTCCTGCACCGGCTGCGCCGCAAGCTTGCAGACAGCGACGTGCGGATCGTGACGGTACGTGGCCTGGGGTACATGCTCTCCAGCGTCCTGTCGCCGTCGGCCCATGGCTGAGCATCGGCGCCTGGGCATCCGCACTCTGTTGCTGGCGATGCTGCTGCCCGGCATCGTCGCGCTGCTGGCCATCGACGCCTGGAGCGACTTCCGGTCCATCTCGCGGGTGGTCGTCGATGCCTACGACCAGGTGCTGATCGAACCGGTGCAGGCGCTCGACGACAGCATCACGCTGGACGCCAACGGGGCGCTTCGCATCGCCTCGGAGTTCTCGGTGCGCTCGATGTTCGAATCCACGCGAGCGCGCAACAAGCACCTGCACGTGGGCTTCAGGCCGGTCACGACGGCGGGCGCCGCGCCCGCGCCCGAGCAGACGCTGGTCGGGGTCGACGACCTGCCCCCGCCGCCGCCGGGCCGCGACGGCACGCCCGTGTTCTACGACGCCACCTACCGCGGCTATCCGGTGCGCATCGCGGCCTTGCGCCGCACCGTGCAGGTCAGCGACACGCAGGCGTACCAGGTGCTGAGCCAGGCCGCCGAGGGCATCGCGTTTCGCGAGCAGGCATTGGCCGATTCGTGGCACCGGGCGTTGTGGAACGACGCTCGCCTGATCGTCGTGATGGTCGGGCTGGTGTGGCTGGGCGTGGCGCTCGCCCTGCGACCGCTGCAGCGCCTGAGCAGATCGCTCGCGGCCCGCGCGCCCAACGACCTCGAGCCGATCGACGCGGGCGACGTGCCCCCGGAGGTGTCGCCGCTGGTCGAGGCGGTGAACCACCACATCGCCAACCACAGGCTCCTGCTGGCCGAGCAATCCCGCTTCCTCGCCGATGCGTCCCATCAGCTGCGCACCCCGCTGGCTATCATGCTCACGCAGGCGGGCTATGCGGTGCGTGAGCGCGATGCCGGCCCGATGCGCGAGACGCTGCACGCGATCATCGCGCAGCTGGTGCGAGCCAAACGCCTGAGCGAGCAGCTGCTGTCGCTCGCGCATGCGACCGAGGCCACGGAAGCGAGCGCCCCGACGCTGACCGATCTCAACGCAGTGGCCCGCGAGGTGGTACTGCAACACCTGCCGCTGGCCCACGAGAAGGACCTCGATCTCGGCTGGGTCGACGCGCGCGGCGAGGCGGCGGCCGACGAGCTCGACGACGAGCGCGCGGACGCATCGGTCCTGGTCGCGCCGGTCGCGGCCAATGCCGTCGAGCTGCACGAGGCGCTGTCGAACCTCGTGCACAACGCCATCAAGTACACGCCAGCGGGCGGCCGCGTCACGGTCTCCGTTCGGCTCCATGGCACATCGGTGGAGGCCGCGGTGTGCGACACCGGCCCGGGCATTCCGCCGGCCCTGCGCACCGCCGCCTTCGGGCGCTTCCACCGCGCCGACGACGCGCCCGGACGCAAGGGCGCCGGCCTCGGGCTGGCCATTGCGGATGCCTACGCGCGGCGCAATGGCGGCGTGATCGAATTGAGCGACGCCCCGCCTCAGGAGGGTCCGAATGACGGCGATTCCGGCGGTCTGTGCGCCACGTTGCGGCTTCCGCTCGCGGGCGCCGACGCTGTACGTGATAACACGTATTTTGAGGCTCCAGGCTCGCACTGAAAGCAGATTGGAAGGCTCGATTCCTAGACTGCCCCTCCGCTTGACGCGCACCCCGCGCGCCACGAAGGAGACACATGACACGCCTGAACCGGCACCCCAAGCACCTCTCGAAAGGGCCGCAATGAAGCCCTCCTCGAAATTCAACAAAGACTATTACGGGGGTGCCTTGATGGTGCTCATCGGCATGATCGCCGCCTACGCCGGCTTCGGCTACAAGACCGGCACCCCCAGCCACATGGGGCCCGGCTTCTTCCCGGTGTCCATCGGCATCCTGCTGGCCATCAGCGGCCTGTTGATCGTGCTCACGGCGCGCAGCGACACCGCCGGTCCGGCACCCGGCGCGGGGCATGGCCACGGCAAGGGCCTGCCTGACCTGCGCGGCGGCATCTGCATCATCCTGAGCGTGCTGGCCTTCCTGCTGTTCGGCGTCTACGGCGGCCTCGTGCCCGCGACCTTCGCCATCGTCTTCATCTCGGCGCTGGGCGATCGCACCAACACGGTCGTCCAGGCCATCCTGCTCGCGCTGGGCATGTGCGCCGTCGCTGTCATCGTGTTTTGGTGGGCGCTGCAGCTGCAGCTTCCGCTGTTCCAGTGGGGAGTCTGATCCATGTCCCAATCTCTCCACGATCTCTGGTTCGGCTTCGGCGTCGCCTTCCAGGGCACCAACCTGATGTGGTCGTTCTTCGGCGTGCTCGTCGGCAACCTCATCGGTGTGCTGCCCGGCATGGGCGCGCTGTCGGCGATCTCCATCCTGCTGCCGCTCACCTACGTGATGCATCCGGTCCCCGCCATCCTGATGCTGGCCGGCATTTTCTACGGCTCGCAGTACGGCGGCGCGATCGGCGCGATCCTGCTCAACCTGCCCTCCCATCCACCGCATGCGGTGACCTGTCTCGACGGGTATCCGATGACACGGGCGGGGAAAGGCGGGACGGCGCTGGGCATCACGATGATCTCGTCCTTCTTCGCGGCCTCGTTCGGCATCCTGGTGATGATCTTCGCCTCGCCGCTGCTGGTGGCGGTGGCCTTCAAGTTCGGGCCGGCGGAGATCTTCTCGATCATGCTGCTGGGCCTGCTGGCCGGTTCTACCATGTCGCGCGGCTCGCCGCTCAAGGGCGTGGCGATGACGCTGTTCGGCCTGCTGTGCGGCGTGGTCGGCACCGACGTCAATACGGGGAGTTTCCGCTTCTCGTTCGGGGTGCCTGAGCTGAGCGACGGGCTGGAGCTTGTCGCCATCGCGATGGGCCTGTTCGGCGTGGCCGACTTCCTGCTGAATGTGAACCGCATGGCGGTGATCAACACCAACGCCAAGCTGCGCATCCGCGACATGCGGCCCAGCATGGCCGAGCTCAAGGAAGCCTTCTGGCCGATGGTGCGCGGCACCCTGGTGGGGACGGTCTTCGGCGCGATGCCGGGCACGGGCCCGACGATCACCACCTTCATCGCCTATGCGCTGGAGCGCAAGGTGTCGAAGACGCCCGAGAAGTTCGGCACCGGCATGATCGCCGGCGTGGCGAGCCCCGAGGCCTCGTCGCACTCGAAGACGCAGGTCGACTTCATCCCGACGATGAGCCTGGGCATTCCGGGCGACGCGGTGATGGCGCTGATCCTGGGCGCGCTGATGATCCAGGGCATCACGCCCGGCCCGCAGCTGATCACCGAGCATCCGGACATCTTCTGGGGCTTGATCGCGAGCTTCTGGATCGGCAACGTGCTGTTGATCGTCCTGAACGTGCCGCTGATCGGCGTGTGGGTGAAGATGCTGCAGGTGCCTTACCGCTACCTGTTCCCCTCGGCCATGTTCTTCATCGCGGTGGGCGTGTTCAGTACCCAGAATAGTTTGTTCCAGATCTGGGAAGTGCTGGCCTTCGGGGTGATCGGCGCGATCCTGATCACGCTCGACTTCTCGGTGGCGCCGATTCTGCTGGGCTTCGTGCTCGGGCCGATGGTGGAGGAGAACTTCCGGCGCGCGATGCTGCTGTCGCGCGGCGACGTGACCGTCTTCGTGCAGCGTCCGATCAGCTGTGCCTTCGTGATTCTGTCGGCGATGCTGCTGGTGGGCGTGACCTGGTCCAGCTGGCGCGGGCGAACGCTCAGGAAGCTGGAAGCCAAGACCGACTCGCTGGGCATGGAGACGGCCGCGGACGTCTGAACCGCAGCGGCCCGGAGCCTGACGCCCGGTGCCCTTGTCCTGTGCCCCTTCGGGGGCGTCGGGGCGGGGCACCGGGCGTTTTCATTGGGAGGCTAAACTCTCGCTCCCGGCTGAAGCCAACTGCCCGATAAACACGGGCCGCCAGCGATGATCCGCGTTTCCGAAATCAAACTCCCGCTCGACCACGACGGTGCGGCGCTTCCCGCGGCCATCGCGGCGGCGCTCGACGTGCCCGTCGCCGCCCTGGCCGACCACACGGTCTTCAAGCGCAGCTTCGACGCCCGCAAGCCCCAGTTGCTGCGCGTCTACATCGTCGATGTCACGCTGACCGACCCCGCGCTCGAAGCCGCGCTGCTCGCGAGAGTGGCGGGGCATCCGCACATCGGCCCGACCCCCGACATGGCGTGGCGCGCCCCCGCGCGGGCGCCGGCCGGACTGGCGCTTCGGCCCGTGGTGGTCGGCTTCGGCCCCTGCGGCATCTTCTGTGCGCTGCTGCTCGCGCAGATGGGCTTCAGGCCCATCGTGCTGGAACGCGGCAAGACCGTGCGCCAGCGCACCCGCGACACCTGGGGCCTCTGGCGCAAGAGCGTGCTGAACCCCGAGTCGAACGTGCAGTTCGGCGAAGGCGGCGCCGGCACCTTCTCCGACGGCAAGCTCTACAGCCAGATCAAGGACCCGCGCTTCCTCGGCCGCAAGGTGATGGAGGAATTCGTCAAGGCCGGCGCACCACCCGAGATTCTCTATGTCGCGCACCCGCACATCGGCACCTTCAAGCTGGTGAAGGTGGTCGAGAACATGCGCGCGCAGATCGTCGCGCTGGGCGGCGAAATCCGCTTCGAGCAGCGCGTGACCGACGTGCTGATCGAGGAAGGGCCGCTAGGCAGGCAGCTGCGCGGCCTGAGCGTGCGCGACCAGCGCACCGGCGAGACGAGCGAACTGCGCGCCGACCACGTCGTGATGGCGCTCGGCCACAGCGCGCGCGACACTTTCGAGATGCTGCATGCGCGCGGCGTCCATATCGAGGCCAAGCCTTTCTCCATCGGCTTTCGCGTGGAGCACCCGCAGGGCCTCATCGACCGCGCGCGCTGGGGCCGGCACGCCGGTCATCCGCTGCTGGGCGCGGCCGATTACAAGCTGGTGCACCACGCCAGCAACGGCCGCTCGGTCTACAGCTTCTGCATGTGCCCAGGCGGCACCGTCGTGGCCGCGACCAGCGAGCCCGGGCGCGTCGTGACCAACGGCATGAGCCAGTACTCGCGCAACGAGCGCAACGCGAATGCCGGCATCGTGGTGGGCATCGATCCGCGCGACTATCCCGGCTGGGGCGAAGGCCGCACGGGCAGCGCACTCGCCGGCATCGAGCTGCAGCGCGCGCTGGAGTCCAACGCCTTCGTGCTTGGCGGTGGCGACTACCGAGCGCCAGGCCAGCTCGTCGGCGACTTCGTCGCCGGCAAGCCCTCCACCGCGCTCGGCAGCGTCGAGCCTTCGTACAAGCCGGGCGTCACGCCCGGCGACCTGCGCGCCGCCCTGCCCGCCTACGCCGTCGAAGCGATGCGCGAGGCCTTCCCGGCCTTCGGCCGCAAGATCAAGGGCTTCGACCTGCACGACGCCGTGCTGACCGGCGTCGAGACGCGCACTTCCTCGCCCATCCGCATCACGCGCGGCGAGGATCTGCAGAGCCTCAACGTGCGCGGTCTCTACCCGGCAGGGGAAGGTGCGAGCTACGCGGGCGGCATCCTGTCCGCGGGCGTGGACGGCATCAAGGTGGCGGAAGCGGTGGCGCGCGGCGTGCTCGCGCGTCACGCCTAAGAATAAAGCCGCCCGAAGGCGGCTTTCATCGGATCTTCCGGCAGATCAGCCCTGCGCGTTCTGCAGCGCGGCGATGCGCTCCTCGATCGGCGGATGCGTGGCAAACAGCTTGCCGATGCCGCCCGTGATGCCCATGGCCTCGACCGCCTTCGGCAGCTCACCCGCCGGCAAACCACCCAGCCGCGCCAGCGCGTTCATCATCGGCTGCTTGCGGCCCATGAGCTGCGCGGAGCCGGCGTCGGCGCGGAACTCCCGATGGCGCGAGAACCAGGCCACCACGATCGCGGCGGCGAAGCCGAGCACGATATCCAGCACCAGCGTGGTCAGCATGTAGCCGATGCCGGGGCCCGAGGAGCGGTCGTCGCCACGGCGCAGGAAGCCGTCGACCGCATAGCCGATCACTCGCGACAGGAACACGACGAAGGTGTTCATCACGCCCTGGATCAGCGTCATGGTGACCATGTCGCCGTTGGCCACGTGGGCGATCTCGTGGCCGATCACGGCCTCGACTTCCTCGCGCGTCATGTTGGCGAGCAGCCCGGTCGACACCGCGACCAGCGACGAGTTCTTGAAGGCGCCGGTGGCGAAGGCATTGGGCTCGCCCTCGAAGATGCCGACCTCGGGCATGCCGATGTTGGCTTTCTCGGCGAACTTGCGAACTGTCTGCACGATCCAGGCCTCGTCGGGCGACTGCGGGTCGTTGATGATGCGCACGCCCGCCGTCCACTTGGCCATGGGCTTGCTGATGAGCAGCGAGATGATCGCGCCGCCGAAGCCCATGACCAGCGCAAAGCCCAGCAGCGAGCCGAGGTTGAGGCCGTTGGCCGTGAGGTAGCGGTTGACGCCGAGCAGGCTCGCGACCACGCCGAGCACCGCGACCACCAGGACATTGGTCAGGACGAACAGAAGGATGCGTTTCAAATCGATTTCTCCGTGAGGACAGACGATGGCCCGCCCTCGCGCGCAAATGAGGGCCGCCACCATGGTTTCAAGCGAAGGAGCGCGGTGACCGGGAGTTGTTGTGCGTTCTGGGGTCCCGCGCGCAAGGGGACAGAGCCATGATAGAAGCAAAAGTTCAGGCCACCGGGGACGACCCGCCGCGCACGCGGGTCAAAATTCGGGATAGAGCCGCCCCGCCAGCGTGTTGCGCGCCTTCAGCAGCGAGGGCAGGAAGGCGTCGCGGAATTCGACGAACTCCATCCGCTCCACGCGCACCGCGATGCTCATGCCGGCCACCACCACCCCGCTGCGGTCGTGGACCGGCACGGCCATCGAGCGCACGCCCAGTTCGAGTTCCCCGTCGTTGCCGGCGTAGCCCTCCTCGCGGCAGCGAGCGATCAGGTCCAGCACCTCGTCGGCCTCGAACACGGTGCGCGGCGTCAGCGCGCGGCGCGGCATGGCCCGTACGCGCGCTTCAGCCTCCTGCGGCGGCAGGCTCGCCAGCAGCACGCGTCCCAGTGCCGAGCAGTAGGCCGGCAGGCGCGAGCCGATGCCCAGCCCCGTGCTCAGGCTGCGCCGGGCGGTCGAGCGCGCGATGATGATGGCGTCGTCGTCGAGCAGCTTGCCGAGCGAGGCCGATTCGCGTGTGCGCTCCGACAAGGCATCCAGCAGGGGCTGCGCCAGCGAGGGCGTGGGGCGAGACGACAGGTAGGCGTGCGCGACCAGCAGCGCCTTGGGCATCATCCAGAAGCGCTTGCCGTCGCTCTCGAGGTAGCCGAGTGCCTGCAGGGTCAGCAGCGAGCGCCGCGCCGAGGCCGGCGAACCCTGCGTGAGGCGCGCGACCTCCGACACCGTGAGCCGGCTGTGCTGGCGCCCGAAGCAGGTCAGCACCTCCAGCCCCTTCCGGAGCGAGGCGACGAAATTCTTGTCCGGTTCGTTTTTGCGCATAGCGCAAATCTAGCTTGTTTGCATTGACCTGGGACAACAAACTCGGCGAACCTTGATGAACGACAGACCACGGAGACAACCCATGTTTCGAACCTTCGCCCGACGCCTGGGCATCGCCTGCCTTGCCGCGACCTGCCTGATCGGCGCCGCCTCGGCACAGAGCAATGCCAAGCCGCTGCGGATCATCGTGCCCTTTCCGGCAGGCGGCACCGCCGACATTCTTCCGCGGGTGCTGGCCGAGAAGCTGCGCGGCGCCTTTCCGGCCGGCGTGGTGATCGAGAACCGCACGGGCGCGGGCGGCAACATCGGCGCCGAGATCGTGTTCCATGCCGACCCGGATGGCGACACCTTGCTGGCATCGCCGCCGGCGCCGATCGCGATCAACCAGTTCCTCTACCGCAAGCTCAGCTTCGATCCGACGAAGTGGGTGCCCGTCACCGTCATCGCGACGGTGCCGAACGTGCTGGTGGTGAACCCGAAGCTGCCGGTGCACAACGTGCCCGAACTCATCGCCTATCTGAAGGCGAACCCCGGCAAGCTCAGCTACGGCTCGCAAGGCAACGGCACCACCTCGCACCTGACGGCCAGCATGTTCATGCAGCTCACGGGCACCGAGATGGTCCATGTGCCCTACAAGGGCACGGCGCCCGCGCTGGTCGACCTGATCGGCGGGCAGATCGATGTGTTCTTCGACAACCTGAGTTCCTCGCTGAACTTCCACCGCAGCGGCAAGCTGCGCATCCTGGCGGTCGCCGACGAGCATCGCTCGTCCGCGCTGCCCGACGTGCCCACCTTCGCAGAGCAGAAGCTGCCCGCCATGAACGCCGTGACCTGGTTCGCCGTGGTCGCGCCGCCCGGCACGCCCGCGGCCAAGGTCGCGTCGACGCAGAAGGCCATTGCCGCCGCGCTCGCGACGCCGGAGGTCAGGCAGAAGTTCGCCGAACAAGGCGCCGAGCCGCGCGGCTGGGATGCCGCGCAGACAGGCCAGTTCATCCAGGCCGAATCGGCCAAATGGAACAAGGTCATCAAGAGCGCCAATGTGACCCTCGACTGAAGACAGCACAGCACACAACGCCATGCACAACGACACCGCACCCCAGCCGATCCATTGGACCGGCCCCGGCCTGACGCGCGTTCCCTTCGCGGTCTACAGCGACACGCGGCTCGCCGCCGACGAGCAGGACCGCATCTTCCGCGGCGAGACCTGGAACTACCTCTGCCTCGAAGCCGAGTTGCCCGACAGCGGCAGCTACCGCACCACCTTCGCCGGCGAGACGCCGGTGGTCGTCGTGCGCGACGGGGACGGCGAGATCTATGCCTTCGAGAACCGCTGCGCGCACCGCGGCGCGCTGATCGCGCTCGAGAAGTCGGGCCGCGCCGAGAACTTCCAGTGCGTCTACCACGCATGGAGCTACAACCGCCAGGGCGACCTGACGGGCGTCGCCTTCGAGAAGGGCGTCAAGGGCCAGGGCGGCATGCCGGCCGACTTCTGCAAGGAGGCGCACGGCCCGCGAAAGATGCGCATCGCGACCTTCCGCGGGCTGGTGTTCGGCAGCTTCAGCGAGGATGTTCCAGGCATCGAGGAATACCTGGGCGACGAGATCTGCGAGCGCATCGAGCGTGTGCTGCACAAGCCGGTGGAAGTCATCGGCCGCTTCACGCAGGCGCTGCCGAACAACTGGAAGCTCTACGTGGAGAATGTGAAGGACAGCTACCACGCGAGCCTGCTGCATCTCTTCTTCACCACCTTCGAGCTGAACAAGCTTTCGCAGAAGGGCGGCGTGATTGTCGACGAGAGCGGCGGCCACCACGTGAGCTACTCGATGATCGACCCGTCGGCGGAGAAGGACGCCACGTACAAGGAGCAGGCCCTGCGCTCGGACAACGACCGCTATCGGCTGAAGGACCCGAGCGTGCTCGCGGGCTTCAAGGAATACGACGACGGCATCACGCTGCAGATTCTCTCGGTGTTCCCGGGCTTCGTGCTGCAGCAGATCCAGAACTGCCTGGCCGTGCGGCAGGTGCTGCCCAAGGGTGTGGCGCGCACCGAGCTGAACTGGACCTACCTCGGCTACACCGACGACACGCCGGAGCAGCGCCTGGTGCGGCTCAAGCAGTCGAACCTGGTCGGCCCGGCCGGCTTCATCTCGATGGAGGACGGCGCGGTCGGCGGCTTCGTGCAGCGCGGCATCGCCGGCGCGCACGACCAGGAAGCCATCATCGAGATGGGCGGCGGCGGCGCCACGTCGAGCGAGGGGCGCGCCACCGAGGCTTCGGTGCGCGGCTTCTGGAAGGCCTACCGCCGGCACATGGGCGTCTGAGCGCAACGACCACGCAAGAAAGCACCCACCATGATCGACCTGCTGGCGCTCTGCGCCTTCAACGCGGCCTATGCCGATGCCATCGACAGCGATGCGCTCGAGCAATGGCCAGGCTTTTTCACCGAAGACTGCCACTACCGCATCACCCACATCGAGAACGAGCGCGAAGGCCTGCCGGCAGGCATCGTCTACGCCGACTCGCGCGCGATGCTGGAAGACCGCATCGCCGCCCTGCGCGAGGCCAACATCTACGAGCGGCAGCGCTACCGCCACCTGCTGGGCGTGCCGCTGGTGCTGAGGGCCGACGCCGACGCCGCCGAGGCGCGCACGCCGTTCATCGTCGCCCGCATCATGGCGACCGGGGAGACCGAAGTGTTTGCCACCGGGGTCTACCAGGACCGCTTCGTGCGCCAG
Organism: Variovorax sp. 01T432; assembly: GCF_056398605.1. NCBI lineage: Bacteria > Pseudomonadati > Pseudomonadota > Betaproteobacteria > Burkholderiales > Comamonadaceae > Variovorax > Variovorax sp. 01T432. Next base: position 20,908 of record NZ_JBFTPS010000075.1, read on the forward strand.
GACGGCGGCCTGCGCCTGCAATCGCGCGTGGCGGTGTGCGACAGCACCGTGACCGACACGCTGCTCGCGCTGCCGCTGTGAGCGCACGCATGCCGACCGCCCTTCCATCGTCCCGGCGCCTGGCCCTTGCCGCTGGCGATCCGAACGGCATCGGTCCGGAGATCGCGCTCAAGGCGCTCGTCTCGCTGCCCGCGCGGGAGCGCGAGCGCATCACCTTGTTCGGGCCGCGCAGCGTGCTGGAGCGCACTGCGTCCCAGCTGGGTTTCGAGGCGCTGCTGCCCGGGCTGCGCATCGTCGACGCGGGCGAGCTCGCGCCCTCGGCCGCGCGGCCGGGGGTCGTCGACGCCGCGGCCGGCGCATCGGCCGTGGCTTCGGCGACGGCCGCCATCGAGGCCTGCCGGCGCGGCGAAGTCGATGCTGTCGTCGCCTGCCCGCACCATGAGACCGCGATCCACCAGGCCGGCATCGCCTTCAGCGGCTACCCCTCGCTGGTCGCGCGCGTATGCGGTGTGCCGCAGGACAGCGTCTTCCTGATGCTCGTCGGCGGCGGCTTGCGCATCGTGCATGCGACGCTGCACGAGAGCGTGCGCACGGCACTGGGCCGGCTCACGCCCGAACTGGTGAGCGCGGCAGTGCGGGCCGGCGCCAGGGCTTGCGCGCTGCTGGGCGTGCCCGATCCGGCCATCGGCGTCTTCGGCATCAATCCGCACGCCTCCGAGGGCGGGCTGTTCGGGCCGGAAGATGCCGCCGTCGTCGAGCCGGCCGTCCGGGGACTGCGCGCCGAAGGTTTTCGCGTCGACGGTCCGCAGGGCGCCGACATGCTGCTCTCGCAGCGGCGGCACGACCTCTATGTGGCGATGCTGCACGACCAGGGCCACATCCCCATCAAGCTGCTCGCGCCGAACGCCGCGAGCGCGCTCAGCATCGGCGCCGAGGTGCTGCTGTCGAGCGTCGGACATGGCAGCGCGATGGACATCGCCGGACGCGGCATCGCCGACGCGGGCGCCGTGCTGCGCACCATCGCGCTGCTGTCCGGCGCGCAACAACCACACTCAGGAGAAGTGACGCCATGAACCACCGCGTCGCCATCGCGGGCAGCGACATCGCCTTCGATTGCGCCTCCACCGAATCCGTTCTCGACGCCGCCCTGCGTGCCGGGATCGAGCTGCCCTACTCCTGCCGCAAGGGCGTCTGCGGCAACTGCGCCGGCGGCATCGCCGATGGCGAGGTCGTCGGACTCAATGGGGCATCGATGCGTAACGAAAGCTGCCTGCCGGACCAGGTGCTCTTGTGCATGTGCGCGCCGCGCACGGACCTGGCGATCGCGCCGGTCTCCTGGCATCGGGTGGACCCGAGCGCACGCAAGCGCTTCAAGGCCAAGGTCTTTCGCAACGAGCTCGCGGCACCCGACGTCTCGGTGCTGCAACTGCGCCTGCCCGCCGGTCAGCGCGCCAGGTTTCACGCCGGACAGTATCTCCAGCTCGACGTGGGCGACGGCAGTACGCGCTGCTACTCGATGGCCAACGCGCCGCACGAAAGCGACGCGGTGACGCTGCACATCCGACACGTGCCGGGCGGCGCCTTCAGCGCCCGCGTGCCCTGCCTGCGGCAGGGCGAGCTGCTGGACATCGAACTGCCCTTCGGCGCCGTGGCGCTGGACGCCTCATCGACCCGCCCGATCGTGTTCGTGGCCGGGGGCACCGGCTTCGCACCCGTCAAGTCGATCATCGACGACATGGCGAGGCGCCGCGTCGAACGGCCCATCACGCTGGTCTGGGGCGCGCGGCGCTCGGACGGCATCTACATGCGCGCGGCGGTGGCGAAGTGGCAGAAGCAATGGCCGGGCTTTCGCTTCATCGCCGCACTGAGCGAGGAAGCGGGCGACGACGCCTTCGCCGGCCGGGTGGACGAAGCGCTCGCGGCGCACTGCCCCGCGCTGGCCGGACACGAGCTCTACTGCTGCGGCTCGCCCGGCATGGTCAACGCGCTGCGCGACATGGCCGTGCGGCGCTGCGGCCTGGAGGCGAGCCGCTTCCATGCGGACGTGTTCGTGGACGGCCCGTCCCTCGACGCCGTCAATCCGGCGCCGGCCGTGGCGGCCTGAAGACTTCCGCGTCGGCGTAGAAAGCTGGCGCTTCGTTCGGCGGCCACCACCCTGGAACGCCGAGCACAGGCAGCGGCGCGAAGGGCTTGGTGGCGAGGTGCGCCGGGTTCAGCGCGCGCGCGATGGCGGCGTCGTCGACCGCGATCGACCGGCCCCGGCCCGAATCTGGCGCGCACAGCACGTGCGCGGTGGCCGCCTTGCGCGGTGCCGCCAGCTTCTCGAGCAGGGCGTGGCCGAACACGAGCAAGCGCGCGTCGCGCCACAGCGCGCGCTCGGTGACGAAGAGGCGCTGCCAGTCGCGCGCGAAAAGCGCCTCCCACAACGCGGCCGGCGCATCGAGGACGGCGCCGTTCTCGTCGAAGAGCGTGAGAGCATCGCGCAGCGGCCCGCGCGTCGCGCCGACCCCGGCGCGCGCGATCTCCGCGGCCTGCAGCTCGTTGAGACGCCGCTTGGCCCGAGGAAAGCGCAGCCAGACGAATCCGTTGAAGAGATCGTGGAGGTTGTCGCGGCTAGGAACGCAGCCGGTGCGATAGATGAAGGCCTCATAGGCCTCGCCTGCCGGCATGCGCTGCGCCGGAACGAAACTCGGCGTGCCGGTGCGCGGATCCCCGAGCGGGAACTCGCCCGACAAGGCGCGCGCCACGCTCGAGCCTCGCGCGAGCGCCGCGCCGGCCTTCGCCGCCCCGTCCGTATACGGGGCAAGCCAAGGCCTTGCCGTGTCGATGGACCCCAGCGGCCCGACGGAGCTCACGACGCCATGGGGCCGACGTACTGCACCTTGTTCGGTGTCTTCTCCGGCGTCAGCAGGAACAGCTCGGGGTATTTCTTGAAGAGCTTCGGGGAGCTTGCACTCCTGCCCAGCAGCTGCGCGGCGCGCAGCCCTTCGGCCGCGTGGTTCAGCTCGACCTTGCCCCCGGCGGTGAGTTCGGGAATCGCTTCGAGGATGCGCATGGCGTCGTCCGGCAGCACGGGCGCACGCGGCGCGGGCGCGACGGCAGGCTCGGCCTTCGTGCGCCGGGGCGCGCGCGCGGCGCGCTTGGCGGCCACCTTGGCGGCCGACTTGGGCGCGGGTTCGACCGCGGCCTTCGCGGAATGATGCTGAAGATCGACAAAGCTGTCGTAGACCGCAACGGTGTCCTCGCCCGTCTTGCCTCGCTGACCGATGCCGCACACGCGGCAGCCCTTCTCGCGCAGGCGGATCACGAGCGGCGCGAAGTCGGAGTCGGAAGACACCAGCACGACGATGTCCGGCCGCTCGGAGATCATGAGATCCATGGCGTCGACCGCGAGCGCGATGTCGGTGCTGTTCTTGCCGGCCGACAGGTTGACCATCGGCCGTACCGACAGCCGCTTGAACAAGGCCTGCTGCTTCATCGCCGTCTCGGCATTGCAGTAGGCACGGCGCACGTGTACCGCGCCATGCTCCTGCATCGTGCGTTGCAGGGCCTGCTCGATCACATCGGCCGAGACGTTGTCGGCGTCGATCAGCAGCATCACGCACGGAGTGGGGGTCATGTGAGTTTCCATGCGACGGTTTCACCGCCGCGCAAGGGTTTGAGGATCGCTTCGCCATAGGGCACGGTCTCCGGCACTGTCCAGCTCTCGCGCCGCAGTGTCACCGTGCCGGTGTTTCGAGGCAAGCCGTAGAAATCGGCGCCGTGGAAGCTCGCGAAGGCTTCGAGCTTGTCGAGCGCGCCGGCGTTGTCGAATGCCTCGGCGTACAGCTCCAGCGCTGTGAGCGCGGTGTAGCAGCCGGCGCAGCCCAGCGCGTGCTCCTTGAGGTGGGCGGGATGCGGTGCGCTGTCGGTGCCGAGGAAGAAGCGGTCGCTGCCGCTGGTGGCGGCTTCGACCAGCGCCACGCGGTGCGTCTCGCGCTTGAGCACCGGCAGGCAGTAGTAGTGCGGGCGGATACCGCCGGCGAAGATGGCGTTGCGGTTGTAGAGCAGGTGGTGAGCGGTGATGGTGGCGGCCGTGAAGCGGTCGGCGTCGCGCACGTACTGGGCGCCCTCCCGGGTCGTCAGGTGCTCGAACACCACCTTGAGTTCGGGGAAGTCGCGGCGCAGCGGGATCATCACGCGATCGATGAACACGGCCTCGCGGTCGAAGAGGTCGACCGCCGGATCGGTCACCTCGCCATGCACGAGCAGCAGCAGGCCATGCTTCTGCATCGCCTCCAGCGTGGCGTAGGTGTTGCGGATGTCGGTGACGCCGGCGTCGCTGTTGGTGGTGGCGCCGGCGGGGTAGAGCTTGAGCGCGCGCACGCCCGCGGCGGCGGCGGGCTCGATCTCCTCGGCGGGCAGGTTGTCGGTGAGGTAGAGCGACATCACCGGCTCGAACCGCAGGCCGGCCGGCACGGCGGCGCGAATGCGCTCGCGGTAGTCGATGGCCTGGCCGGTGGTGGTGACCGGCGGGCGCAGGTTGGGCATGATCAGCGCGCGGGCGAACTGGCGGGCCGAATGCGGCACCACGGCTTCGAGCGCGGCGCCGTCGCGGACATGCAGGTGCCAATCGTCGGGGCGGGTGATCGTGAGGGAGTCGGCGGAGCTGGAGCTTGTCATGACGAGGATTGTCCCATTGCTGCGTGGGCAGGGAAGTCGCTCCGATGCGGCTCCTCGTCCCTGGCGCCGGGAGGTTCTACACTTTCCGGCAGCATGTCCACGTCCGATCGAAGGAGGCCTTGCGCGCCATGATCCAGATCCGCGAAATCGACCACCTTGTCCTGCGCGTCATCGATCTTGACCGCATGCTGGCCTTCTACCGTGATGTGCTCGGCTGCACGGTCGAACGCAGGCAGGACGCCATCGGCCTGGTGCAGCTTCGCGCCGGGCGCTCTCTGATCGATCTGGTGCCCGTGGACGGTCCCCTCGGCCGAGCCGGTGGCGCACCGCCCGGGAAGGAAGGCCGCAACCTCGACCACTTCTGCTTCCGCGTCGAGCCTTTCGACGAGGTCGACATCAGGCGTCACATGGCGCAGAACAAGGTCGAGGCGGGCGAAGCCGCCACCCGCTACGGCGCGGAGGGCGAGGGACCCTCCATCTACATTGCCGACCCGGAAGGCAATGTCGTGGAACTCAAGGGCCCGCCGGGCGCCTGATCCGGACGAAAAAAAACGGCCCGCACGAAGCGGGCCGTTTCACTCACGCCTTACAGCGACTGCGGCCTCAGGGCACGTTGGCCGTCGAGAGCTGGAACGGCTTGCCCGGCAGGGCCAGGGCGCCGCCGTACTCGATGGCGGTCGAGCCCGTCGGCTGCACCGCGCAACCGTTGGGTTGCGGGCAGGAGCCGCCGTCCGCGAACACCACCGGAC